>NZ_CAXAQF010000003.1:0-325075 GCF_963970735.1 Pseudomonas sp. RA_35y_Pfl2_P32
CCGCGCTGGCCGCGATCTGGCAAGCCGTGTTGAACCTGGCGCAGGTCAGCGTCGAGGACAACTTCTTCGAACTGGGCGGTGACTCGATCGTCTCGGTGCAGGTGGTGGCGCGCGCCCGTGAGGCCGGTTTGGCGCTGACCCCGCGTGACCTGTTCCTGCACCAGAGTGTGCGGGCACTCGCCGCCCAGGCGCAGCCGTTGCAGGCGGTCGCGCCGCGGGCTGTGGCACGCTTTGATCCGAGTGCCCTCAGCGCAGAAGCCCTGGCCGCGCTGCCGGTGAGCCTGGAGGCGATTGAAGACATCGTGCCGCTGTCGTCGATGCAGCAGGGCATGCTGTTCCACGCCCTGGACACCGGCAGCGAGCTGTACGTGAACCAGCTCGACGTGGTGATCGACGGCTTGGATGCGCCGCGCTTCATTGCCGCCTGGGACGAGGTCAGCGGGCGCCATGACAGCCTGCGTGGCAGTTTTGTCTGGCAAGGTTTTAGCGATGCCATGCAAGTGATCCATCACGCCGTGACGTTGCCGGTGGAGCAACTGGACTGGCGTGAACACACGCCGACGGAGGAGCAGGTCCAGGCCGTGGCCCGCGAGCAGCGCGAGCGTCCGTTCGACCTGGGCCAGGCCCCGCTGCAACGATTGTTGCTGGTGCAACTGGGGCCACGTCGCTATCGCTTGGTGTGGACCTATCACCACTTGCTGCTCGATGGGTGGAGCCTGTCGCTGCTGATCGGCCAGGTCTTGCGTCGCTACCTCCGCCAGCCGCTGCCGGAACCGGGTCGCTACCGCGATTACATCGACTGGTTGCAGACCCGCGATCCCCTGGTCAGCGAGCGCTTCTGGCGCGAGCGCCTGCAGCCACTGGAAGAGCCGACCTTCCTTGCTCAGGCGTTGACCGGCAAGCGCAGCGAGCGCGGTCACCAGGCGATCTACAGCCATCTGGACAGCACGCGCACCGGGCGCCTGAAAGACTTTGCCCGCAGCCAGCGGGTCACCCTCAATACCCTGGTGCAAGCGGCCTGGTTGCTGCTTCTGCAGCGTTACACCGGCCAGCGTTGCGTGGCATTCGGTGCCACGGTATCGGGCCGGCCTGCGCAATTGCCCGGAGCGCAAGACACCGTGGGGCTGTTCATCAATACCCTGCCGATCGTCCAGGCGCCGCAGCCCGAACAGCGCCTGGGCGACTGGTTGCAGGCGCTGCAGGCCTACAACCTGGCGGCGCGGGAACACGAGCACACGCCGTTGAGCCAGGTGCAGCGCTGGGCTGGCCGTGGTGGCCAGGCCCTGTTCGACAGCATCGTGGTGTTCGAGAACCAGCCGGTCGACCGCCTGCTCAGTGAATGGGACGATGGCGAGCTGCAGTTCGAGACGGCGCGTGGCCATGGCGTGACCAACTTCGCCATGGACCTGATGGTCACCCTCGGCGAAGCGCTGGAGATCGAGTACATGTTCCTGCGCGAGCACTTCGACCTGAGCCAGGTGGAGGGCATTCGCGCTCACCTTGAGCACCTGCTCGAAGGCTTCTGCGCCGCTGCCGACACACCGCTGGGTGAGCTGGGCATGCTCGATGAAGCGCAATTGCGCGCCCGCGCCCAGGCCAATCACCTGCCGCCGCGCCGCCGCTTGCCGTCGGTCACCCAGGGCATCACCGAATGGGCGCGGCGCAGCCCGCACTGGGATGCTGTGCTCTGCGGTGAGCAGCGCCTGACGTTCGCTGAACTGGAATCGCGTTCCAATCGCCTGGCGCAGTTCCTGCGGGCCCAGGGGGCCGGGCCGGAAACCGTGGTCGGCGTGGCCTTGCCCCGTTCGGTGGACTGGCCGGTGGCGCTGCTGGCCGTGCTCAAGTGCGGCGCGGCCTACCTGCCGCTGGACACCGGTCATCCGGCCGAGCGCCTGGCCTTCATCATGGGCGATTCGGGCATGCGCCTGTTGCTCACCCACTCCAGCCTCGCGGAGCAACTGCCGGTGCAGGACGGCGTCACTCACTACGCGCTGGACCGCCTGGCGCTGGAAGGGCTGGACGATCAGGCGCCGGTCGTGGACTGGCATGCCGACAGCCTGGCCTACCTGATCTACACCTCCGGCTCCACCGGACAGCCCAAGGCGGTGGCGGTGGCCCACGGGCCGCTGGCCATGCACTGCGAAGCGATCGGTGAGCGCTATGGCATGAGCCCGGCGGACCGTGAGCTGCACTTCATGTCGTTTGCCTTCGACGGCGCCCATGAGCGCTGGCTGGTGCCGCTGTTGTTCGGCGCCAGCCTGCTGGTGCGTGACGATGAACTGTGGACCCCGGAACAGACCCTGGCCGCCATGACCGCACACGGGGTCACGGTGGCCGCGTTCCCGCCGGCCTATCTGCAAGCGTTGGCCAGCCAGGCCGAGGCCGAAGGCAAGGCACCGGCGGTGCGGGTGTATTGCTTTGGTGGCGATGCCGTGCCGGAGGCCGCGTTCGAACGTGCCCGCGCGGCGCTGCGCCCGCAAGCGATCATCAATGGCTACGGACCGACCGAGACCGTCATCACGCCGCTGTTGTGGAAGGCCGAAGGGTCGACCACCTGTGGTGCGGCCTATGCGCCAATTGGTCAGCGGGTCGGTGCGCGGACCCTGCATGTGCTGGATGCCGACCTCAATCCGGTCCCTGAAGGGGTGGCCGGCGAGCTGTACATCGGCGGCGAAGGCCTGGCGCGTGGGTATCACCAGCGCTCGGGACTGACGGCCGAACGTTTTGTGGCCGACCCGTTCAGCGTCGGCGGGCGCCTGTATCGCAGCGGCGACCTGGTGCGCCGCCGCGTTGATGGCACCTTCGATTACCTGGGACGCCTCGACCATCAGGTCAAGGTCCGCGGTTTCCGTATCGAACTGGGTGAGATCGAAGCGCGGTTGCGTGAGCAGCCGGATGTGCAGAGCGCGGTGGTGGTCGCCCGCGACAGCCAGACCGGCAAGCAACTGGTCGCCTATGTGGCGGCGGTGGCTGCCGAGGGCCTGGGTGAGTCCCTGCGCCAGCGTTTGCGTGAGCGGCTGCCGGATTACATGGTGCCGACTCACGTGGTGGTGCTCCAAGCCCTGCCGCTCAACGCCAATGGCAAGGTCGATCGCCTGGCCTTGCCGGCGCCGCAGATCAGCCTGGACAGCCGCTTCGTCGCGCCGCAGACCGATGACCAACAGGTACTGGCGCAGATTTGGCAGGAGGTGCTGGGGGTGGAGCGGGTGGGCATCGCCGATAACTTCTTCGAGCTCGGTGGCGACTCGATCCTCAGCCTGCAGGTGGTGTCGCGGGCACGTAACCATCCGCAGTTGCAACGGGAGATCCGCCTGCGCGACCTGATGCGCAAACCGACCATCGCCGAGCTGCTGGCGGCGGTCGATGCGCCGACGGCTGGCGCGATCACGGCGGAGCTGGCCTTGCCCGAGGGTGAGCTGTTCAACCTGCTGCCGATCCAGCAGTGGTTGTTCGAGGTGCCGATGGATGAGCGCCAGCACTTTAACCAGGCGCTGCTGCTGGACGTGCTGCAACCGCTGCAGACCGAGGCCCTGAAGCAGGCGGTGCACCACCTGCTGGTGCGTCACGAGGCGCTTAGGTTGCGCTTCGTCCAGGGGCCGGGCGGCTGGTCGCAGCGTTACGCCAGCCTCGAGGAGGTCGAGCAGGTGCCGGTGCTCTGGCAACAAGACCTCGCCGACAGCCAAGCGCTGGAAGCGGCCATCCAGTTGGCCCAGCGCAGCCTGGACCTGAGCAACGGCCCGCTGTTGCGGGTGCTGCATGCACGCCTGGCACAAGGGGGCGAGCGCCTGCTGCTGGTGGTTCATCACCTGGCAGTGGACGGGGTGTCCTGGCCGGTGTTGCTTGAGGACCTGCTGGCGACGTACCAGGCGGCATGTGCCGGGCGATTGCCTGAGTTGGCGCTGCCGGGCAGTCGCTACCGTGACTGGGCACAGCGCCTGCAGGCGCGGGCGCGCAGCCCGGAAGGCGAGGCTGAACTGGACTACTGGAGGCAACAGTTGGGCGCGGGGACCCCGCAGACTCTGCCGATCGATAACCCGCGGGGATGCAACCTGGTGGGCACGTCGGCCGAAGTCCGGATCACTCTTGATCAACCCCGTACCCAGTTGTTGCTCAAGGCGGTGCCGGCGGCCCTGCAGGCGCAGATCAATGACCTGCTGCTGACCGCGCTGTCGCGTGCCGTGTGCCGCTGGAGCAAGGACGACTCGGCGTTGATCCAGCTCGAAGGACACGGCCGCGAGGACCTGTTCGACGAACTCGACCTCAGCCGCACGGTGGGCTGGTTCACCAGCATGTTCCCGGTGCACCTGCGTCCGGGCAATGGCCAGGTGGCCGAGTCGGTCCGGGCGGTGCGCGAGCAACTGGCGCAACTGCCGGAGCGCGGCCTGGGCTTTGGCGTCCTGCGTTACCTGGGGCGTGCCGACGTGCGCGAGGCCCTGGCGCAACTGCCGCAGCCACGCATCACCTTCAACTACCTCGGGCAACTGGATCAGGCCGCCAGCCCACAGGCGCTGTTCGGTGCTGCGCCTGAAAGCCTGGGCGACTTCCACAGCCCGTCGGCACCCCTGGCCAACTGGCTGGAAATCATCGGCCAGGTGCATGACGGTCGCTTGGGGATGCGCTGTATCTATAGCCGCAAGCGGTATCGCCCGGAAACCGTGCAGGGGCTGCTGGACGCCTTCCAGGCCGAACTGCACAGCCTGATTGAACAATGCGCGGGGCTCGAATGAGCCGCGCGATCCCGTTTTCAAGGAATTTGAACCATGTCATTGCATCCTGAGTTGAGCGCTTTCCTGGACCTGGTGGAGGAGGGGCGGCTAGCCGGCCGTCCACCGTTGCACGCCTTGTCGCCGGCGTTGGCCCGCGACACGTTTGAGCAGGCTTCGGTGGGGCTGGTCTGGCCCTGGCCCCAGCAAGTGGCCCGCCACGCGTTGACGGCGCGTACCCGCGATGGCGCCAGCCTGGCGCTGCGGCTGTATGTGCCCGAGGTTGCTTGCGCGCAGCCGTGGCCGGTGCTGTTGTACTTCCACGGCGGCGGTTATGTGGTGGGCAGCCTGGACTCCCATGACGGCATCTGCGCAGAGCTTGCCTGGCGCACGCCCTGTGCGGTGCTCGCCGTGGAATACCGGCGGGCCCCGGAGCACCGCTTTCCCACCGCGCTGTTCGATGCCGAGGATGCCCTGCGTTGGCTGGTGGCCGAGGGCGCCGAGCATGGCCTGGATGCGACGCGGCTGGCGGTGGGCGGCGACAGCGCTGGCGCGACCCTGGCCACCGTGTTGGCCATCCAGGCAGCGCAGGCCCCGCAGCAATGGCCGTCGATCCGCCTGCAGTTGCTGTGTTACCCCAGTACCGATGCCTCGCGCACCACGGTGTCCAGCGAGCTGTTCGACGAAGGTTACCTGCTGGAAAGCGCGACGCTGGAGTGGTTCTACAACCACTACCAGCGCACCCCGGCCGATCGCCTGGACTGGCGCTTTTCGCCACTGCTGTGTGAGCACTTGCAGGGCGCGGCCCCGGCGTTCGTGGGGCTGGCCCAGTACGACCCGTTGCACGATGAAGGCCTGGCCTACGCCGAACGCTTGCAACAGGCCGGGGTGACGGTGACCTACCGCTCATACGCCGCGACCCACGACCTGCTGCGGATGGGGGCGATCATGCCGGGTGTGGATCAGGTCTACGCCGAGCTGGCGAGCCATCTGGCCCAGGCGTTGGCGAACTGAAGAAAAGAGGGCCGGGCGCCAAGCGCCCGGCAGGGGAGGTCAGCCCGCCAGCAGCGGGCCGAAGTCGTCGCGCTCGAGCACCATCAGTGCCGCGCGTTTGTGCGGGAAGTCGAACTCTTTGTGCTTGCGAAAGCCCACCGAGGTCATGTAGCCGATCATCTTGTCGTTGTCGGCCCGAGGCTCGGCCACCACGCGGGTGGTACGTGACTCGTCGAGCAGCAGCCAACTGACCAGCGAGCGCAGCCAGCAATCGACCTTGGCCGGGCCGCGATGATGCTCTTCGCCCACCAGCATATGAATACCGCGGTCGAATTCACCCGCCGGGTAGAACGGCGCGATGCGGTCATGGGCCGCCCAGTAGACTTCGTAATAGGCAAAGGGCTCGTCATTCAGGCAGCCGATGACGCTGAAGATGTGCGCGGTGTCGGCGATCTTTTGCAGGTAGTCACGGTGCTCCTCGAGCGTGCCTTGTTCCTGCCAGAAGTGCGCGACGCGGGCGTTGTTCTGCCAGCGGTTGAACAGCGTCAGGTCCTGCTCGATGTCCAGCGTGCGCAAGGACATCCAGAGTCCCAGGTGCTCGTCGTAGCGACGGTACAGTTCGCCTTGGGGTTTGCTGCCAATAGCCGCGGTCAGTGGTCCGGTGGTCATGTTCATCCAGGCAGCTCCATTCAGGCGGACGCCGACAGGGCAGTGTCGAGCAACTGCAGGTGCTCGTGCTCGCAGGACTCGGCCATGTCCAGCAACGCCTCGGAGATTTCCCAGGCGCGGGCCGGCAAGACCGACAGCAGGGTATCGCTCAGGCCGTGGTTGGCTTCCGAGAAACCCTGGACGAAGACGCCGGCCTTGAGGTTCGGCGTGGCGCGCACGCGGTAGCTGCGCTCGACGTCGAAGTCGCCCAGGTAGTCGGCCAGTGGTGCCAGCAGGGTCTTGTGCGAGGTGCGTTCGTAGCCGGTGGCGAGGATCACCGCATCGTAGTGCTGGACTTCTTCCTGGCCCGTTGCGACATCCCGCAGGTGCAGGCGCACGCCGTGTTCGCCGGACGTGGCGCTCTGCACCTGAGTGCGGCAGCGGAAGGCGTGGCGCTCATGCTTGGAGACTTTCTGGCGATAGAGAATGGCGTAGATCTGCTCGATCAGATTGAGGTCCACCACCGAGTAGTTGGTGTTGTGGAATTCGCTGATCAGCCGCTCGCGCTCGGGCTCGGGCTGGTTGAAGAACAGGTGGGTGTTTTCCGGGGCGAAGATCTGGTTGACGAAGGGGCTGTCGTCGGCCGGTTTGAGCACTTCGCTGCGCAGGATCAGGTCGACCTTCACGTTCGGGTAGCTGTCGTTGAGGTCGATGAACGCCTCGGCCGCGCTCTGTCCGCCGCCCACCACGGCAATGCGCATCGGCTCACCACGGGCACAGCGCTGCTGGGTGATGCGGCTCAGGTACCGGGAGTGATGGAACACCCGGTCATCGTCGCGCAGGTCCTTGAACACCGCAGGAATGCGCGGCGTGCCACCGGTGCCGACCACCACCGAACGGGTGCGCCGGCGGTGTTCGCGGCCCTGGCTGTCCACTGAAATCACGTCCAGCAACTCGACGCTGCCATCCATGCCGATCACGGGTTCGACCCGATCCACGCGGTTGCCGTAGGCACACTGCTCGCGGAAGTGCCCGGCGACCCAGCGCAGGTAGTCGCTGTATTCCATGCGGCAAGGATAGAACGTGCCCAGGTTGATGAAGTCGATCAGGCGGCCGTGCTGCTGCAGGTAGTTGACGAAACTGTGGCGGCTGGTGGGGTTGCGCAGGGTCACCAGGTCCTTGAGGAAGGAGATCTGCAATTCGCTCTGGCTGACCAGGGTATCGCCGTGCCAGTGATAGTCAGTCTGCCGATCGAGGAACAAGGTGTTGGCTCGGCGGCCTGCCGTTTCTGCCTGTTCCTCGAGGGCGATGGCCAAGGCCAGGTTGGAAGGGCCGAAGCCGACGCCGATGACGTCGAAGGGCTTGTTGCTGGACTGTCGCTGGGACATTCGCGAATCCTCCTTTGAAGTGGTGCCCTGAGCACGCGGCCATGTACAGGCCGTGTCAGAGGCGTTCATCAGACTTGACGAATGAGCCGACAGCTTCTTCAGAAGTGGTCGTAGGGGCGCGTAGGCAAATGAACGATTTAGAGTGAAACCAACCAAAAACCAAGTGGATGGAGTAAGCTTGGCGAAATTCTTCCGCTGTCTACCACCATGCCCAACCCCTCCCTTCCCCAGCAAACTCCGAGCGAAATGGCCGCCGACTGGTGCGTGCGTTTGCATTTCGAGGATTGCACGGACGCGGACCGCGCCGAGTTTTTGCGTTGGTACGATGCCGACCCGGAACACGCTGCGGAGTACCTGAAGATGTGCCGGGTCTGGCAGGTCAGCGAGCAGTTGCCGCCCCGTGCGCCGGTGCCGCTTGCGGCCCATGCGCGACGCCGTCGCACACCGTTGCTGGCCCGCGCCGCGGTGCTGGCGTTGGCCGTGGGCGCCGCGTGGGCGGGCGGCTGGGCGGGGGGCATGTTGCCGGGCAGTGTGCGCTACTTCATGGCCGAGGAAACGCGCCGTCAGGTCCAGCTACCCGATCACAGCCAGGTGGAACTCAATCAGCGCACCGGCATGCTGTACCTGGGCTTTCGTGATCGGCGCCAGGTGTTGCTGCGTGACGGCGAGGCCTATTTCGCTGTGCAACGCGACATCGACAAGCCGTTCTTGATCAGTACCGACAACGCCAGCGTGCGGGTCACCGGTACTCATTTCAATATCTGGACCGCACAAGTGCAGACCACTGTCAGCGTGAGCGAAGGCACGGTGCTGGTGTCGCGCGGCGAGGCAGACGACGGCCGCAACCAGGGCACCGAACTGACTGCCGGTTTGCAGGCGGTGGTGAGCCAGGGCCGCATGCTCCAGCTCAAGCGCATCGATCCGGTGCGCTCGATGGCCTGGCGCAACGGCAAGCTGATGCTGGACGACATCAGCCTGCGCGATGCCATCGTGCAGATCAATCGCTACCTCAAGGTGCCCCTGCAACTGGAAGGCAACGAGGTCGGCGAGCTGCGTTTCGGCGGCATTTACGACACCAACGACCTGGGCCAGTTGATCAACGCGCTGCCGCGTGTGCTCCCGGTCAAATTGCTTCGCGGCGATGACGTGATCCTTGTTTCGTCCCGCTGACCCCAGCCTCGGCCGTTATTTTCAGATAATTTGCTGAACAAACCCCACGCTCATTCGTCGATCAGGCATGCCCCTTAACACGCCCTCATTCCGGCCGTCTGCGGACGGGACGATGACGGGCGTCAAGCCTGGAAGCCGAGACAATGAGCGTACCCGCACGAAGTACCCTGCATGAATTGACCCAGGTTTTGCGACCCTTCTGGCCGCTGTTGCTGGTTTCGACCGTGCTGGGCATTCTCGGTGGCTTGAGCATCACTGGCCTGCTGGCGACCATCAACCATGCCCTGCACGCCGAAGGCGGCGCCAGTCGCGGCGTGTTGCTAGGTTTCGCCGGGCTGTGCCTGATGGCGCTGCTCGGTTCGGTGATCTCGGACATCGGCACCAACTATGTGGGCCAGCATGTGATCGCCCGGCTGCGCAAGACCCTGGGCCTGAAGATCCTCAGCGCGCCGATCGATCAACTGGAACGCTACCGCAGCCATCGGCTGATCCCCGTGCTGACCCACGATGTCGACACCATCAGTGACTTTGCCTTCGCCTTCGCGCCGCTCGCGGTGTCGTTCAGCGTCACCCTTGGCTGCCTGGTGTACCTGGTGCAATTGTCGCCAGGGATGTTCCTCACCACCACCCTGGCGATTCTGCTGGGCTCGGTTGCCCAGTATTACGCCCGGGCCCGTGGCATCAAGGGCTTCTTCGAGGCCCGCGACCTGGAAGACGATCTGCAAAAGCACTATCGCTCCATCGCCGAGGGCGCCAAGGAACTGCGCATCAACCGTCCGCGCCGCCAGCGCCTGCTCAAGGACAGCATCGAAGGCACCGCTGACAGTATCTGCCGCAAGCAGGTGAACGCGATCAACCAGTTCGTGGTGGCCAAGGGGGTCGGCTCCACGCTGTTCTTCATCGTGATTGGCGTGGCCCTGGGGTTCCAGGCCATGTGGCCGAGCACCAGCACCGCGACCCTGAGCGGCTTCATCCTGGTGTTGCTGTACATGAAAGGGCCGCTGGAGCATCTGCTCGGTACGCTGCCGAACATCAGCCGTGCGCAAGTAGCGTTCCGCCGGGTGGCCGAACTCTCCGAGCAGTTCGCCTCACCCGAACCGCACTTGCAGGAGGCACACGACAAACCGCTGCCTGAGGCAATCAACAGCATCGAGCTGCGTGACGTGCAGTACCGTTATCCGAGCGAGGAGGGTGGCGCAGGGTTTGCCATTGGCCCGGTCAACCTGTCGATCCGCAAGGGCGAGATTGTGTTCATCGTCGGCGAGAACGGCGGTGGCAAGACCACCTTGATCAAGCTGTTGCTGGGCTTGTACGTGCCCCAGAGCGGTAGCCTGCTGCTGGACGGCAAACCGGTCGACGCCACCCAGCGCGACGATTACCGCCAACTGTTCACCACCGTGCTGTCGGACTTCTTCCTGTTCGAGGACCTTGTCCAGCAAGGCGCCGATGTGCCGCCAGAGGCGATGGTGTACCTGGAGCGCCTGGAGATCGCCCACAAGGTGCGCATCGAAGACGGTCGTTTTTCCACCCTCGATCTGTCGACCGGCCAGCGCAAACGCCTGGCCCTGCTGCAAGCGTGGACCGAGCACCGGCCGGTGCTGGTGTTCGACGAGTGGGCAGCCGACCAGGACCCGACCTTCCGCCGCATTTTCTACACCGAACTGCTGCCAGACCTGCAGCGCCTGGGCAAGACCATCGTCGTGATCTCCCACGATGACCGCTATTTCGATGCCGCCGACAGCCTGTTGCGCATCGAGAACGGCCGTCTGGTGCAGCACCGCGCCAGCGCTGTCGAGGCCGGCTGAGGTGAGCCTGACGCTGGCCCAGCGCTTGCCGCCGGACCTGCGGCCGCTCGCGGCGCGGATGCACATTGCGCCCGGCAGCGAGGCACCTGCGCTGAGCCGCTGGCTGCAGCCAGACATGCTGGCCCAGGGGTTGGCGCGTTATGCCCAGCACTGGCCACAGGCTGATCCACGGGCAATTGCATCGCAATGGCACCAGCAGGTCAGCGCACTGATCCTGCCACCGCTGCTGCTGGCGCGCCTGCTGTACGGCGAGCCCGTGTGCCTGGATCCCGGGCAACTGCGCATGAGCGTGAATCAGCAGGGCGTCCCCGACGAGCTGCATGTCCCGGCGCCAGGGCAGGCGCCATTGAGCGAGGGCGATGGCGCGCGTCAGTTGGACGCGCTCGATGAGCAGTTGCTGCAGCCGTTCGTCAGCCGTTTCGCCGCCCATAGCGGGCTGTCACCGCGGCTGCTGTGGGGCAACGTGGCGCTGTGTATCGACTGGGTCCTGGAGGTGGCCCAGGGCTGTGTGCCCACCCGCGCGCTGGGGCAAGCGCGGGCGCATTTTTGCGACAGCGGCCAGGGCCAGGGCCAGGGCAGCCAGGCGTTGCGCAGTGCCTTGCGCCGCGATGGCGCCGGCGCGGTCAAGCGGCGGGTCTGTTGTCTGCGCGAGCGCCTGGCGTTCGAACGGTGTGCGGTCTGCCCCCTGGCCACACGCCAAGCCCCATCCAACCGGCCAACACAACTATAAAACCATAGGGAACATCATGAGCGTTTATCCACTGAATCACCCGGCACAGCGCTTGCGTCGCTGCATCGCCGCCGCTGCACTCGGGCTTGCCATGGCGGTGGCGGTCCCGGCGCTGGCCGAACCTGTGCAGATCAACATCCCAGCCAAGTCGCTGTCCTCGGCCTTGTACGAGCTGGGCAACCAGGCCAAATTGCAGATCATCTACAGCCAGGACACCGTCTCCGGCCTGCGCAGCCGCAGTGTGTCCGGGCAGATGGAGCCCGAAGAGGCGCTGCGCCAGTTGATCCAGGGGACCGGCATCGCCTATCGGATCGACGGCAACCATGTGACCTTGCAAGGCAGCCGCGACGATGCGGCGCTGACCCTGCCGGTCAGCAGTGTGGTCGGCCAGGCGTACAGCTCGGTGAGCGCGGATGACGGCTATGTGGCCAAGCGCGCTTCGGCGGGCACCAAGACGGACACGCCGATCATTGAAACGCCGTATTCGGTGTCGGTGGTGACCCGTGAGCAGATCGAGGCCCAGCAACCCAAGACAGTCGCCCAGGCCCTGCGCTACACCCCGGGGATCAACGCGGAACTGGCCGGCCCGCAGTTCGTCACCGACCAGTTGACCATCCGTGGCTTCCAGCAAGGCACCGGGCGCATGCTGCGCGACGGGACCCGCACCTTCCTGCCAGACTTTCTTGGCTGGGACGCCCCCGAGCCCTATGGCCTGGAGCGCATCGAAGTGCTGCGCGGCGCCAGCTCGGTGCTCTACGGTGCTTCCGACCCAGGTGGCCAGATCAACCTGGTGAGCAAGCGCCCGACCACCGAACCGCTGCGTGAAGTGCAACTGCAGATGGGCAACCACGACTACCAGCAGACCGCTTTCGACCTCGGTGATGCCCTGGACGAGGAGGGGGTGTGGAGCTATCGCCTGACCGGTCTGTTCCGCGAAGCCGATGCCCAGGCCGACCACATCACCAACCGCCGCGAGTACGTGGCACCGGCCATCAGCTTTCGCCCCAACGACGATACCGAGCTGACCGTACTGGGCGAGTACCAGAAGCAGACGGGCAACTTCGCCAACCCACTGCCCGCACAGGGCACCGTGTTTCGCGACCCCCGTGGCCGCCTGGACCGCGATACCTACGTCGGCGACAGCGCCTACGACTACATGACCAACGAGAAGACGTCGCTGGGTTACGTGTTTGAACACAACCTCGACGAGATCTGGACCCTGCGCCAGAACGTGCGTTACAGCGACTACCGCCAGTCCAGCTCCGAGATTGCCTTGTTTGCCCCGGCAGGCGACCTCTACTCGCGTTACAACGACCAGCGCAAGGGCGACGGCCGGCTGTTCACCATGGACAACCAGGTCCAGGCCAACTTCGCCACGGGGCCGGTGGAACACACCTTGCTCACTGGCGTCGACTACAACAACGGCAAGTTCAACCAGGACCAGTCGCTGAACTTCATCGACCAGAAGTTCGACGTGTTCAATCCGGTCTACGGTGAACCGCTGACCCTGGTCCCGTTCAGTGCCTCCAGTTATGAGCAGAAAATGTCGCAAACCGGCGTGTACCTGCAGGATCAACTGAAGATCGACAAGTGGGTGTTCTTGCTCGGTGGCCGTTACGACTGGGCCAGCAACCAGAAGGACGATCGCGCACCGCAAACCCAGAAGGATGAAAAATTCAGTGGTCGCGCGGGCCTGGTCTACCTGTTCGACAACGGCCTGGCACCGTACGCCAGCTACAGCGAATCGTTCTTGCCGGTCATGGGCGTCACGATCGACAACTCGCAGCTCGACCCGGAAATCGGCAAGCAGTACGAAATCGGCCTCAAGTACGAACCGCCAGGCAGCAACAGCCTGTACACCGTCGCGGTGTTCGACTTGACCAAGCAGAACGCCACCGAGAACGTCGGCGGCTTCTCACGCCAGGAAGGCGAAGTCCGCTCCCAGGGTGTCGAACTGGAAGCCAAGACCGAGATCACCCAAGGGTTCAATCTGATCGGCAGCTACACCTGGAACGACGTCGAGGTCACTAAGTCCGACGTCGGCAACAAAGGCAATACACCGTTCCGGGTGCCGGAGCACATGGCGTCGATCTGGGGCGACTACATCGTCCAGGGCGGTACGCTCGAGGGGCTGCGCATCGGCGGCGGCGCGCGCTACGTGGGCAGCACCTTCGGCGACTCGGCCAACAGTTTCAAGGTCGATAGCTACACCGTGGTCGACGCCTTGCTCGCCTACCAACTGGGCAAAGTCGACGCCTCGCTCGACGGCGTGGAAGTCTCGCTCAACGCCGCGAACCTGTTCGATAAAGAATACGTGGCAGGCTGCTACAGCACCGTGGGCTGCCAGTACGGCCAGCAGCGGACCGTGTATGGCACGGTGAGCTACAACTGGTAAGTCTCGGTGGACCGGGCCGTGCTGAATTGCACGGCCGCTTCATCATCTCTCAGAATGACCTGGGCAGCGGCCAAGCGCATCAAGGCCTCGCGCACCTCTGTCTCGGTCAATAACTGCCCACCCAGACATCGAGGTGGACCCACCAGCGATTCTGTCGCGGGAACTGCCATGATTTCTAGATCCGGGGGCGGAGGGTTGGGTGTGTGCCCCAGAAGGCTGGACAGGCGATGTCTCGCCTGACGCAACGCCGCCCCAGGTGCCTGCCGGATGGGGGTTCAAAGCACTCCAGGCCAGGTGAACTCAGGGGGTAATGGCTACTTTCATGACGTCGTCACGTTGATGGGCGAACAAGTCGTAGGCGTCTTCTATGTCGTCATCCAAGGGCTGGGCAACTGGCGCAACAGAACGACTTCAATCACACCATCATTCGCGCAGCTATCGGCATGGCGCTGCCGTGCGATGCGCAGTTGCACCTGATGTGTGCCTACGGCATTGCACCCGCTTTTGTTGCTGATGCCAGTGCGGTGCTTGGTTGGGTTGAAGAGTCTGTCGCGGCCTTGCGTGAGCCCTTTGACGAACTGGCCGATGCCTACGGTGTTGCAGCGCCGTATCGACCCTTTGTTCAAGGGGCAGTTGCCCACCCCGCAAGCCTCGTCAAGCCCATGAAAGGCGGTGGATGACTTGGCTGCTGTCGTCAGGGTCTCGAGAGGTCGAGAAACCCAGCTCGCGAGCCAGTTCGTGCATTGCCGTATTGGCGGCAGAGTCAATTGAATACATCGTTGTGTACCCGTTGGCCCGCGCCTTGTCGATCAGGTGGCCCAGCAGCAGAGCGCCCGCAAAGGCGGGGGTGGACGGGGAGTGTGCAATGGAATGACCAGTTGCCATGGGATTTACTCCGAAGGGGGACGGTTCATACAGCCCCCTTAGGGTTCTACACCTATCCGGGCCCCCCTGTTTGATCCAGATCAAGCGCCGACGACGCTCGGATTCTTCGATGTGCGGGCCTTCGTCTCGCGTCCTACTGCTCAAGCATCAAGCTGCGCCAAATGATCACGGGCGGTGCAACCGGCACAACGTCCGGTTGCAGCTCATGCTGTTTGTGCAACGCGGGCGGAGTCACTTCGCACGATGACTGTTGAAGCCGCAAAGGTTGCGCAGCGTCGGCGGTCGACTCTTCGCTAGGTAGGGTAGTCATTTGATCGTAACCACCACCTTGCCCTTGGCGTGCCCCTGTTCGACGTACTTCAATGCTTGTGCCGTGGATTCGAACGTGAAAGTGCGGTCAACCACAGGTTTGATGATGCCGGCCTCAATGAGCGCGGTGATGTGTTGCAGTTGGGCACCATTGGCCCGCATGAACACGAATGCGTAGCTTGCGGCCCGTTTGCGTGCCTTGCGCCGAATACCCAGGCTCAGCAGGCGCATGATTTGCTTCAATGGCCAGGACAACCCTTGCTCCTGCGCGAACTGCGCAGTGGGTGGCCCGGAGATGGAAATGAGTTGGCCGCCGGGCTTGAGGACCTTGAGAGACTGCTCCAGTACGTCCGCGCCGAGGCTGTTCAACACCAGGTCATAGTCGTGCAAGACACTGTCGAAGTTCTGCTGTGTGTAGTCGATCACCCGATCGGCCCCCAGCGCCTTGACCCATTCGACATTCGTGGTGCTGGTGGTGGTCGCGACAAACGCGCCGAGGTGTTTGGCCAGTTGGATGGCGAGGCTGCCGACACCGCCGGAGCCCGCGTGGATCAGCACTTTCTGGCCCCTTTTCAGTTGCGCGGTTTCCACCAGCACTTGCCAGGCGGTCAGTGCGACCAAGGGGATGGACGCAGCCTGTGCCATGTTGATATTGGCAGGTTTGAGGGCGACCGCGTTTTCGTGCACCGCGATCAACTCCGCGAACGTCCCGATCCGCGCTTCGGGCGGGCGGGCGTAGACTTCGTCTCCCGGTTTGAAGCGTTTCACTTGCGCGCCAACCGCCACCACCACGCCCGCCAGGTCATTGCCCAGCACCAGCGGAAATGAATAGGGCAGGATCAGTTTGAATTCGCCTTTGCGGATCTTCGAATCCAGCAGGTTGATGCTGCTGGCGTGCACCTCGATCAAAACGTCGTGGGCGCCCACCGCGGGGGCGGGCACTTCGCCAAGGCGCCCGGTGTTCTTGCCATAGCGATCAATTAAAAATGCCTTCATCGTTGTGCGGCTCTTGTCGGTTTTCATGCGGGTGGGCGCAGGGTTTGCGGCGTTGTCGTTCGCTACAGAAAAATCACACGGGGGGTTGGTAGCGCGGGGCAACCACAGACTGGCGGATCTGCTCCAGAAGGCCGTGGCGTGCGGCCTGCAGGCCATCCCAGCGTTCAGCTTGCTGCAGCGGCGGGATGGTCACCGGCTCGCGTCGATCAAAACCGACCAGTGCGGCATCCACCAGATCGCCGACTTCCATGACTTCATTCAAGGTGTTGATGTCGATGCCCGAGCGATCCCAGATCTGCGTGCGGGTGGCGGCCGGCAGCACGGCCTGCACGTAGACGCCCTGAGGCGAGAGTTCCAGGCTCAGGCCTTGGGAAAGGAATAGCACAAACGCCTTGGTCGCACCGTAGACCGACATGCCGAACTCCGGTGCTAGACCCACCACCGAACCGATGTTGATGATTGCGCCAACGCCTGCTTTGGCCAGGCGCGGGGCGATGGCGCTGGCCAGCCGCACCAGCGCCGTGGTGTTGAGGGCCACCAGGTGCGCGATGCTGTCGGTGCTTTGCGAGATGAAGTTGCCGGACAGCGCGGCGCCGGCGTTATTGACCAGGATGCCGATACGGGCATCGTCGCGCAGTCGGGCCTCCACGGTGGTCAGGTCGCTGAGTTGGGTCAGGTCTGCCGTAATCACCTCGATGCCGACGTTGTGCTCGCTGCGCAAGCGGGCGGCCAGTGCGTCCAGGCGTGCCTGGTCTCGGGCCACCAGTACCAGGTCGTGGCCGCGTTGGGCGAAGCGTTCGGCGTAGACGGCGCCAATGCCGGTGGAAGCGCCGGTGATAAGAACAGTAGGGCGAGTGCTCATGGGGTTATCTCTCTTTCAGGGTGTGTGAAAACACAACGCGTGGTCACTGATTGCTCAGCCTGCGGTGGTGTTCGATTCAGCCAACGTCGGGTAGTCGATGTAGCCTGCCGAGCCGCCGCCATAGAGGGTGGCGGGATTGAAGGCGGATAACGGCGCGCCCTTGTGCAGGCGCGCCACCAGATCCGGATTGGCAATGAACGGGCGCCCGAACGCGATCAGATCGGCCTGGTCTGCGGCGAGCCGCGCTGTCGCCAGGTCCAGGTCATAGCCATTGTTGGCGATGTAGGTGTTTTTGAAGCGCTGGCGCAGGGCATCGAAATCGAAGGGCGCCACATCACGCGGGCCACCGGTCGCGCCTTCGACCACGTGCAGATAAGCCACGCCGAGGGCGTCGAGTTGATCGACGACGTACTCGAATTGCGCCTGCGGATCGCTGCTGGAAACGTCATTGGCGGGCGACACCGGCGACAAGCGCACACCGGTACGATCCCCGCCGATTTGATTGACGACAGCAGCCGTCACGTCGAGCAACAGGCGCGCACGATTTTCGATCGATGCGCCGTAGGCATCGGTGCGCACGTTGGCGCTGTCCTTGAGGAACTGATCCAGCAAATAGCCGTTCGCACCGTGAATCTCCACGCCATCGAACCCGGCGGCGACAGCGTTTGCCGCGGCCTGGCGGAAATCGGCGACGATCCCCGGCAGTTCGCTGATGTCCAGGGCGCGCGGCTCGCTGACGTCTTCAAAGCGGTTGTTGACGAATACTTTTGTCGCGGCGCGCAGCGCAGAAGGGGCCACGGGGGCGGCGCCGTTTTCCTGCAGATCAACGTGGGACACGCGGCCGACATGCCAGAGTTGCAGGAAAATTTTCCCGCCTTTGGCATGGACGGCCTCGGTCACTGTACGCCAGCCCTCGATCTGCGCCTGGGTGTAGATCCCGGGAGTGTCCTGATAGCCCTGGCCTTGTTGGGAGATCTGCGTGGCTTCGCTGATCAGCAAGCCTGCGCTGGCGCGTTGGCTGTAATAGGTGGCCGCGAACGCGCTTGGCACACAGCCTTCGCCTGCGCGGTTGCGTGTCAGTGGCGCGAGCACGATACGGTTCGACAGCGTGAGGGCGCCAAGGGTGTAAGGGGTGAACAGATTCTGGTCAGTCATCTGGTATGTCTTCCGTGCCCGTTAATGGAGGTGGGTGGAACTTGCAATTAGGATGATGATCGAAATCTAAACTGTCAACGATTTTGATTATGACCAACATCTATGTATCATCGGGGCACGATTACCCAGTGAACATGAGGTATTGCACGTGAGAGTGACCAAGGCCCAGGCGCAGGCCAATCGGGAGCACATCGTGGAGACGGCCTCTGAGCTGTTTCGTGAACGCGGGTTCGACGGCGTCGGTGTGTCGGATCTCATGGCGGCTGCCGGCTTCACCCACGGAGGTTTCTACAAGCATTTCGCTTCGAAGGCCGACCTGATGGCCGAAGCCTCGGCCTGCAGCCTTGCCAAATCCCTGGCCGGTGCGCAGTCGCTCGATGTTGCGGGTTTCATCGACGTCTATGTGACACGCGAACATCGGGATGGACGTGGCAGCGGTTGCACCCTGGCGGCGTTGTGTGGCGACGCGGCGCGTCAATCGGATGACCTGAAAGCGACGTTTGCCGAAGGGATCGAGCACACCCTGCAGACACTGGGGGACAAATGCCCGACGAGGCCGGATGCCGCTCCAGATGAGGGAAGAAAGAAGATGATCGACCTGCTGTCTCGTGCGGTCGGTGCGATTATTCTGTCGCGTGCCTGCCCGGACGATTCTGCACTGGCGGACGAGATCCTTGAGGTGTGCCGCGCCGAGATCTTGGCTTCGTTGTCGCCCCATGAAGTGGAAGCGGTGTAGCGGGGCGACTCATTCAACGACCCGGGACACATGAGCGGGTTTCATTGGTCTGCGCACGGCAGGTCAGGTTGATGAACTACAGTCTCAGCGGCGGAGCAGGAGCGGTTCGTGAAGGGTGTCTTTATTGTTGATCTATAGAGCAGAAAAGCATGATCCCGCAAAACAAAGACCAACTCCTTGGCGCGATAAATTCGACGTTCGACAAGCTTTTGAAAGACCTGCGCAGCGTCCCGTTGTCATCGGTGGATGACTGCTGCATGGAGGGGCACGCTCAGGGAACACAGATGAGCATCGCCAATCTCACGGCCTACCTGGTCGGCTGGAACGAACTGGTGTTGAAATGGCTCGACCGCAGCGTCGCCGGCCAAGCGATTGACTTTCCCGAAACAGGTTTCAAATGGAATGAGCTAGGCCGGCTCGCGCAGAAGTTCTACCGGGATTATGAAGACGTGCCGTTCCTGCCGCTCGTGGAGCGGCTGGAAGGCGCCAAGGCTCGAATTGTTGCTTCGGTACAGGCCCGCAGCAACGACGATCTGTACGGCCGTGGCTGGTATGGGAAATGGACGCTGGGACGCATGATCCAGTTCAACACAGCCTCGCCCTACAGCAATGCGCGCGTGCGTTTGCGCAAAGGGATAAAGGCCAAGAACCTACTGTGAGTGCGGATGGTTTACGAGCGTGTATTGGCACTTGGTCTGGACTCATCATTAGAGACTGTCCGGATCCCCAAAGAACATTTTGACTTGGCTCTAGGACGGTGTTTCCAGGTCGAACGAGTTTGTTTTTGCCCCCACTTTTGCCCCCATTCGCACCGAATACGCGAATGAACGCGAAGGGCGGTTTCCGACGGACTCCAGTATGGCAGTGGCTGGTACTCAGTGTTTTTCTCCCGCGGGGATCGTTGCCTCCAGGCCCAAGCTATCGAGGTAAGGAGTCGAAAGATAACTCCGACTTACGCGACCTCCGCTAATCGTTCAATGGGCACTGAGCATTTCTCCCTGATGACGATGCCCTAGAACCTCGTAACCTACTACTGTGATGATAGGCGCAAACATGAGCACGACCAGGCACACTACGATGCTCATGCCCAACATAGCTGCGCCGATCGCAATCGCGATGACCACAACGGTCGCTAGCAAGAGCCATACGTGCAGTAGGTCAAAGTGGCGCACTAGAAAATAATGAAGCGCGTAAATCAACCCAAGAAAGATCGCAAGCGGAATAGCTGTGGCGAGCAGAGCCGGTAGCACTCCAATGTGGGCTTTGTTCTCGATAAAGTTCGCCGCGACGTCCAGTCCCGCACCCGTTGCAACAATCGAGGCAATGATCAGTATCTGCCCATAGCTCCATACGAAAGCGCGGGAGCGATAAGCGTGCAGCACATTAGCCGATGGCAGAATTGAGTAGACCCACCACATTCCAAAGGTGATTCCGACACCTGCAACGCAGGCCAGTGCCGTTTCAGCCGTCTATCCCACATGCTCCATCTCCGCAGACAGGGCTGCGACCGTCCCCACCAACCCTTCGCCCAGGGCAATAATTGCGAACAAGCTGTAGCGTTCTGCAATGTGCTCCGCGTGCCACGGCGTGCCGCCGTCCCTGCGTTCCGCCAATATCGGACCTGCAAACTCGACCAGAAACCACAAAAAAAACAGTGTGATGGTGGCGTCTATCGAAAGAGGAAAAATGAAAAGTGCGATCCAGCCAAGTTGCGCAACCGCGATCGAGACAGCGTAAGTGATGCAGGCGCGGCGCCTTGAAGGGTCTTGTTTCGCTGCTCGCAACCACTGAAATATCATCGCAACGCGCATGATCACGTAGCCCAGTACCATAACTGAAGCATCCAGCTGGTGACCCTCCTCTATTGAGGAGAACAGCCGTGGCAATCCGATCGCAAGCACGAGGACACCAGCCATCTGCACCATTGTGGTAAGGCGAAAAATCCAATCGTCAGTATCGTAGGCTGATGCGAACCACGAGAAATTGGTCCAAGCCCAACAAATGCAAAAGCTCGCGAATCCGAACCCGATCAATGCAGTGGAGTAGTGGCCTGCTGCTAATGCATGTGCGAGTTGGGTAGCAGCAAACGCGAAGCAGGTCGCGAAGGTCAGGTCGAACAATAACTCGAGAGACGAAGCTACGCGGTGTGTCTCGTGCGGGTCGCGGCCGGACATCCGTCGTAGGTGATGGTGAAGAGCCTTAGTAACAGACGCCGATGCGCTCATGCGTGATCCCTCGTTGGCAAGCGCCATGTATCAAAGGTGGTTTGAAAAGTTATGGATCTACGTGATCCGCATAGGCTTTTTTGTTTCCCGTGCGTGACGTCACCGACAGGTTGGCCCAAGGAGTCGTCTATTCAGACACGTCCGCGTCGAGACGTATGCGCCGAATATCACGCGAAGGGGGCGAGCCAAAGAGTCGCTTATATTCCCGGCTGAATTGCGAGGCGCTTTCGTAGCCGACAAGGTTACTGGCTTCGCCTGCGTCGAAAGCCTGGTTCAACATCAATTGCCGAGCCTCTTGCAGGCGCATTTGCTTTTGGAACTGCAGAGGACTCATACCGGTGATATCGCGAAAGTGCTGACGGAACGTTGATGGAGTCATGTGCGCGTGAGCGGCCAGGTCATCCAGATTCAAAGCTTGTTTGAAATTCTTTCTAAGCCAGGAAAGGGTTTGGGCCATTCGCTGGCGCGGCGTGCCATCGGCAATGATGTGGCGAAGTTGGGATCCTTGGGGGCCAACTAACAAACGGACGATGATTTCTTGCTGAAGCAGTGGTGCAAGTGAGCTTACCAATTGCGGCTCGTCCAGTAGCCGTACTAGTCGCAAAAACGCATCGAATAAAGCAGGCTCCAGCTTGTGGACAGAGATCGGCTCATAGGCGGTCTCGGGCGAAGACGGCAGCTCCATCTCATAGGCCACTTGCGCAATCTGGCGAATGTCCAGCTTCAGCATCATACCCAGCAGTGGTTCGCTGCGAGACGCCCGCGTGACATGGGCAGTCACTGGCATGTCGAAAGTCGACAGCATCAATTGGCCAGGCCCGTAATTGTGTACCTTGTCGCCGACCATGATTTGCTTATAGCCCTGGGTAATGACGCCAATTCCCAGGTTATAGATGCAAGGCATCGGCTCGCTAACGCCATGACGGCGATGCATCGTCAGCGCGGGAAGCGCTGTAGTGAAATCACCGTCAGTGCTGGCAAAGCGCTGAATCGCGGCGGACAACTCTGCTGCCTGAGGGACATTTACGGTTTTAGATCCCTGATCGCCGTGCATTTGGTAATTTCCTTAGCTACCTAAACGGAAAATGGTAGCAGCAGGCGCCACTGGAAGTTGCAGCCCCCCTGAAATTTCCGTCTTTTAGGTAAAAAAATCTAAGAATCAGGCAACTTGGTCTTGGTTGTAGTGCAGTCCACTAGATGCAAGCCATGCCCGACCGGTGTTGCCTGGCAGTCCAGCATCGCAAGATCATTCGCCTCCCGCGTCCCTAATTGCCGAATCCGATTAATCAGGCAAGTAATCATAACTTTTGTGCAAGCGGTCGAGACGCGGCTCACCTAGTCTGAAGCATCTGCGTGGACAACAAAGTGGTGACTGCACCATCAGAAATCGCGCTGTTGGTTATCCATTGGCTGTCATCGGATCAATCGTGAGCGGCGCAAAGATGCCGCCTGAATAACCTGGCATGTTCTGGAGAAAGCATCCGCCAAGCCGTCTGTCCAACACCGTGAGTTCGCCTGAAGGACCTTTACAATGAAAATAGGACTGATCGCATTACTACTGGCATTGCCCATTTCGGGCACGGCATTGGCTGACAGCGCAGGCAATTCAATGCCTCCGGCAGGCAGTGTCAGTAAAGCCGAGGGGTTAAAGGCTTGGCAGAGGATTGAAGCCGTGGTGACTCACCCGCGCTGCGCCAACTGTCACGTCGGCCCCGACAATATTCCAATGTGGACCATCTCCAGTGAGAACAAGACCCGCCCGCACGGCATGAATATCCACGCGGGTGACTCGCGAATAGGCGCTGAAACGGTGTCTTGCGTTGCTTGTCACGCAAGTTCGGACACACCAAACGTTGCTCCCAACATGCCGCCGCATGTGGGCCTTCCCTGGCAACTCGCCCCAGTGGCGTTCGAGTGGTTTGCAAAGACCGGCGCGGAGATTTGTACCCAGTTGCGCGACCCCAAGCGCAATGGGGGCCGTGATGCCGCGGGCCTGGTTGAGCACCTGCATCATGACGCAAAAATAAAGGGCTTTATTCCCTGGGCCTGGGTACCCGGACCAGGACGCTCTACACCGCCTGGTAGTTTCGAGACGCACGTGCAAGACATGACCGTATGGGGTGCTGCAGGTCAGCCTTGTCCCGAATGATGACTTTATCGATGTACTGCCAAGCAGTTTTTGGCGGGCGATTTGCGAGTGCTTGGCGCTCGTCCTTTGAACAGCCTTCGGGCAAGCGCTTTGCAAGGTTGGCCTGGAGCCAGCTATTACAACACCTACGGGCCGGAGGATTTCATGATCACGCTTAATATCAATAACAAGGACCTGCGTGTCGACGTTGCCCCCGATACGCCTCTGCTGTGGGTGCTGCGCGATAGTTTGCAGCTTACCGGTACCAAGTTCGGCTGCGGTATGTCCCTGTGCGGGGCGTGCACTGTTCACCTTAATGGCCAGCCCGTCCGCTCTTGCGTTACACCTGTCTCGGCAGCAGTCGAGGCCAAAATCGTCACGATTGAAGGTATCGGCGAAACCCCGACCGGTAAGGTAGTTCAGGAGGCCTGGCAACGGCTCGACGTGGTGCAGTGTGGTTACTGCCAGTCAGGTCAGATCATGAGTGCTGTGGCTTTGCTGCAAACCAATCGCTCACCTTCAGATACCGACATCGATCGAACAATGGGTGGCAACGTCTGTCGCTGCGCAACCTATGTACGCATTCGCGCGGCCATCCATGATGCTGCCAAGTCGCTGGCTTGAGCAACGAGGTAATGAATATGATCCGGTCTATCGAGAACGAAAGTCGTCGCCGCTTCCTCAAAGGTACAGCAGGCCTCACTTTGGCCGTTTATATGCCTTGGTCGCTGGCTGACAGCGCCGCGCGCGCAGGCAAGAAGGAGGGAGAGTTCGAACCCAACGCTTTCTTGCGCATCGGCGAAGATAATGTTGTCACCGTCATCTCCAAACATTTGGAGATGGGACAAGGCGCTTACACTGGTCTGGCCACTTTGGTCGCTGAGGAGCTGGATGCAGACTGGGCGCAAGTTCGTGTTGAAAGCGCCCCAGCAGAATCGCGCTACAAGAATTCGCTATTGGGTATTCAAGGTACCGGTGGCAGCAGCTCCATCGCCAACTCTTGGGAACAACTGCGCATGACCGGAGCTACCGCTCGCGCCATGCTGGTATCGGCCGCGGCTTGGCTGTGGAAAGTGCCGGCGCAAGAAATCGAAGTGGTAGATGGCGTACTGCGGCATGCTGCGTCGGGTAAGCAGGCAACATTCGGCCAACTTGCCAAGCTCGCCGCCGATCAGCCGGTCCCGGCCGAGGTCAAGCTCAAAGATCCTAGTGCATTCAAACTGATCGGTCGGCAGCAGTTGGCGCGTAAAGATTCGGCTGACAAGGTCAATGGCAAGGCGATCTACACCCAGGACATTCACTTGCCCGGCATGCTTACGGCTGTGGTTGCTCATCCACCGCGCATTGGCGCCAAGTTGAAGTCTTTTGATGCCAAGGCGGCGCTTGCCATCCCTGGAGTGGTACATGTGGTGCAGATCCCCAGCGGCGTCGCTGTTGTGGCTAAAGACACCTGGAGCGCGAAGAAGGGCCGTGACGCTGTAGCGATCCAGTGGGACGAGAGTGGAGCCTTCAAGCAGAGTTCGGAGCAATTGTTCCAGCGCTACCGTGAGTTAGCCAAAACGCAGGGCACGGTTGTTCGCAACGATGGTGATGTTAATACCGGTCTTGCGGGCGCAACGCGTACGTTGGAAGCGGAGTACGACTTTCCCTTTCTTGCCCACTCGGCCATGGAGCCGATGAACTGCGTGGTCGCCCTGACTAAGTACGGTTGCGAAACTTGGCATGGTGCGCAAATGCAGTCACATGTGCAGACGGTGTTGGCCGATCTGTTCGGCCTGGAACCGGAGCAGGTTCGGGTCCACACGCTTTACGCCGGTGGCAGTTTCGGCCGGCGGGCTAGTAAAGATGCTGATTACGTTTTGGAAAATGCCCATATCGTCAAAGCTATCGGTGGAAAAGCTCCGGTAAAGCTGGTGTGGTTGCGCGAAGACGACATGCAGGCCGGCCATTACAGACCGATGTACCATCATCGTCTAACTGCGGGGCTAGATGAGCAAGGCAAACTGGTCGCCTGGCAGCACCGTTTGGTCGGTCAATCCGTGTTCGCAGGATCACCTTTCGCTGCGTTTATTAAGGATGGCATCGACTCCACATCGGTAGAGGGAGGGTCGACGCTTCCTTATCGAATCCCCAATCTGCGTGTTGATCTGCATACCCCAAGCGATATTCCAGTACCCATACAGTGGTGGCGGGTAGTGGGGCATTCCCATAACGCTTTCTCCACTGAGTGTTTTTTTGACGAGCTCGCTCAGATGGCGGGACAGGATCCAGTGGCCTGGCGCCTGGCAATGCTCGAAGGGCATTCACGTCACATCGAAACGCTCAAGTTGGTGGCGCAAAAGGCTGCCTGGGACACGCCGTTGGCAGCTGGCAAGCAGGGTGAACGTCGTGGCCGGGGAGTGGCTCTGCACGAAGCCTTTGGCTCTGTGGTGGCGCAAGTGGTCGAGGTTACGGTGCAAAGCGACGGCAAATTCAAAGTGGACCGTGTGGTTTGCTCGGTGGAATGCGGCATTGCGGTCAACCCGGATGTAATCCGTGCTCAGGTCGAGGGCTCCATTGGCTTCGCTCTCTCAGCGGCCATGCACGAAGCGATTACCTTGACCGACGGTAAGATTGATCAATCCAACTTCCATAACAACGAACCGCTGCGCATCTATGACATGCCTAAGGTCGAGGTACATATAGTGCCGTCGGCAAGCCCGCCAAGCGGTATCGGTGAGCCGCCCGTTGCGCCCCTCGCGCCGGCGCTGGTGAACGCCTTGGCTGCGGCGACCGGCAAGCGTATTCGGCGCTTGCCTATCAGTGACCAGTTGTCGGCTTGACCATGCAGCATTTGGACTTGCAGGTTATTGAGCAAGCGTTGACCTGGACCCGTAGTGGCGAGGATGTTTGGCTGTGCACAGTGCTCGCCACTTTCGGGTCCTCTCCGCGAGGGCCAGGTTCCTGGCTCGTGGCCCGCAGCGATGGGCGCTACGTTGGCTCACTGTCGGGTGGCTGTGTCGAGGAGGATTTCCTTGAACGCTTGCAGGAGGGTGAGTTCGGGGATCGTATTCAGGTCGTGCGTTACGGGGATGCCCAGGGTGGACCACGGGATTCGCGAATCACTCTGCCTTGCGGTGGAATATTGAAAGTGCTGATCGAGCGTCTGCCGGCCGACTCGGCGACACTGGACCAGTTGGAGATCATGCGTTCGACACTGCGCGGGCAGCGCCATCTGCTGCGTTGTGTCAACTTAAGCAGCGGCGATGCCCGTTTCGAGGTCGACGACGGCCTTGGCCCGCGGGTAGTTGAACAGGTCGAAAGTGAAATCGTGCATTTGCGGATCGGTCCGGCTGCGCGCCTGATCATCGCAGGTATGTCGCCGGTATCGGTGGCGTGCGCCGAGTTCGCCCGCACGCTTGGTTTCGAGGTCATCCTCTGCGACCCACGGGAGGAAGTTTTATTAGACATCGAGCTACCCGGCATAGAAATTAAGCCTATCTTGCCGTCGATGTTCATCAGTGCAGGGGGATGTCACGCTGCCACGGCAGTAGTGGCATTAACCCATGATCCGCGCATCGACGACCTGGCGATGATGGAAGCTATATGCACGCCCGCCTTCTACATCGGCGTGATGGGGTCGCTGCACACGTCTATGGTGCGCGCGGAGCGACTTCGCCGCATCGGGGGGCTGAGCGACGCGCAAGTCGCTCGATTGCACATGCCGATAGGCCTTTCCTTGGGCAGCAAGACGCCTGCCGAGATCGCACTGGCAGTGATGGCAGATATCATCCGAGTCCAGCGTGGAAGGTCGCGTGATGCGCTCTGAATTGATCGTCGATGGGCAAGGGCGGCGTCTGGGCAACCTGCGTCTGAGCCTGACCAGCGCATGTAATTACGCGTGCATCTACTGCGTAGCTGATGGCAAACGTCTTCAGGCTCGCAACGATAGCTTGTCGCTGGACAAGTTGTTGCTGGCGGTGGAATACCTGAAAACCGTAAATCCACTGGAGCGCCTGAGGATCACCGGCGGCGAGCCGCTGATCAGCCCTTTGTTCGATGGCTTTCTCGGGGCAGTAGGGCGGCTGGGCTTCGAAGATGTATCGCTGACCAGCAATGGTCAATTACTGTCGCGCAAGCTCCCTCTGTTATTGGAGGCTGGCGTCAAGCGTATCAACATTTCGCTCGACACACTGGATGCAGAGGCTTTCCAGCGCATCGCCCGGGGTGGGGATCTGGCCACAGTACTCGATGGCATTGACCAGGCCCTGGAGGCTGGTTTGCAGGTAAAAATCAACATGGTGCCGCTTCGTGGGCACAACCATGATCAGATCCTGCCTCTACTTGAGTACTGTCTGGCCCGGGGGGTGGAATTGCGCTTCATCGAGTTGATGCGCATGGGGCATCTGGCGCGCGATGATGAAACTTTTCGTCGGCAGTTCTATGGCATGGCCGAGATTCTTGAGGTTATCGGTCAGCACCATCCGTTCAGAGCAGTACCGAGTGCGCCCAGCGCCACGGCATTGCGCTTCGATATACCTGGGCGAGGTCACTTCGGCGTGATCGCCAACGCCAGCGCGCCTTTTTGCTGCAGTTGTAACCGAGTGCGCCTAAGTTCGAGCGGGTGGCTGCATGGGTGACTTTCCTCCAGCCAAAGCCATTACTTGGGCGATGCCCTTGAACTTCCACGCGATCTTGCCTTGTCACGTATTCGCGAATTGTCGAGGCACGCCTTACTGGACAAACAACCGACTCATTTCACGGGCGACCTCATGATCATGAAAGTCATTGGTGGGTAAGAAGCAATGATCCCTGAAACTGAATCGCCACCTCGGGTATGGGTAATACGCAGCATGGTTTCTGCCCGGGCTAGGAGCCAGGGCCTGCTAAGTGGTATACGGGCGATCGAGCACGCGGATGCATTGTCAGCGGCGAGCTTTCTCAGTGACATGCCCTGGATCACTGGCGACACTCTGCATCATCTCGTGTCAGTAGTCTCGCCTGAACGCATAGTTATTCCGACATTTAGGAGGGTGCAAGGGGCTAATTTCTTGTTAAAGCGGCAGTTCTGGCAAACGTTAAAGTTGCTTGCTGAGGACTTCGATGAAAAAGACCAATTGCAGGTGGCTCCGCACCCTGTATGGCCCCCAGAACTAAGCGATATCGATTCCCGGCGGCGTGTCGAAATCGAAGAGCTCATCGAATGGTGATCACGCCTTTAGAGTTTTCATCGTTCGCTTAGCTGTACAAGTACGACGTTCTACCTTTTTTAAGCTGGTTAAATGCGAATAACAACATCCAAGTCTACAAGCTACACATCGAGAAACATTCATCTCTGAAGCTTTTCTGTAGAGCTCCTTTGGAAAGAGATGAATCTTTAGCGCCCCTCGGGGCGCTATTTTTACCTAGTCGTTGGAAAATATATCTACTCAGGGTACCTGCAGTTTGACATATCCCTTCTAAGCGCAAGTCCTCGCCTGGAAAAGCGAATCGCAGATACCCACCCGCGTCGCCATGGTGCTTCCCGAACTGCTCCAACTGCCTGACAAAGAGCGGAAGAGCTGGCAGCGGTCTATGACCGAGCCAGAATAGCTGGACTGGCTTGCGAGGCAGCATGCACTACAATCAAAAAGCCTAGGCGGAGTGACGAAATATAGGCGCCGGAGGAGTGGACGCAAATGCAAAAGAATACTGAAAGGCTGACAATCTTGATTGCCCCATCGACTAAACAGCGTCTGGAGCAGGTCGCAGAAGAGGAAGACAAAACAACGTCGCAAATCATTCGGGGGCTGATAAAGCGATACCTCATAGAAGCCGAAACTCGGAGGTTGACCGGTGAACCGGAGTAATTTTCTTTCGGGCAAGACCGCGTTGGAGTTAAATATAGGAATACTCGGCCGCTTGGCCCCAAAAACCGTACTGGTCATCAAGGATGGAACTATCTATGGAAGTTACCTCAACTCATCCAGAGTATTTTGCGCATGTGCGCACGATTATCGGCATGGTCTTGGGCCTAAGCCTTGCGCGACTGGTAAATGGCCTGACACGCTTCGTACAGCACCCTGGAACAATTAAAGTTTATCCTGTCCACCTTGGGTGGGTGATATTCCTCTTCATCACGATCGTGCACTTTTGGTGGTATGAATTCCATTTATCGCGGATCCCCGTCTGGACATTCCCACTCTATGGGTTCCTGCTTTTCTATGCGATGGTGTTTGCAGCGCTCACGGCATTATTGTTTCCCGACCAAATGTATGAATACCAGGGATTCGAGGACTACTTCGAGCAGCGCAAGCGCTGGTTTTTCGGACTACTTGCCTTTGCGTTTTTGCTAGATGTTGGAGATACATTAATCAAAGGCGAGGACTATCTGTACTCACTCGGGGTCGAGTACTTGATCCGACAGATTGCGTTCGTCCTCCTTTGCATAATTGCAGTAGCAATCACTTCAAAGAAACTCCAGATGGTTTTGGTGCTCGCGGCCATTACTTATCAGGTGAGTTGGATCTTGAGGCTTTATGTCATCCTTTGACAAGGCTCGCACCCGCGGGTCTCCCACGGGCGCCGCAAGCTTCGATCTGCACGCGGCGGCCCGGTAAACAACCGGTTGAGAGCCCAAGTACCCGTGGCCTGATATGGTTCTCCACCGGGTTGTAGTCGATGGGCGCGGCCTCGTCTTCCAGGTAGCGCGTCAGCGCTACCCAGCGTTTAAGTCTGTAACCCAGGGTGTTGGCCGTTGCTGATCCATTGGGCATCTGATCGAGGCTGGGCGAGAAAGTCATGCCGCAGGTTGTGCCAGAGTAGGAGTCGATCAGCGGCGATAAGCTGATACCGGCATAAGTTTGCCGGTATCTCTTTTACTGCCACATCAGGAAAATCCAGTCACCGCATGGGGTACATATGGGGCCTCAAGGTGTTTGACTTCCTCTTCGCTCAATACCAACTCCAGCGCAGCGATTGCGTCGTCGAGTTGGGTTGCCTTAGAAGCGCCAACGATAGGTGCTGAGACGCCACGCTTGGCTAACACCCATGCCAACGCAAGATGCATGCCAGCATCAGGATCACCGAAGGTCATGCATCCAAGGCACAGTCTGGAAACATCAAGGCCCGTGCTACCAAGTTTCACGTACTTCATAAATCCTCCATCAAAACTTCGATTGGGTGGGTAGTTGCATTCGCAGCCCTCAACGCAAAAACCGAGCAAGTTCGGTTTCTATGTCATTGCGTGTTTAGTCTTTGAAATCGGTCGAGATAGACAGCTCTTTCCATTCGAGCAACTCAGCTTCAACCAAACGATTCTTCTCGCCAACGATGGCTACCGTGTCACTACCCATCGCCAAACGCTGTGGAGGGTTAGGTGCATTGACCAGCGTCAACATGGCTTCTGCAAACTTCAATGGATCACCGGGCTGCGCGTGGTTAGCGCCCTCAGCAAACTGCCGCATTTTACCGACCGTCTCATCGTAGTCAGACAGCTCCAGCGCGGTCTTGATCAACGACTGCTCATCAAGAAAGTCGGTGCGGAAGAAACCGGGCTCAACGACCGTCACTCGAATTCCCAAAGGTGCCAATTCCTGATGCAGTGCTTCGGTAATGCCTTCCACAGCAAACTTGGTGGAGCAGTACACACCCCAACCAATAAACGACTGATATCCGCCTACCGAGGAAATATTGATGATGTGCCCGCTACGTTGCCGACGCAGGTGCGGCAGAACAGCGCGCGTCACGTTGAGCACACCGAAGACGTTTGTGGCGAACAGGCGTTCCGTCTCTTCAGCACTGGTTTCTTCAACGGCGCCCAACACGCCAAAGCCGGCGTTGTTGACGGTCACGTCGATCTGGCCAAATCGCTTGATACCTTCGGCAACAGCCTGATGTGCTTCTTCTTCGCTGGTTACGTCCAGGCGTACAGCCAACAGATTCGGGTGATCTCCCAAGCGACTGGTAATGTCTTGAGGCTTGCGAGCGGTAGCGATGACTGCATCACCAGCACGCAGAGCTTGTTCTGCGATGAGTGTGCCAAAACCACGAGAAGCGCCTGTAATGAACCAAGTATGCATATCAACTCCTCCTGCCAGTAGCCCGTGCGGCATTGCCGGGCCTTACTGATAAGTTGACGCAACTTTAAATGTGCATTACTGATGTGTTAATACCATGAAATTTACTTAACTCTGTGAAAGCGGCTCACAAATGAAATCTCCATCTCCCGCCGATTAATGGATCTTTTTGAGCATAGCTCAGCATCTAAACCTGAGTAGAGCGGCGATAGATCTTGGCCTTACCCCCTCAGCATTGAGCCATTCGCTGCGAGTACTGGAAAGTCGTCTCGGCGTGCGCTTATTCAATCGGACGACTCGTAGCGTCGCCCTTACGGAGGCGGGGGAGCGGCTGTACATTCGTTTGCGGCCTGCGTTTCGAGATATCGATGATGCCCTTGAAGATCTCAATAGCTTTCGTGACAAGCCTTCTGGCAGTTTGCGCATCACCGCAGGACGCCAAGCTTGCGAATTGGTGCTGCTCCCAATTGTTAGCCCGTTTCTCCAGCAGTACCCGGATATCAGAGTAGAGATTGTCGAAAGTGATGCGTTTGTAGACGTAGTAGCTGGAGGGTTTGACGCTGGGGTGCGCTTCGGTAATCGTCTAGAAGCAGACATGGTTTCTCTGGCTATTGGGCCCAACATGCGGTCAATTGTTGTGGGGGCACCTTCGCTTTTCGAACGCCATGCTGCGCCGCAAAACCCCGAGGATTTGCATCGTCTCCCCTGTATTCGCCATCGATTTCCCAGCGGCTCGATTTATCGCTGGGAATTCGAGCGGGGGGGAATCGCCCAAGAAATCGAAGTGAACGGTCCACTCACTCTGGGTGACGTCAGCCTAATGCTCGGACCAGCCATAGATGGGCTGGGGTTGGCTTATGTCTTTGAAGGCATGGTGACTGAATATTTAGCAGATGGGAGACTGAAACAGGTCTTAGCCGATTGGTGCCCATACTATCCAGGGCTGCACTTGTACTACCCTGGCCGGCGACATACTCCTGCTCCGCTAAAGGCATTTATTGAATTCACTCGCTCTACCCGCCAGATCAAAAATTTATAGCGTTATTATTTTTTCCAACGACCTCTGTAATTGGCGTTCCTGGACGGAATTGTCAGGATTTCAGAGGCGCCAGAAGATCGCTTCAAGTCTACAAATTGAGGTGATCGGATAGCGCTCGACGGTGGTTTGGGAGCAGCAGCGTATGACTTTTTCGAGAAGTGGCTGTTGGACCTTCAGCCTGGGGGCATCCTTTTCAAACTATCCAAAGAATGCCCCCATTGTTGCCCCCAATCTCCGCCAATATGCGAGCGATCGCAAATGGCGATTTTTGACAGAAAACCAAGATGGAACTGGGTGGCCTTCAGTGTACTTCCAGACTGCTAGTGGATGGAGGTTAGGGGGCTCCCGATAGTCAGGCTGTTAGTTCCCGATTCATGGTAACAATTTCCTCGTGTGTGAAATTGCCAGCGGGAGTCATGAACTTGGTCATCAGGGCATCCCGGTTTTGAGGCGCCCTCAACTTGTCTGCCGCGCACAAGGCCGACTTCAACTCTGGCAACTTCAGTTCGGTGCAATAGGCAGGTGTGCCTGGTTGCTGACGCCATGAGTCTTCAAGGCTTCCAGCGGCAAGTGCGGTAAAGCCGGTATCCTCTACAAGATCCTGCACGATTGCTTCAGCATTGATGTCACCACCAGCTACAGGTAGGGCTATGCGTGAGGACGAGTCGGCTGGTTGGCCGTGCTCGGCAAGAGTCGCTGCGAGGACGGCATTCCATGCCTTAACGACCGGGCGTCCAATTTGCTCGCTTACCCAAACGCTTTCTGGCTTACCGTCATCTACTTCTTTAATTGCCCCGTCTCGCCCCGGATAGTAATTGGAGGTGTCAATGACGACGACCTTCTCGGGAACATTACTCAACGTTTGCCGGAGATCCGGGTATTTTGCAAAGGGGATCGAGAGGATAACGGCATCCACGTTGGACACAGCATCTTCTTTAGTCACCGCGCTTACACCGATTTCGTTGGCAAGGTTTTGAAGTGTATGAGGACTCTTCGAGTTTGCCAGTTTGACTTCATGGCCACACGCAGCGAGCTTACGAGCAAGCGTAGCCCCGATGTTGCCTGCGCCGATAATTCCGATTTTCATTTCAATAACATCCTCACCTACAAACAAAAAACAAGCTATTGCTTGGCTATTCAAACAAGCGGTGCCTGTCAGTCCATAAACGCTGCGAAAGCCAGCTTCAAACGACTGGCCTTGGCAAGCGATCTCCAGTGCCATCATGACGTTTTCGTACGTCGCTGTTTAACGCTCATGCACGCTGAGCGAAAGGCGACTGAGTCCAGGCAAGCAGATGCCATCTGCTTACCTGGAAGGCACAAGGTGCTACCCAAACGGTTAACATCATTCTGCCGGTGGTTTGTATCCCGCAAGCATTTTCAACACCTCATCATGTGAACCGCTCGCTTCAGCAAACCGTAATGGCTTGGCGCGCTCGACGACAAGTTCGCGTGGGGTCGGAGAGATCTCGAGCAGTTCGAAGATTTCATCCAGAAAGTCGTCCAAGGGCATGGCGTGTTCGTCGTTTTCCTGCCCAAGCAAAGTGGTACGTACACCCGGCGGCGCAAGCTCGATGACCTCGACCGGCGAGTCCTCTAGCTGCGCTCGAAGACTTTGAGTGAACGAATGAACTGCCGCTTTGGTTGCGCTGTATGTCGGTGTCGCAGGTAGCGGGACGAATGCCAGCGACGAACTGACATTGATAATCGTTGCACTAGGCTGCTTGATCAGATGGGGAGTAAACGCGTACACCATACGAATCGTGCCAAGTAAGTTCGTTGTCACGGTATCTTCGGCTGTACTCAGGTATTTCGAATTAGTCAGATCCTCCCAGTGCATGATCCCTGCGTTGTTGATGAGAACGTTCAGATTTGGATGGCTGATCGCAAGTGCGTCGCTGGTGCGCTGGATGGATTGTGGATCGGAGACGTCCAACAATACTGATTCAATACCTGGGTGTTCTGACACGATTTCGTCGAGCAGAGCCTTGCGACGTCCCGCGATGATGACTTTGTTGCCCGCCTTGTGAAGCCTAAGCGCCAGACCGAGGCCAATGCCTGAGGTGCCGCCAGTAACCAGAATCGTGTTGCCAGTGCTGTTCATAGTAAACTCCAGAAACGATGCTTAAGCGGACAAGTGTCCACTTGCAGAAAAGTACCGGACAACTGTCCGTTTAGCAACGCAATGAAGGAAAACTTTGCTCATGACTGACGAGTTGGTGATGCGTTCTGACGCCAAGAAAAACCGTGAACGGATACTGGAGGTCGCGGTGGTGGAGCTGACTAGCGATCCTGCGGTTCCGTTGAGTACGATTGCGAAGAAGGCTGGGGTGGGACAGGGCACGTTCTATCGCCACTTCGCCACCAGAGAGAAGCTGGTATTCGAGGTTTATCAATTCGAGATGCAGCAGGTGGCATCGTTGGCGGAACAGCTCCTCGCGACAAAACCACCTAAGGAGGCCCTCAGAGAATGGATGGACTGCCTCGCTGAATATGCAATGACAAAGGCAGGACTCGCTACAGCGATACAACAAGCTGCGTCTATTTACGAGTTCCCTGGGAAGTCGGGATACGCTCCAGTCCAGGCAGCTGCAGAGTTGCTTTTGAGGGCAAATGAAAAGGCTGGAACGATTCGTAGTGGGATTACTAACGACGACTTTTTTCTAGCCATCGCTGGAATATGGCAAATGGATTCCCAGAGCGAATGGCGCTCGCGTCTTGACAGACTGATGAACTTGGTGATGGATGGTCTATGCGCAGGCAGCCCCGAAAGCCTGAAAAAGAATAACGTCTAGCATCCAAAAATCAGGAGACGCGTCGGCGACAACAGGAAACGGAGCGCATCGACCAAAAGCCGGTTTTGTTTAGAGTCGGCTTGAGCTTGAGTAGGTGCCCCAACCTATAAGCCGTGCTCCATCCAGTAAGGCGACCATACTGCCAGCGTCCTTCTGGTCACTCCGTCCACCTGCGTCCTAGCCCGTGGACATTCACGAGGTCTCTCGGTCGCCGTCCTTCGAGACCCATCAGCAAATTTTCCAGAGCACGCTGTGCCATTGCATTGCGCGTATCGGTGGTCGCAGAGCCGATATGAGGTACGGTGACCACGTTCTTTAATTTGAAAAACCTTGAACTCGCTAGCGGCTCTTTCACATAAACATCTAAACCAGCTGCTCGTATCGTCTTTTCTTCAAGCGCTTGAATGAGTGCGTCCTGATCAACCACAGGGCCACGAGAAACGTTGATCAAGATACTTTCCGCGCCCATCAACGCTAGCTCTTTGCGTCCGATGAGGTTTCTCGTTCCGTCCGTCAATGGCACGACCGGACAGACAAAATCAGCCTCGATTAAAAGCTTTTCTTGCGGGACGAACCTCGCCCCGAGCACGTGTTCCAGATGTGGCTTACGACTATTGCCGCTATACAAAATGCTCATGCCAAAACCAAACCGACCTCTGCGTGCGATGGCTTCTCCGATTTTGCCCAGGCCGATAATGCCCAAGGTCTTTCCATGCACGTCACTCCCAAAATGGGATGCATCGATGGTATTTTTCCAGTTCCCCTCTTTCGTCCAGGCATCAAGCTCAGGGATGCGTCTCGCTGTCGCGAGGATTAGAGCGAAAGCTAGATCAGCTGTAGTTTCGTTCAAGACATCCGGCGTGTTGGTCAACATGATCCCTCGGCCGTTGAGATAGCTGAGGTCATAGTTGTCGTAGCCAACCGATATGCTCGAAATGATCTCAAGGTTTTCAGCCGAAGCCAGCTCAGCTTCACCCAGGCGACGATTACCGCCGATCAGTCCGTGCGCGCTGGAAATGGCAGCTTCAAACTGGGCATCCATGTCACCAAGCTCGGGACTCATGATGATGACGTTGTACTTATCTTTATAGGGTTCAAGCAGGCCGGGTGAGACGCGGCTGAAGGCCAGGATTGTCTTTTTCATGACGCTCTATTTCACCTGTTTCAAACTCAATTCGAATCGTGCTCTGACTTCAAATAGGTCTTTGCCCACTCCTGGTAATTGTCCGAGAGCGTGTATTTAGAAAGCAGCTCAGGGAGGGAAAGCTCGCTCCCCTCCGTGCCGCTTTGTTCGCGCAGCGCCTCGTAGGTTGCTTTGATTGCGGACAGATAGGGGGCATGCCCATTGACCACGATCCGCACATTGGCTGCACTCAGTTTCTCAACATCGCTCAGAGCAGGATTTCCATAATTGATCAGCATGATCGGCAGGGAAAGATGTGAGGTGAGTGCTTCCAAGTGTTGGAAATCCTGTACTCCGACAAGGCAAATCGCATCGGCCCCAGCTTTTTGATAGGCCGTGGTGCGTGCAATGGAATCTTCCAAAGTGGTAACGGCCACATTCGTACGGGCGATGATGTTGAGGGCATCATCTGAACGGGCAAACCGTGCAGCGTAAATCTTGCTTGCGGCTTCTTCCCTTTCGATAAGTACGTGCGACTGCTCGTCGTATTTGGCCGGCAGGTGGGTGTCTTCCAGCGTCAGGGCGGCAACTCCAGCTTTCTGAAGCTCGGTCACTGTTCGCATCACATTCAGCGCGTTTCCGAATCCATGGTCAGCGTCCCCAATAATTGGGATTTGGCTGGCTCGCCCGACTCTGGAAACCTGCTCGACATATTCATCAAGCGTGAGCAGTGCAATGTCCGGTGCCCCGAGCACTTGAAGCGAGGCGACGGAGCCTCCCTGGATGGCAACCTCAAAGCCAAGGTCGGATGCCATACGGACCGAGATGGGATCGAATACAGAAGCGGCAAATTTACAAACGGTTCCCTGAAGTAATTCACCAAACACCTTGCGCAATTCATGATGTGATCGCTCAATCATTTTTGGCTCCATCAAATTCTTTCAAGTAATTCGTTGGGCTCGTTCCGAGTTGAACGAGACCTGGAAAGCACTACCGGTCATAACCGTTTCTGACGTGGAATGACCGGGTCGCTTTGCGGATTATTTCTGCGCCAGCAATGCCTTCCTTGCCGTCTTTTCATGTTTCATGGCGGCAATTTCACGCTCACAGGCCTCGACATCGAACGAGTTGTCCCACTTGGCAATGGCAATGGCAATGGTGCCGATGCCGTTACCGATCAGGTTGGTCACGGCCCGCGCTTCGTTCAGGAACCGGTCAATGCCCAAGAGCAAAACGAGCCCTACCAGAGGAATGGAGTGGATAGTTGTGAGCGTTGCAGCCAACGTCACAAACCCCGCACCTGCCACGCCAGCCGAGCCTTTGGACGTCAGCAGGAATACGCCCAGCAGAATCATCTGATCCACAAACGTCAGTGGCGTATTGGTCGCCTGGGCGATGAAGATGGCGGCCATGGTGAGATAGATGCAGGTGCCGTCCGCATTGAAGGTGTACCCCGTTGGCAACACCATGCCCACTACTGACTTTTTGCAGCCAAGCTTTTCAAGCTTCACCATCATTCGTGGCAGCACGGCTTCGGTTGAACAGGTGCCAAGCGTGATGAGAATTTCATCTTTGAAGTAACGAAGGAATTGCATGAGCGGCATGCCCGACCATCTGGCCACCGTACCCAGCACCACCACGATGAAAATCAAGGTTGTGATGTAGAGCGCGATCAGCAACTGACCGAGTGACAGCAAGGTGCCAATCCCGTACTTGCCGATAGTGAACGCCATACCGGCACCCGCACCAATCGGCGCCAAGCGCATGACCATTGCAACGATCTTGAACAGGCCTTGCAGGAACAGATCAATGGTGTTGATCAGCGGCTTGCTGGTTTCGCCCATCTGAACCAGGGCAACACCCATCAAAACCGAAAGCAGAATGACCTGCAGCATGACGCCATTGGAGAATGCGCCGAGGAACGTGTGGGGGATGATATTGAGGAAGAAATCAATGGTGCCGCCCTGTTCACTGGCAGCCTGGCTGTACTTGTTGATAGCACTTCCATCAAGCGCGCTGACGTTAATGTTCATACCGACGCCAGGCTTGACGATGTTGACCACGATAAGGCCGACAACTAGGGCGATGGTAGATAGAATCTCAAAGTAGATCAGCGCTTTTACGCCAATCCGCCCGACTTCTTTGATACTGCCCATCTTCGCGATACCTACAACGACCGTACCGAAAATAATGGGCGCCAACAGCATTTTGATCAGTTTGATGAAACCATCGGCAAAAGGTTGGAGCTTGGCTCCGATATCGGGTACGAAGTAACCGATAGCTGCACCGATCACGATGCCGATCAGCACTTGTACATACAGCTGGCTATACCAACGGGATTTGGAGATTCCCACGGAAGCACCTCATTTTATTTTTGTGATGGGCATGTGGCTTGGCGTCAGTGGGTGACGCCTGAGTCTGCGGCCTCTTGCAAAGGGGCCGCAGATCGAGGTTGATCAGCCTTCGCCCAACTCACGCATTAATGCGTACAAGGCGGACTTGGCTTCGAAGCCAACACCTGGAATATCTGGCAGACCGACATAACCATTTTCCACCTTGATCCCGTCAGCGAAGCCGCCGAAAGGCTGGAACACGTCGGGGTAAGATTCATTGCCGCCCAGGTGCAGACCGGCTGCGATGTTCAGGGACATCTGGTGACCGCCGTGCGGAACTACGCGACGGGAAGACCAACCCATTTCTTCCATCACTTTCAGGGTGCGCATGTACTCCACGAGCCCGTAGGACAGCGCACAGTCGAACTGCAGGAAGTCGCGATCCGGGCGCATGCCGCCGTGACGCAGCAGGTTACGGGCGTCTTGGTGGGAGAACAGGTTTTCACCGGTCGCCATGGGCAGTTCATAGTGATTGGCAAGCTCAGCCTGGAGTGCGTAATCGAGCGGGTCGCCGATCTCCTCATACCCGCTGGAGAAGACCTTCCTCATATTCCCGCCACGACATGCCGTCCACCCCTACCGCTGCATCGCGGCGCAGGGCATAGAAACTCTGCGCCAATAACTGCGGTGTGATGTGGTGCAGCAAAGCCGTGAACTGCATGCCCTTGTTCCTTCGGGCTGCTTCACGTACACCTTCAAGTCCCATCGACGCGCAACTGATCCGGCTCAGTGTCCGGGGCGCGGGAGGCTTGTTGGTGTTTCCCTTGGCTACGTCCCTTTCCTCCACTATCTCCGCAGGGCCAGACCCTTTGTTCGATGGCTTCTCAGGTACTATGGACGTATCCGACTTCTCGGCGGCGTAGACAGCAGGGTTACGGCTTTTGGCCTTTCCTGCTCCGCTCGGTGCTTGCGCACCGGGCGCCGCTGAGATCTCCCAGTTTCCGTGCGAAGGACTTCCCGACGTGCACAGGGTCTCCGACCGCGCGGGATCAGTGCATGACTGGCGTATAACGCCATGCTCCGTATTGCCTTCTGCTTCGCTTAACAGCATCGGCATCCCGAATTCCTGATTACGCGGCTCAAAGGCTGGCCCATCGGTTTCCCCTGTCAACGCTTCACCCTGCACCTCACGGTGCAACATGCATGAGTCGGGGCCTGGTTGATTCGCCATTTCTTACCAGTATCGAACTTTCATCGACTATCCTCCGCCAGCTTTAACTGGTGCACTAAGCGTCCGGCCAAGTCAGCTTATAGTTGTGCAACCTACATTCTCGCTTCCCACTCCGGAACCCACCATGGTTTCACCTGTGGTTTTCAGAACGAGTTTGCACGTCTCTGCGCTTTACAGAATGGCGTTCGCTTTTTCCTCGTTCCTTCGCCCGCACCGCCATGGGCAGTTTTTGCAAACGGCTTTCCCTGACGGGAGCGATACGGGATGTCCACGTTCCGCTTACTGAAGTACGTCGGGTTAGGTGCCTGCTATCGACCGGGTGGCTGTGGGTCACGAGTGCGTAGTCGAAAGACGCAATTCCCACCTCCATTACCGTTTTGGTTCGAGCGTGTAAGCCATTTCCGCTCGTTCAATTTAACGATCGTTGCGCAGATTCACGTGTGTTCACCATACCAACTATCTAGCACTTGTCCGGCCATGGCTGCCAGAAGGGTACGCCTCTCACGATTGGTACCCCGCACCTCGCGGCGCCTCGTTACATTGTCAACGGCGCTCTTGATTCAGCCTTCTAGATTCACCCGGTGACACGGGTGGTTCCCGTCGAGGGGAACAACTTCATTAAGCGACTTCGTGTCGCACCTCGGCCCAATTATTGTAAATGGGCAAGGCCCCGTCATCGAGGTAGCGCGATAGCGCCGTCCAGCGCTACAGGCTGTAGTCCAACGCTTTGCTGAAAGCCGAACCACCGTGCACAAGATCACGCTGGACGATCATCCAAGCATGTAGCGCCCCCATCACCGGCACCGCTTTTTCTTGCCGTATTCGGCGGCGTAAATCCGGCTCCAGGGTGCGGACTTCACCCTCAATTTCATACAGCAACTGGATGTAACGCAGGGCCTGCTCGGCGAGTTGGCTCTTGTTGGCGGCGTGTAATTCGAAGAACTTACGCCGCGCATGGGCCATACAGCCAATCTCGGTGACGCCAAGCTAAAAACCGGCTTTGTAGCCGCCAAAATCATCACAGACCAGCTTGCCCTTCCAGTCTTGCAGGAAGTTGCGTGCATGTTCTCCGGCGCGGCTGGGGCTGAAGTCGTAAACCACCGCTGCGAAGTCCGAGAACTGGCTGGTGGCGTAGGCCCAGACATAGGAGCGATGGGTTTTCTTCGAACCTGGAGTGAGCATTTTCTCCAAAACCTTTTAATCGATGCATCAGCTGCGCGCTTACATCCGCCGCATCCGGGCAGGAGGATTGGGTAGGAACCATAGCGTGGGGCAGTGACCCACTGGTCTGATGGTTTTTAACTAGATGTGTCCGAAAAAAGCCGCGTTTTGTCCGCTCATCTACTCGAAGCAGCGCTGAGATTGCTGATTCAATAGGCGTCGGGGTAATTCATCCTGGCAGAGCACATAACAATGAAAAAAATTACTGCGATAGTAGTTGCGTGGGTCTGTGTAGCGGCCTCGCATGAAGCTTGCGCATTTTCTTTCGAGACTCCTGTGGAGGACTTACAGGCATCGCTGGACAGCGTGGTCGAATACTCAGCGATGTACCGAACGGCCAAGCAGGAACGCATTGTCCGTGACGGCCAAAACATCTTCGCCAACGCCAACGATGGCAGCGAGTATTACAGCCGAGGGCTGGTTTCCAACGCGTTCAAAATCACCTCTGAACTCAGTCTTAAAATGGATGACGACGGCTTCTTCGTACGGGGAAGCGCGTGGTACGACACCCAGCTAATGGACCACAAACCGAGCGGCGGAACGTTTGCGCTGAATAACACAGACAGCAGCGAGCGCTACCCATCGGACTTGAAAAATCGATTCGGCCAAGGTGCTCGATTGCTTGACGCCTATGTCTACGGCAACCGAGATTTTGGCGATGTGCCGGTCAACCTCCGCGTCGGTCGCCAGGTCATCAATTGGGGCGAAGGGCTGTTCTATGCCGATGGGTTGAACGTGGTGAACCCGGTGGATGTGGGCCGCATCGTGTTGCCTGGCGCGAGCCTGAAAGAAGCGCTGTTGCCAACCAACATAATCTCGTTCCAGGCCGGGCTGACCGAGAGCATTAGCCTTGAAGGTTTCTATGGCCTCGAGTGGCGTGGCAATGAAGTAATGCCGACGGGCGCGTTTCTCAACAACACCGACATTTTCGGCAAGGGCACCAACGGCCCGATAATTGATTTGCGCGACCAACTGACTGAGGCTGGCATTCCGTTGGAACTGGTGCCCGGTGTGAACGGTGTCGATGGCGTGGTGGCGGGCCTACGCTACCGCAGTGATCGTGACGCCCGCGACGATGGCCAGTTCGGTATCGCGCTGCGGTTTATGGCCGAGGAAATGGCCAACGCCGAGTTTAGCCTGTACTACCTGAACTACCACAGCAAGGTGCCGTTCCTTTCCATCCAGCCGGGGCAGTCATTCGGATGCAGCGCTGTCGGTGGCGGGCGCTTTGCCGATCTCTGCGGGCTGGCCGGTGCGGTGGATCCGGCGAGCGTGCCGTTGGTGGACGGCCTGGTGTTGCTCGACACCTCGGCGTATGACCTGGTGTACCCCGAAGATATTCGGCTATTTGGTTTTACCGCTTCCGGCAATGTCGGCGACACCAACTTCGGTTTTGAGCTGACCTACCGCCCCAACGCGCCCATCGAACCATCGATGAGTTATGAGCTTGAGCAACTGGCCAACGGTGCGCTGCTGGGCGGAGGCGCGTCCGGTGTGCCGATTGACCTCGGGGTATCCGGCGCCGCCGGCACCGACGCGATCAATCTGTACAAGCGCAAGGAGCTCTACACCAGCTCGGTGTCGGTCGTGCATGCGTTCGGTCCCAGCCTGGGGCTCGATGCGCTGTATCTGGTGGGCGAAGTCGCGGCCAACTACGTGCCGGGCAGCTACACCAGCACGCCGAACTACGCGTACCTGTCACCGTTCGCGTGGGGCTACACGATGAGCTTTTCCGGGACCATCGAAAATGCGCTGCCGGGTATCGATTTACTTCCCGGGCTGACCTTTCGTGAGGACGTCAGCGGGACCTCACCGGCGCTCAATGAAAACTTCATTGAGGGGCGTAAATCCTCGACTGTCCAACTCGGTGCCCAGTACGGCGAAAGCCTGAACGGCAAGCTCGCCTATACGGCGTTCTGGGGCGCGCGAAAAGACAACCCGCTGATTGATCGCGACAACATTGCGCTGAACGTTTCCTACTCCTTCTAAGCAGGTACACCCATGACATTTTTACGCTGTGGTCTCGCTGGCGCGCTGTTCTGCGCACTATTACCAGTCGGGGCTTTCGCCAAAGTCGGCCCTGAACAGGCCAGTCATTTAAAAACCGACCTCACACCCTTTGGCGCCGAGCGCGCAGGCGATGCCGCCAACGGTATTCCGGCGTGGTCCGGTGGGCTGCAGGTGCCGCCCGCCAACTATAAAGGGCCGGGTAGCTTCGAGGCCGACCCGCTCGCGGATCAGAAGCCAACGCTGGTCATCAACGCGGCTAACCGCAAGCAATACGACGCGCATTTGAGTGAAGGCGTGCAAGCCTTGCTGGCGTCTTACCCAGACAGTTTCAAACTCCCGGTTTACCCAACCGAGCGCACGTTTGCGGCGCCGGAAGCGGTATATGCGAACACCTATAACAACGCACTGAATGCCGAACTGGTCGAGAGCGGCGACGGCTTCGTGCATGCCTACGGCGGCATTCCGTTTCCGATTCCGCAAAACGGTTCCGAGGCCATCTGGAACCACATCGCGCGCTGGCAGGGGCAATATTTTTTTGACATCGCCACCACCGCCATCGTCCGCGCCAACGGCAGCTACTCAAGCTTCCGCGAGCAGAGTCAGTACCTGTCCAACTACTACGCCGAAGGCAAGACGGCCGACACGTTGGGCAACCTGATGTTCCGCTACCTCAACGTGGTGCTGCCGCCGTCACGGTCGGCGGGGGAGGCGTTGCTGGTTCACGAGTCAATCGACCAAGTGGAAATGCCGCGCATGGCCTGGAGCTATTTGCCCGGCCAACGCCGTGTACGCCGTGCACCAAACGTGGCGTACGACAACCCGGTGGACGGCTATGTGAGCGATGACGCCGACATGTTCAATGGCGCGCCCAATCGCTACGAATGGAGGTTGCTGGGGAAAAAGATGCTCTACGTGCCTTACAACAATTATCGCCTCAACCAACCGGGCATGCCACTGGATCAGGTGATCCAAAAAGGCCATATCAATCCGGACCTCACGCGCTGGGAACTGCATCGGGTGTGGGTGGTTGAAGCCACCCTGAAACCGGGCGAGCGCCACGCCTATGGAAAACGCCGCTTCTACCTGGATGAAGACAGCTGGGCAGCGCTTGTTTCGGAAAGCTACGACTCGCGCGGTCAGCTCTGGCGGGTAAACCTGGCCTTCACCAAAGAGGCGTACGAAGTGCCGGTGCTGATGACCGAAGCGAACACGTTTCACGACCTGATCAGCCGCGAATACACCGTGCTGGGCCTGCGCAGCCAAGAGAAAAACCCTCGGCAATTCCACCTTCCTGCGCCTGCCGACAGCTATTGGCAGCCGGCCAACCTTCGCCGCATGGGCACCAACTAAGGAATCGCTATGAACCGTACCGCCTCCAAACGCCTGATCGGCGCGGCGATTGTCGCCGTGGTGTTGATCGCTGCCGTTATTTTCGGCCAGCAAGCCTACCGACTTTGGAAAGTCACCACGATTTTCGCCCCGGAGAAAATCGTCAACAACTTTCGATCCATGCCTAGCATTTTCGACGCGCATGAAATTGCCCGTGCCGGTAAACAGACTGCCTGGGCGGAAGAGAGCAAGGCGCTTCCCGTGCAGTTCACCTTTGCCGGTAAAGAGGTCGCCATCGACGAGTGGCTGACGCGCACGGGCACCACCGGCCTGGCGGTGATTCATAACGACAAGCTGGCATACGAGCGGTATTTCCAAGGCTACCAACCGCAGAGTCAGGCCATTGCCTGGTCCGTGAGCAAGTCATTTGTCTCGGCGCTAGCGGGCATCGCCATCGCCGAAGGCGCAATCAAAAGTGTGCGCGATCCGGTGACCCTTTACGTGCCGGCCTTGAAGGGCAGTGGCTATGACGGCGTCGCTCTGGAAGACGTGCTGGAGATGTCGTCCGGCGTGGCCTTCAACGAGGACTACGCAGATCCCAAGGCGGACATCAACCAGTTGGGCGAGGTGTTGGCCTATGGCCGGTCGGTCAATGACTGGGTTGCCGCGTTGAAACAACGTGACCGCGCTGGCGGTACTCAACATCACTACATCAGCGTCGATACGCAGGTGATTGGCATGGTGATAGAAGCTGTCACGGGCAAATCGCTGTCCGACTATTTTGCGGAAAAGCTGTGGTCACGAATTGGGCCAGAGTGCGACGCTCACTGGCTCGCCGATGGCCAGGGCAACGAGCTGGCGTTTGGTGGCTTGACCCTGTGTCTGCGTGATTTCGCCAAGCTCGGCCAACTTTATCTGCACAATGGCAAGAATGCCGCTGGCGAGCAGGTGGTGCCTGCGCAATGGGTGCAAGCCTCGGTTCATCCGCACAAAGCGCATTTGTTGCCGGGCAGGGCAGTGGAAGAAGGGCAGCCGATTCTGGGATATGGCTACCAGTGGTGGATTCCGCAAAGCAGCGAAGGCGAATATATGGCGGTCGGTGTGTACGGCCAGTTCGTGTATGTGAATCCCGCACGTAACGTTGTTATCGCCAAGACCTCGGCATATGCCAACTACAACGAAGATGGTATTCGTATGGAGTACGAGTCGCTCGAGGGCTTCCGTAGCATCGCTCGACAATTCACCAAACGAGGGGAGTGAGAGTTAATGCCGTCCGCCACTTTAATTGCGTTCGACTACGAGTGGCGCCCACTACAGAACTATCTTCAAGAACAGGGTATTAGTGCGCCGCACTTGCCTGCGCAGCGTAAAGGGCAGCTTCCGAGTGAGATACTATACGACTGGATTGTGAGCAACTGCTCAAGCGCTGCCGAGGGGCTGAAACTGGGTGAGTTCTACAACATATCGGACTACGGTGCCGCAGGGCTTGCGCTCCTGAGTTCCGCTACCTCTGCCGACGCACTCAATGTTATTCGTGCCTACATGCTGATCTTCAATAGGGACATCGCCGACATTCGAGTTGAGCACCCCAGCCTAGGCGAGGTAGGTATCTCGATATCCGTCAATTCACGCCCCGGCTGGGCGGCAGAGTCCTGCCTATTCCATACCAATGTGGTGGCTTCTGGTGCCTTCAAATTACTGAGAGCGCTTCACGGATCTGACTTCGAAGTCACCGGCCTAACATTACCCGCACGCCCAGGTTCCGCCCGGCTCTACGAAGACTATTTCGATGTTCCAGTTCGTCTGTTCGGTAGCAACATCGTGATCCATATTCCGGCCGACCAGATGGAAAGGAAGATCCGAACAGCAAACCCGGCTGTATTTGAAATTGCATTGGCCATGGCCAACGAAAGTTTCACCAAGCTTTTAGAAATGGAGATGGGCGGCATACGCCAGCGAGTAGTGAGCCTTCTGAAGTCACTGCCCGAACCGTTTCCGGACATACAAAGCGTGGCCCTCCACCTCAAACTTACCGAGCGCACGTTACGCCGCAGGCTCGCAGAGGAAGGGTGCGGGTACCGGCAAATTGTCGACGAGTCACGACATCAAAAAGCCAGGCAGCTTCTAACGCTGACGCATCTAAGGATTGAGCAAATTAGCGAAATGCTTGGCTACGCAGACGTCTCCAGTTTCAGGCACGCCTTCAGAAGGTGGACTGGGTATTCCATCAACACATTTAAACGTGAAACGCGACAGGACAATTAGAGGGCGGAGAGTCGGAAAATCCAGATGAGGCCTCGAATTCTAGATTTTTCATGCTGTTTTGAAGCACGGCCGGTCGCGGTAGGGACGGCAGTTACCTGCCGCCCCCGCACAGATCCGTACGTGCGGAACTACCGCATACGGCTCCTGCCTCGGGTAACCGCGCTGAACGCCCGTAAGCCCGACAAGTGCTTGTCGCCTCGTTTCACTCAGTCAAACCTACGGGGGCAACCCATGTTGGTGCATCAAAGGTTTTGATTGTCGAGGCGTCGTTTAAAAGCGCCGAGCGCAGTACCAATCAGTGGGCCCATCACCGGGTCGGTGGCAATGCCCTCGGCGCTCAACTGGCTGGACAGGAGGTTAACAGTCAATGACGCTTCCTCGATGATGCTAGCCGACATCGTATCCAGGACCAGTCGCAATGCGGCTTGCGCATGACTGGCTCTGGGCGATGCGTTGAAAAGCGCGACAGGCTTGCCCGGAAACTCTTCACTGCTCACGAGCCAATCGAGCATGTTTTTGAATGCGCCAGGAATACCTCGAGCGTACTCGGGGCATGAAAACAACAGCCCATCCGCCTGCCCGATAATTGCGCGTAACTCTATGACCGCATCGGGGGGATCCTCGAGCAGATCCGGGTTGAAGTGAGGCAATTCAGCTATGACTTCGTAATGCACGACCAATACCCCTTCGGGGCATAGACGCTCAGCTGCTCGTAGCAAAATCGAGTTGGAGGAGGCCTGACGCAGACTTCCCGAAACAGCAACCAAACGTACCATTTCAACACCATTCGTGATTCGTAAGTCGGTGAAGTTTCGCACGAGCCGGACCTCATGCACCATTGCTGCATAGCAATGCGGCAATGGATATATTCTTCCATCTTGCTGCTACGAACGAATGTGTTTACAGGATAAAAACCTATTCGTTGGATTCAGGGAGATGGTTGGTCGGATGTATACCGCCCTATCGTCATTCGAGTACTTGAGCGTTTCGAGCCAAAGGCTTGCGCATCTGCCAAAGCATCCACGTGATCGCCAGACCGACGACAATAGCCCCGACCCAGGCTGTACTGATCAGGCCCATCCCTTCCAAACTCGCGCCCCCCAGCAGTGCACCCAGCGCGATACCACCATTGAAGCCTGCGATATTCAGGCCCGCCGCGACTGCCGGAGCCTGCGGTGCGTGTAGGTGCGACAAGCCGAGCACCCGTGCCTGCAATGCCGGCACAGCCGCATAGGTCAGCGCACCCAAGGCACCGGTCAATAGAGTCATCAGTGACAGGGACGAAGTTGACAGCCAGATGGCCAGCAGTACCACCAGCAACCCAGCCAGCACCGTCATCACCGCAAAGTCCGCGCCTTTTCGATCGGTCAGGCGTCCGCCCCAGAAGTTGCCGATGGCCGCCATCACGCCGTACCCCAACATCAACAAGCTGGCTGTACCCTCGCTGACTCTCGTCTCCTGCAACAGAATCGGAGAAATATAGGTGTAGAGCGCGAATGACCCTGCGTAAGCCAGCACCGTGATGCCAGCGCCGGCTAACAGGTATGAATTAAAGATGACTTTGATCCCATCCATCGCATTTGCCTGTGTTGATGCATCATCACGAACCGCTGGCATCATGATCAGCAAACCCAGGAAGCCGAGGGTGCCACTCGCAGCCACGGCCATGAAGATGACTTGCCAGCTAAACAAACCGCCCAGATATGTGCCGAGCGGAACACCTATCGCCTGGGCTAATGTCAGGCCGCCAAATACCACGGACACAGCCACTCCAGCGCGATGCCTCCCTGCCAGTTGCGTTGCGACGCTGGACGCCACGGCCAGGAATACTCCATGGCCCAGCCCGGAGGCGAAGCGTGCCATCAGCATGGGCATCAACGTATCGGACATGCTCACCAACACATTGCCCAGCGTGAACAAACCCATTGCCACTAGCAGCAGCCGCTTACGCGGCCAGCGTGTTGCCAGTGCGGTCAGCCCTGGTGCACCCATCATCGCGCCGAGCGCATAAGCGGTGACAGCCGCCCCCACTTGGCTAACGCTGGTATGCAAATCCGCGGAAATGGTCGAGATCAATCCGATCGTGACGAACTCGGTGAAGCCCAGGGCAAATGTGCAGAGTGCAAAAACATAAATCACAAAAGGCATGCGCTCGTTCATGAATCAAACCCACCGAGATCGAGACCATCGACTTGCGTATCGCCTCCCTTGGCGCTGACCAAGTCATTGGCGTCGAGGTGAACCGCAGGTCCTTTGCGATCGCGGTGGATCAGGGCGAAAAGAATGCGTTGTGTCATCAAAAACTCCTGGAATCTGGCAGGCGTATGCGGCCGGGAGCGCCATTCTGGCGATTTTGATATACCCTTTAAACGACCAGAATGGACAAGTACTTGCCCTGGAGTTGCCCAAATGAGTGTGCGTAATCTGGATGACCTAGCGATATTCGTGCAGGTGGTAGACCGTGTGAGCTTCTCCGCCGCCGCACGTGATCTACACCTGGCACCCAAGAAGGTGAGCAAGCAGATTGCCCGTCTTGAGCACGCGTTGGGCACCACCCTGTTCGAGCGCAACACCCGCAATCTACGGATTACGGACGAAGGCCGCGCCATCGCTGAGCGAGCGCGAGTTGCCCTGGCGGTGCTAGAAGAAATACAGGAATTGGCAGCGGGGGGCGCCAGGAACTCAGGGGCATCATTCGCTTGACCGCACCCGCGCCGTTTGGCCGCAAGTACGTTACTGCGGCCATCCATGACTTTTGCCGTTTGTATCCCGGAGTAGGCTTCGATTTGCGTCTGTCCGATTCGGTGCAAGATCTGTTCAGCGCTGATCTGGATTTAGCGATTCGCATGGGCGAACTGGCCGATTCGCGATTGGTCGCGCGGCGAGTGACTGATAACCGGCGTGTGCTGGTGGCATCTGCCTCTTACTTGCAGAAGTACGGCCAACTTGAACAGCCGGCGGAGCTTGAGCAACACAACTGCCTGGTATTCGCCTATCCGGGGTTGTTGCAAAATACTTGGCCTCTGCGCAACGGGCGGCGAGAAGTGGCAATCGCGGTCAGTGGCACACTTTGCAGCGACAGCGGCGATGCGCTGCATGAGTGGTGCTTGGCCGGGCAGGGCATTTCGCTGCGTGAGACTTGGGATATCCACGAGGAGCTACGCGATGGGCGGTTGCTGCGGGTTTTGCCGGATTGGGAGGCGCAGCCCTCGAAAATAAGCATGGTGCGGGCACGTCGCGAGCCGGTGCCTCGGCGACTGACGGTATTCAGCGATTTTCTTGTCGAACGCTGGCGTAAGGCGCCTTGGGATCTGATTTAGTCGAACAGTCCCTCTGATACGGGATTTCAGCACAGTTTGCCTGGCTAAACAGACGCCCAGCCGTTGAGGCACAAGCTTCGTCATCCCCTTGTCTGTTGCGTCGTATCCGTTCGGCCAAGTCGTGTACTGGATACCGTATGACAGGAGACTGTCATGTGCGGTTCAGTGAGGATCCGAGGGGAAACTCGCTTCAGTTGACCCGACTCGCAGGCGCACTGCGCAGCGGAAAACGGAGATGGTCCGTATGCATAGTGCGGGTGAGACCGGAGAACTACTGCCGTATCAGTGGATCCATTCGAGCTTATACAGGATGATCCAGCGGACTCTTGAAATGATACTGGGGAAACATATGAGGCTAAATGACATAAGCCTTCGTCAGTGTACGTCGGAGGACGAACCGTTTCTACTTGCCTTGCGGCGTGTGACCATGGATGAGCACCTGAGGCGTGCTGGGGAGCCTACTGATGATGCCGCTCACTTGGCCCGTATCAGATACCGAGCCTGCGATGCACATATCGTATTATGGGCATCTGTTCCTATTGGCTTACTTAAATACGTTGAAGGTCTAGCTGAATGGGAAATCGTGCAAGTTCAAATTTTACCGGCTTACCAGGGGCAAGGTATTTCGAAGCAACTCCTAACCGAATGGCTGGCCCGGGCAGATTCAGCTGATATTGCTGTATCGCTCACTGTTTTGAAGGGTAACAAAGCCATAAATCTCTATAGGCGGTTGGGGTTCCAAATCGTTACGGACTCAGGAAACTCTTTCAAGATGAAACGGGAGCGACAGAAATATCTTACGGACGACGTGAGTGCCGATATTCGTCCTCAAATACGCATATCCCCTTAATTTAATATGGGGGTGGAGTGGTTTCCGGAGAGCGGGTTCTGAAATTGGAGCACCAAACCGAGCAGAATTATGATGTGGCTGATTATTCAGCTAAGTAGGTGGCATCGCCGGTCGCGGTAGGGACGGCAGTTGCCTGCCGCCCCCCGCACAGATCCGTACGTGCGGAACTACCGCATACGGCTCCTGCCTCGGGTATGTGACGCGAAGCGATCCTCAGGGTAAGGATGTGCATTTCTGGGTCTAGGTATGTAGAGGTCAGCAAGGCATCCGTAGCGTGACCATTGAAGCCGATTACGCTGGCTGCGACGTTTGAGGGCTTGCCGCCATAGGCGACATACCGCCGAACGAAAACCACCAAGACGTATCAGGTTTCCCGGCACCGCGTGGTAATTGAAGTAGCCCCTGACCACCCGAGTAAGCCATTGCCCTTGAGCCCGGATGGGCTCATGACATCGGCGCTTCAGCTCATCCCGAATAGCCAGCAGCGTCGCACGCATTCGCTTCTTGATCGTCAGTCGCAGTATTTGAAAACCACCGCTTCTGTTGGTACTGCAACAGTGCGTGAAGCCCAGGAAGTCAAACGTCTCCGGTTTACCTAACCCTCGCTTCCTGCGATTTCTCGCAGCAAAACGACCAAATTCAATCAGCCGTGTTTTCGAGGCATTGAGGGATAGACCGAACCCGGCCAAGCGTTTCTGCAACTGCACCAGAAACTGTTGAGCCTGCCATTGCGTCCTGAAACCCACCACGCTGTCGTCCGCGTATCGCACAACAATCACATCGCCACGGGCATGCCGCTGGCGCCACTGCCTTGCCCACAGATCCAGCACGTAGTGAAGATAGATATTCGCCAGCAACGGCGATATCACTGCGCCTTGGGGCGTTCCCTTGGTCGCAGCCATCCTACGGCCATCCTCCATAACACCCGCCTGAAGCCATTTGCAGATAAGCCCGAGCAGGCGCCGGTCTGCAATCCGGTGTCCCAGAAACATCAGCATCCATTCATGGTCGATCTCATCAAAGAACGACGTGATATCCGCATCCAATATCCAGTTCACCTTCTGGCCCTTGAGCGCGACCGTCAACGCATCCAGTGCATCGTGCTGGCTACGCCCCGGCCGAAACCCATACGAGAATCCCAGAAAGTCTTCTTCATAGATCGCATTCAGAACGGTAACGACCGCCTGCTGTACGATCTTGTCCTCCAGAGAGGCAATGCCCAGCGGACGCTGCCTGCCGTCGGCTTTGGGGATATAGACCCGCCGCGACGGCGTTGCCCGGTAGGCTCCACTGTGAAGCCTTGCGTGCAAATCGCTCACCCGCTGGAGAAGACCTTCCTCATATTCTCGCCACGACATGCCGTCCACGCCCACTGCGGCATCGCGGCGCAGGGCATAAAAGCTCTGCGCCAGTAACTGCGGTGTGACGTGGTGCAGCAATGCCGTGAACTGCGTGCCCTTGTTCCTTCGGGCTGCTTCACGTACACCTTCAAGTCCCATCGACGCGCAACTGATCCGGCTCAGTGTCCGGGGCGCGGGAGGCCCGTTGGTGTTTCCCTTGGCTACGTCCCTTTCCTCCACTATCTCCGCAGGGCTTAGCCCTTTGTTCGATGGCTTCTCAGGTACTACGGACGTATCCGACTTCTCAGCGCCGTGGACAGCAGGGTTACGGCTTTTGGCCTTTCCTGCTCCGCCCGGTGCTTGCGCACCGGGCAGTGCTGAGATCTCCCAGTTTCTGTGCGAAGGACTTCCCGACGTGCACAGGGTCTCCGACCGCGCGGGATCAGAGCATGACTGGCGTATAACGCCATGCTCCGTATTGCCTTCTGCTTCGCTTAACAGCATCGGCATCCCGGATTCCTGATTCCGCGGCTCAATGGCTGGCCCATCGGTTTCCCCTGTCAACGCTTCACCCTGCACCTCACGGTGCAACATGCATGACTCGGGGTCTGGTTGATTCGCCATTTCTTACCAGTATCGAACTTTCATCGACTATCCTCCGCCAGCTTTAACTGGCGCACTAAGCGTCCGGCCAAGTCAGCTTATAGTTGTGCAACCTACCTTCTCGCTTCCCGCTCCGGAACCCACCATGGTTTCACCTGTGGTTTTCAGAAAGAGTTTGCACGTCTCTGCGCTTTACGTAGTGGATGAAGAATCAGCCCCATAAGCCTCCCGCGTCGCCGGTACACCCCTCGTACCTGCCGAGTATCATCGATGCTGACGTGCGCTTGACCTGAATTAGACCATCGGTCTAAAATTATGCCCGGCTTCATTGTGACAACCATTGAGGATCACTCCATTAATCATCGAGATCAGGCGCGAGAACGCTTGCGGAAACTGCCGGATGTCCAGCGCACTGTCTGGCTCGATACGGCAGAAGACGAGTTCAAGGTCCATGGGTTCGAAGGCGCATCGCTGAACCGGATTCTGGCGCGTGCCGGCATCAGCAAGGGACAAGCCTATTATTACTTTGCCGACAAAGGCGAGCTCTATCGCGCCGTGATCGAGCGAGCGATGGCTGAACTTGCCGGATTGCTCGACGCACGCCTACCCACCACGGATTCCGCCCTGAGTTACTGGCACCAGACCGCCGCGCTCTTCGGCAAAGTAACGGTTATATTCCAGCAAAACAACCGTCTGGCCGAATTGGGGCGCGGCATCTATCGCGAAGCGGTTGCACAAGCCGCCATTGAAGACCTGCTCAGCGGTCTGCATGGCCATCTGAAGCGGCTGCTCGAGACTGGGCAGGATGTTGGTGCCGTCCGTTCGGATCTGCCGCTGAGCTTGTTGACCGACACGGCCTTTGCCGTGGTGCGTGAGATTGATCGGTGGTTTGCGCTGAACGTGCACGACCTTGGCGAACAACACGCGCTCAACCTGAACCGCCGGGCCGTGGGCCTCATGATCGCCATGATGGCACCGATGGAAAGCGCCACCGAACTGGCAAGTTCGACCACATCACCGTGAAGGATCGCACTCATGGCCGTTTTCCGTTTCGCCGTTGTCACCCTCCTGATCGCCTCCGCTATCAATCTGAGCCTCATGGTGCCGGGAGGGTTTGTCGAGACCCGTGATTTCAGCGCCTATCCCGCGATTGTGCTTGGCGCATTCAATGCGTTCCTGACAGTGCTTGGTCTGGGAAGTCTGGTGCTTGCCGTTATCGTCGCGCGCAAGGGCCGGGGATATGGCCTGCCGGAGCTTGCCGGTCTCGCTTTTGTCTGCGTCTATCTACTCGATCTCGGCCGTATTTTTCCGGTACCGCCGAACCCTATGTCGCCTCTCCTGACCACGCTTGAATGGCTCGGCACCGTCCTCGGTGGGGCGCTGGTGCTGGCGGTGATCATGCTCTCCCGGTACGACGCATCGAGCGCGGTAATATCGAGCCGACCATCGATTCCTGGGCCCGTGCTGATCGGTCTTGTCATCGTGGCGGTGATCATTGTCGCCTACGCGACCAAGTCTGCGATGGGTCTATAGGTCATGGCGCCACATCGGGTTTACTCACGCCGTTAACCACAATCTTCAGTAGAGGGCGGTGAAGCGATCCGCGGAACCAACGTTGTAAATGTGGGCGGCGCCGTTGATCTCGTCGTAGCGGCCCAGTGGCGTTAGGTCGGCCATTCCCCGGCCGATTTCGAGTGTAGACGTCGTATCAAGGCTGCCAACCGTCGCCGTTATGGCAGACCTGACCGGTAAGTTAACCCTCGGCGTCGCCTGGAGCTCGGGAGAGACACCTAAGCATAAGTTCAGCGTCTTGGTGATGGGCAAACCTTCTGCTACGAGCTGTCTGCGGACGAGATCTTCAGAGATGGAGCTTACTGGCGCAGTTGTTTTGGGGAGGCGTTCAACAGGCGGCGCATCAGTCGCCGCAGGGCCGTGGCATCTTGGTATCCCACCTGTGCGGCGATAGATTCAACGGAGTGCCTGCTGGTTTCCAGCAGCACGCGGGCTCTGTTCAATTGCACACGCTGGATCAGATTCCGAGTTGAAAGACCGGTCGCTTTTTGAAGGTGCCGGGACAGCGTTCGCTCAGACATGCCGACGTAAGCCGCAAGACTCGGGACACTGGGCGGATGGGGCAGTTGTGCTTCTATGTAGGCGGAGAGGTTGGCGACCAGCGTATTGCCCTGGGCCATGATTGCCGGGTTGATGAATGGGGATTGCAACTGCCGGCCATCGAGTAGAAGGGCCTTGCCCACCACGTCGGCGAGCTCCGGCGACAGACGTCTGCGCAGCAGGTGCAGCATCAGGTCAGCTTGCGCGAAGGCTGCGCCGGCGGTCGTCAAGGGCGGGTCGCAGAGCACCATGACGTTGGGGTCGACGATGCAGTCAGGCGCAATGCTCGACAGCCAGGGGGCGAGCCACCAGGAAGTCGTCACCCGTCGCCCCGTGAGTAACCCTGCGGCGTGCAGGAGAAAGACCGCCGAGCATGAGGCGGCAATCTCCTTGCCTTGATTCACATGTGCCTTCAGCGCTGGCAGTGTCTGAAGGACCCAGTCTTCTTCAAGACGCTGCAGCAGCGCGTCGAAGTCGCTGATGCCGAGGCCCGGAATGACCCAGCATGAGTTGTCCTCTACGTCTGTGGTCAGCGCGTCAACCTGCAACAGCATGCCTTGGCCCAGCGTAGTCAGCCCTGGCTGCGGCCCACAAACGCGCCAGCGTGGCACGGCAAGGCCGCGTCGCTGCGCCAGTGTGGCGGCGGTGCCGAGGATGTCCAAGGTCGCTGCGACGCTTGAGGCGAACGACCCGGGAAAGATGAGGACAGTGAAATCGTACATTGTCCGATTATGCCCGAAAGAAGACGAATCGGTCACTTATCGAGGGAAGGGATAACTGGCCCAATGGCGCCTCCAGTTAACAGCGAGGTTTCCCCATGCCAAACATCCTGATCAAGGTACCTACCGGCGCTTTCAACCTGCCACAGCGCCACCAGTTGCTTCGAAGCGTGAGCGAGGTGGCAATGATTAATGAACACATGGGCGATGCCCCTCAGCAACGTATGTTGTGCTGGGTGCTCATCGAGGAAGTGCAGGCCGATCAATGGCTGTGCGGAGGCGTTGCTCCTCATGCCCAGGTTGTCCCGTGCATGGTCATCGTCAAGGTGCCCGCCGGCGTCCTTGATGCACCGATGCGCCAGCGCTACGTGGGTGAACTGCATGGCGCCATACAATCGAGCCTGGCCGCGGGGGATCAGCGCCGGTTGCTGAGCTCGATACAGATCGAGGAGGTTGTTGATGGAACGTGGGGGGCGAACGGTGAGATCTGGCATTTGGCCGACTTCACCCGTGCAGCCGGATACGGGCATCTCGCGGACTAGCGATATGGGCCCTCCAGAAAGCGTACATCTGTACGCTTATTCGTCCCCCGGCCGAACTGTCGGTTGTTTCAGTCCCCGTCGAGATAAACGGTTGGCGGTACTGTTGCGATTCGCTGTGAGACAGGGGGAGATGCTCGCCTGCCGCCAAATCGCTGTTGAACCTGCGTCACATCCCTGACCGCACCGCGAGCTGCGTTCGATGTCAGTGCCGCGTAGGCCTGAAGTGCCGCCGACACTTTTCGAGCCCGTGCGGCTGGCTGCCAGGCTTGCCCTTCCTTGGCATCCATCGAGTGGTAACGCTGGTTCAACGTTGCCTCATCGACCATCAGTTCAACGGAACGGTTGGGAATATCGATCTTGATCACGTCCCCTGTTTCCACCAGGCCTATCAGTCCACCTTCCGCCGCTTCCGGTGATACATGGCCGATGGACAGGCCGGAGCTGCCGCCCGAAAATCGCCCGTCGGTCAAAAGAGCGCAGGACTTGGCCAGCGCTTTGGATTTGAGATAGCTGGTGGGGTAGAGCATTTCCTGCATACCAGGGCCGCCCTTGGGGCCTTCGTAGCGGATGACCACAACATCGCCAGGCACCACCTGGTCGCCAAGGATGCCAGCCACCGCCGCCTCCTGACTTTCGAAAACCACGGCTTTGCCTTCGAACACCAACATGGAGGGGGCGACACTGGCTGTTTTGACGATACAGCCCTCCGGCGCCAGGTTGCCAAACAGCACCGCGAGGCCGCCGTCCTTGCTGAAAGCCTGTTCAGCGCATCGGATCGCGCCCGTTGACCTGTCTGTGTCCAGATCATCCCAGCGCGCTGACTGACTGAAGGCTCGCTGGGTGAGGGCATTGCCCGGCGCGGCACGGAAAAAAGTCTGCACTTGCTGGTCTGGGTTACGGGCGATGTCCCAGCGATCCAGCGCATCTCTCAAGGTGGGCGCGTGGATTGTAGGCAAACTTGTGTCGATCAAGCCTGCACGGTCCAACTCGCCAAGGATCGCCATGATGCCACCGGCTCGATGCACGTTCTCGATGTGCACATCGCTACAGGCGGGCGCGACTTTGCACAGCCACGGGACTCGGCGAGACAGCAGGTCAATGTCGGCCATGTTGAACTCCACGCCGCCTTCGCGAGCAGCTGCCAATAGGTGAAGGACAGTGTTGGTCGAGCCGCCCATGGCGATGTCCAGGCTCATGGCGTTTGAAAAAGCCGCTCGGTTGGCAATGTTGCGCGGCAACGCCCGCGCGTCGTCTTGTTCATACCAGCGCTTGGCTAACTCGACGATCAGTCGCCCGCTCTGGCGAAACAGTCCCTCACGCTCGACATGGGTCGCCAGCACCGTACCATTGCCCGGCAATGCCAGGCCAAGTGCTTCCGTCAGGCAATTCATCGAGTTGGCGGTGAACATACCGGAGCACGAACCGCAGGTAGGGCAGGCGGCACGCTCGATCGCTGCGACCTCCTCGTCGTTATAGGAATCATCGGCGGCGATCACCATTGCGTCGATCAGGTCCAGAGACTGGAGCTTGCCTTTGATCACCGCCTTCCCAGCCTCCATCGCACCGCCAGAAACGAACACGGTAGGGATGTTCAGGCGCATGGCAGCCATCAGCATGCCTGGGGTGATTTTGTCGCAGTTGGAGATGCACACCAGTGCATCGGCGCAATGGGCATTGACCATGTATTCAACGGCATCGGCGATCAGTTCCCGCGAGGGTAATGAATAGAGCATGCCGTCGTGGCCCATGGCGATGCCATCGTCGACGGCGATGGTATTGAACTCCTTCGCCACGCCGCCGGCCTGCGCCACTTCGCCGGCGACCAGTTGGCCGAGATCCTTGAGGTGTACGTGACCTGGGACAAACTGCGTAAAGCTGTTGGCGATGGCAATGATGGGTTTGCCGAAGTCGTCATCGGTCATGCCTGTGGCTCGCCACAGGCTACGGGCGCCGGCCATGTTGCGGCCATGGGTAGTGGTTCTCGAACGATAAACGGGCATAGAGTCCTCCTGGGCTGACGGTATGGACTCAGGCTAAAGACTGGTTTTGTGGCTGTGAAATATATTATTTAGTGCTTATTAAGTTGTTGGAGGTATAAGAAATGGATGTTCGCCAGCTCAGGCATTTTGTCGCTGTCGCCCAGACCTTGCATTTCAGCCTGGCAGCGCAACGCCTGTGCATGACCCAACCACCGTTGAGCCAGTCGATCATGGCGCTGGAGCGCGAAGTCGGTGCGTCGCTGTTCGTACGCACCAAGCGCAGCGTGGCGCTGACCCCGTTCGCCGAGCAATGGCTACCTCAGGTGCGGGCCGCGCTCGGTGCCATCGATGCGCTTGGTAATACGGCGCAAGCTATTCTTCGGGGCGATGCCGGCACGCTGGAACTGTCTTTTGTCAGCACCGCCGACTACAGCATTCTTCCCGTACTGGTCCAACGCTTCCGCAGCCTGTACCCGGCGGTGGAGCTTTCGCTGATGGAGGCCACTAGTGACCTTCAGATAGCGGCGCTGGTCGAGGGGCAGGGGCACGCAGGCATTGTGATCGCCAACCCTTGGGCCTCTATTCCCGATCAATTGGCCTACCGATCTTTGGTAGTCGAGCCACTGATTGCCGCTGTGCCGGAGACGTGGATGCTAGACGGGCGCTTGGTCGATGTGGATGGACGGTTATCTTCAGACACGATGATTTCTTGCCCTTTGGTGGTATTTCCCAGGCGTGCGGCACCGGCGTTCTATGATCTGGTCACCGGCTACTACGCAGCGTGCGGCGGTAGCCTGCATATTGCCCAGCACGCTATTCAGATGCAGACGATCATTAGCTTGGTATCGGCAGGCATGGGCATTGCGCTGGTGCCTGCATCATTGCGTCACCTGGCGCGCTCGGGGGTGCGCTATCTCGCTTTGGAGGATAATGCGCCACATCTGGAAACAGGCCTGGTTTACCGCCGCGACGATATGGCACCGACCCTCGCCAACTTCCTGCACATGGCCAGTCAGTTGCTCGAACTGGACATGAGTTGATCCGAGGTCGGGCGATTCGGCACCGGACACCTCAGGTCGGCACGGCGACCTGTTACGGCGTTGGTGCCTGTTGGCGTTGTCAGAGGTGACGGCTCTGTCGACACGCGCGCAAATACGTTGTCACCAACGCTAAAGAGCCGGCTCCAGACTCGCTCCGCCGACAGCCTTGTACAGCACGACCACAGCCAGTGCCCGCTGCTCGACAACGTCCGCGCTGCTCAGTTGAGCCTCGCGCAAAGCCTTCGCGGTATCGAGACGATTGAGCATGTCCGTGATGCCGCGTTGGTAAAGCGTATCGGCATGGCTGGCTGTGCGCTGGGCAGCGGCCAGACGAATCTCTTCCTCCATGGCTTTGCGGCGCCCGGTATCAATGGCAGTGAGTGCATTTTCGGTATCTTCGATACCTTCAAGCACTGCCAGGCGGTACGCAAAGATCGCTTCCGTCAAACCCGCTTCGCGCGCACTCACGGTCGCGCGGCGTGCGCCCCAGTCCAGCAATGGGATGTGGATTGATAGCCCAGCGGACGCGTTCGTCGCGCGTTCGGCTAAAGGTGTGCCGAGCAGGCTGCCACTGGCTTTGATGTCTCCTACTAGCGTCATGCGCGGGTAGAGATCGGCGACAGCGATACCCAACTCCGCATTGGCTTGTGCAATCAGGCGTTCTGCACGTTGGATTTGCGGGCGTACGCGCACAAGATCGGCAGGTAGAACACGCAGCGCCAAGCGTTCGGCAACGGGTTGTGGCATTGGCTTCAGTAAGTCCGAGTCGAGGGTGGCTTTACCGGTCAATACGGCGATGCGCTGGGCGGATTGCTGTATGGATTGTTCGAGCAACGGCAGTTGCGCCGCTGTCTCTGAGGCTGCCGTCAGACTGCGATCGAGGTCGAGATCGCCCACAATGCCTGCGGCGCGTCGGTCACGCGTCAGCGCGACGAGACGGTTTTGATCTTTGAGGTTTTCTCTCTGGAGCGCCAGGCGGCGCTGTGCGGCGCGTAACTCGATGTAGCTACGCGCCATTTCGGCGACCACGGAGACGCGCGCCATTCGAGACTCGGCCAGCGCACTACCCGCTGTCGCGCGGGAGGTCTGTTCGGTCGCTGCGAAATGCCCGAACAGATCTAGCTCCCAGGATGCATCGAAACCCGCCTGAAAGTAGCTGCTGGTTCGCGATCCGGTAGGAGACTGTAGGTTATCTTCCGAGGCTCGCTCGAAGTCACTTTCTGCGGGGCCGGGCAAGCGCTTCTGGCGGCGGCCTTCAGTGGTTGCGCCCACCTGTGGCAAACGCTGAGCCTCGGCTGTTCGCACCAGTGCCCGGGCGGCTTGCAAGCGGCTGCTGGCCTGCAACAGCGTCAGGTTTTGTTCAAGCGTCTGTGCAACCAACGCATCAAGCACCGGCTCATCAAACGCCTTCCACCACTGAGCTGGGTCGACGATCGGTGTGCGAGGCACGGCGCCACGGTTCGCCCAATCGGTTGCAACGGGCTGCACGTTTTCGGGCTGCGGGCCAAGCTTTGCGCATCCTGCAAGCGTGGCGGCTAAAACCATGACCGCGGATAGAAGCGGCCTTTGCGTTATAGGGGTTTGCCGGTCGGCTCACGGAAAGATCCTTTCGTATCGTCGCTTGACTGTGCCTGGGGTTTTCTAAATACTAGACTAAGTAGTCGATCTAATTAAAGGGGGCGAACATCAACACCTGCCTCTATGGAGAAGAAATGAGAAAAGTTGATCCTGAGAAGCACCAGGCCAAGCTGCACCAGATCCTCGAAGCAGCGATCATGTGCTTTGCCGAAAAAGGCTTTCGCGGTACTTCGACCAACGAAATCTGTGCTGCTGCGGGCATGAGCCCTGGCAACCTGTTTCACTATTTCCCCAATAAGCAGGCAGTGATTGAGGCCATTGCGGAGGAGGACCGACGCGAAATGAGTGAACGCTTCGCCCGGCTTGTCGATGAGCCCGATGCCATTGTGGCGGTTGAGCGATTGGCGAAGGACCTCTTGAAGCAGTGTGCCTATCCTATCTACGCCAAGATCGGCGTTGAGGTTGTTGCTGAGTCCATGCGCAACCCTGAAATGGCAGCCTTATTTGCTGCCAGCGAGGCTTCGATCAAGGGGGATCTGGTCGCGCTTCTAAAGCGCGGAATCACACAGGGTCAGATCGATGCAACCTTGGATCCGAAGATCGCTGCTACCTGGCTCATCGCTCTTATTGACGGTGCAGTCTCCCGCTCTGTTCTGGATCGGGATTTCAAACTCAAAACCTATACGCCAACGTTGATGCGCATGATTCGACGATTTCTTGAGTAGCGCGTTTCACTAAGTTCATTGTCTGTACGTCGTTCCTTCTCCTGTGAAAACTGGAGCTGCACCGGTGTGCGCCAAGCCTTCGTTCCGACACGTTTTTTCGGACTACCTCAATGAAAACTCCGATGAGCCCTGATCTCGCCTTTGCTGGTGCACCACGATCTCACCGCCTGTGGCTTTGGGCTGGTGTATGCCTGCTGCTGGTCAGCTTGGGAGCATTGCTGCTTTGGCCTTCCAACGAGCCCGCAGCCTCCGTTGTACCCCCGCTGCGCGTCAGCACAGTCACGGCAGGTCCAGCGATGCTCAATCGTTCTGTACAGGTGAATGGAGCACTGGTTGCCCGCGAGGAAATCGCCATCAGTTCATCCTTGTCGGAACAGCGTGTGGCAAAGGTGAAAGTGGAGGAGGGCGACAGTGTCCAGGCGGAACAGTTGCTGGCTAGCCTGGAAACCCAAGGGCTGGACGCGCAAGTTCGCCAGGCGCAAGCGGTATGGGCACGTGCGCGTTCTGCAGTCGGCCAACAGGAAGCTGTCACTGTTGAAGCAAAAGCCACCTTCAAGCGCATCGAGTTGCTGGGGGGAAGTGGGGCGGTCAGTGAGCAGCAGGTCGATGAGCGTCGCGCCCAGGCGGACTCAGCAGCGGCCAGCCTGCGAGCTGCGCGTGCAGAAGTTGAGCAGGCGCTTGCGCAACTTGCCGACGCTCGCCACCAGCGCAGCAAAGCTGATATCCGGGCACCTTTTGCAGGTGTCATCGTGGAGCGTGTGGCACGTACCGGCGCGTTGAGTGGTGGTGACCCCATGTTCCGGCTGATTCGAGAGGGGGCCATCGAATTTGAAGGGGAGGTGGCGGAAACCGACCTAGTAGACATCACACCTGGGCAAACGCTTCGTGTCCAGATTGCCGGGATCTCTTCTCCCATGAAGGGCACGATTCGACGGGTGCTCCCCAAGGTTGATGCGCGATCCCGACTCGGTCGTGTACGCATTGAGTTGGGCTATTCGCCTCTGCTTCGCGTTGGCACCTATGCCCAGGCGACGTTGGTCCTTGCGCCGCGTAAGCTCGACGTGACGCTGCCAGCTCGGGCGTTTTCTATCATCGATGTGCATCGGGCCTGGGTGATGCGTATCAATGATCAGGGGATCATCGCTCGTCAAACAGTAGCAACCGGTCGGCGCAGTGGCGACTTACTGGAGATTACCTCGGGCTTGCAGACCGGCGAGCGTGTAGTCGCGAATGCATCTGCTTTTGTGCGCGAAGGCGACGTGGTGATCGCCTCCGCCGCTCCTGCGCCGCTGATTGAGGAGGCGCCATGAGCTTCCAGGTATCATCCTGGGCAATTCGGCGGCCCATTCCCACGCTGGTTCTGTTCTTCCTGTTGGCTGTTGTCGGCATCAGCGCGTTCGTGCGCCTGCCCATCAACGCGAACCCACGTGTGGACTTTCCCGTCGTCACCGTTGCTGTCACCCTGCCGGGAGCCGCGTCGAGCGAGTTGGAAAATGCCGTCACCCGCCGCGTGGAAAACGCCATTGCCGGGCTTGCCGGTATCCGGCACATGAGTTCAACACTGAGCGACGGCACTTCTCTGACCACGGTTGAATTTCAACTCGGCGTCGATCCCGACCGTGCAACGAATGACGTGCGCGAGGCCGTCACCGTGGTGCGCACCGAGTTTCCGCCAGCCGTGCTGGAACCGCGCATTTCGCGGGTAGATGTCGAAGGGGGCGCGATCCTCTATTACGCAGTCGACTCCGCTGAACGCAGTACCGTGGAGCTTTCGTGGTTTGTGGACGATACCGTCAGCCGAGCCTTGCTCGCGACACCCGGTGTTCAGCGTGTGCAGCGCATGGGGGGCGCGGACCGTGAGATCCGGATTGAACTCAAACCGGAACGGCTTGCCGCTCTAGGCATCAGTGCCGAACAGGTCAACACACAATTGGTGCAGGGCAATGTGGATGTGCCTGGCGGACGTATCATTCTCTACGGCCGCGAACAAGCCATCCGCACGCTAGGGAGCGCCGCAAGCATGGAGGCGCTAACGGCCCGTCCGATCTCCCTGCCTGGGGCGCGGTGGGCCACTCTGGCCGACCTCGCGACCGTGCACGACGACAGTAGCGAGAGTCGGGAGCTTGCCCGGTTGAATGATCGGGAAGTTGTTGGTTTTGCCGTTTATCGCGCCAAAGGCTCCAGTGACACCGTGGTTGCTCAGGGCGTTGAAGACACCATTGCCGGCCTCCAACGAAGCTATGGCGATCTCAAGATCCAACAGTTCGCCTCCACGGTGGACTACACCCGCGCCAGCTACAAAATGTCTATGATGACGTTGTTGGAAGGCGCGGGCCTGACCGTCATCGTGGTGTTCTTTTTCTTGCGCAACTGGCGCGCCACCCTGGTCGCGGCCATCGCGCTCCCATTGTCGATCCTGCCGACATTCGCCGCCATGGCATTGCTGGGCTACACCCTGAACAGCATCACCTTACTGGCCTTGACCTTGGTTATCGGCATCCTGGTCGATGATGCGATTGTCGAAATCGAAAACATTGAACGTCATCTGGAAATGGGCAAGCGCCCGTTCCGTGCCGCGATCGATGCCTCCGGAGCGATCGGCTTCGCAGTCGTTGCCATCACCGCGACCATTGTGGCCGTGTTTCTTCCGGTCAGTTTTATTGGTGGCTACATTGGACGTTACTTCACGCAGTTCGGCATCACGGTTTCCGTGGCCGTGCTGGCCTCTATGTTGGTCGCAAGGCTAGCAACACCGCTTCTCTCCGCCTATCTGATGCAGCCGAAGGCAGGTGTGGGTTCAGTAGGTCATGGCCCGCACGCCCAGCCAGGCAAGTTGATGGCGCTCTATCTCAGATTGTTGGACTGGTCACTTCGGCATCGCCGCATAGCACTAGGGAGTGGGGTGGCGTTCCTTATCAGCTCGCTTCTTTTGATTCCTTTGCTCCCCACGGGTTTCCTGCCCGTTAGCGATCTGAGTCTTGCGCAAGTCAACGTCGAGCTGACCCCGGGCACACCACTGGCTCAGGCCGACAAGAAGCTACGAGAGGCCGGCAACCAGATCGCCCAGCGCAAGGAAGTGAATGCTGTATTCACGCTGGCCGGAGGACAGGATGCAGCGGGCGCGAACGATGTCACCAAAGGCATGCTTCTGGTCCGCCTCAAGCCCCCGAGCGAACGGGAGCTGGATCAAAAAGGGGTCGAGCAATTGTTGCAGCAGGATCTGAGTCAACTAGACGACATACGATTCACATTCCAGGGGGGAAGCGATGCGCGTGATGTTTCCATCATCCTGCTCAGCGCGAACCCCGCAAAACTGTCAGAGACGGCGAACGAACTTCAGCGACAAATGCGTGGAGTTGCAGGCATTGCCAACGTTCAGGTCAACGAGCCGCTTGCTCGCCCGGAATTGTTGATCCAGCCGCGTCTCCACGAAGCAGCACGGGCGGGAGTCTCTGTGTCGAGCATCGGCAACGTCATGCGTATCGCCACACTCGGCGAAGTCGATGCGAGTTCTGCTCGATTCGACCTGACGGATCGACAGATACCTATTCGCGTCGTGCTGGATGAGCGCTCACGCAGTGACCTGGAGACTCTTCGAAATCTGAGCATTCCAACCGATGATGGCAATAGCGTTCCGCTTCATGCGGTCGCCACTCTCGGCTTCGCAGATGGGCCCGCGCGCATCGAACGCTTCGACCGTCTTCGGCGGGTGTCGGTGGACGCGGACCTGAGTTCTGGCTCCACCCTGGGCGATACCCTCGACAGCATCAATGCCTTGCCTGTGCTGCAGGCGTTGCCTGAAGGCGTGCGTCGCGTTGAATATGGTGACGCCGAGTACATGAACGAGATGTTCGACAAGTTCGGTGTGGCGATGGGGTTTGGCATCCTGATGGTGTATGCCGTCCTCGTGCTGCTGTTCAAAGATTTTCTGCAGCCCATCACGATCCTGGTCGCGCTCCCTCTGTCCATCGGCGGCGCCATTGTGGGTCTGCTGCTCTATGGCGCAGCGCTCGACCTTCCCGCAATGATCGGCATCTTGATGCTTATGGGCATCGTCACGAAGAACTCTATTCTTCTGGTCGAGTTCGCCAATGAAAAGCGCCGGGAAGGGGGTTCGCGCCGGGACGCACTGCTGCGGTCGGGAGCAGAGCGCGCCCGACCGATCATCATGACCACCATCGCCATGGCCGCCGGCATGGTGCCCGCGGTCCTCAGCAGTGGTGCCGACAGCGGCTTTCGGGCGCCCATGGCGATCGCTGTAATCGGGGGATTGATCACGTCGACCGTCCTGAGTCTGGTGTTCGTGCCGGTGGTATTCACCTATATGGACGACTTGCGAAGGTATCTCGCCCAAAGGTTAATGCGATTGACCTCGGTCACCGAGATGGATCGCAAGGAAAGCGATTCCCGGGTGTGATGTCAGGCTATTTCCACAATGATCGGCAGCATGCCACTAGAGGAAACTCGCTCCCCACAGCTGAATGCGAAGCAGGTGCGACGAGTGTCTCGGTATGGATCAAGGTACGCAAGGACGGGCTCGCCAATACCAAAGCGGCTTATCTGCAGCAGTGCACGCGCTAGCACATCGGAAAGATAGGTGCGCTTCAACGGTTGTGCGTTAGCAGCGAAATCAGGCCAGCGGTTCGGGCTTGCAACTCGAGCGAGTCAGGGAGCCAATTTTAGTTAGCGTTCGTATGTCTCAATTCGCAAAGCTATCGTGGAGAGAACAACTTAATGGATAAAGTGTTTCAGGATCGCCGTTCATGGCCGCCAGCAATGATCAATATCCCAGGCGGACAAGCAAGTGTTAAAGACGAAGCGTCAGGGATTCGATGGACAGTGGATCTTCCACCGTATCGTATCGGGCGTTATCCGATAACGGCATGGCAATACCAGCAACTCGTCAACGATCTCGCGGTCCCTGATGGGCAAGCCGACACCCCAAAAGTTGAGGTGTCGTGGCTGGACGCGATCAGTTTTTGCAACCAAATCTCCCTGCAACAGGGGCTTACGCCGAGCTATCGCACGACTGTTGACGGGGAAATAGAATGCGACTGGGGTGTGGACGGCTACCGGCTTCCCTCGGAAGCAGAATGGGAATTTGCATGCAGAGCCGGCAGCTCGGAGGTGCGATACGGGCCACTCGAAGACGTCGCTTGGTACCGTGAAAATTCAGAAGGGAGCATTCATCCAATTGGAAGCAAGGCGGCGAATGCATGGGGCCTACATGACACTATTGGGAATGCGTGGGAGTGGTGCTGGGATATCTACGACCCGGCAGTCTATGGCCCATATCGGGTGTTTCGCGGCGGAGGCTGGTGCGATCCAGCTCATGGATGCCGAGCCTCTTGCCGCCGGAAGAGCCACCCCACCTACCGCATTGATGACGTTGGTTTTTGGCTGGCTCAGTCCGTTTGTAACGGCTCGGTTATGCGTAGTGGGAAGCCAGAACTTTAGAGGTCGAAATACCTGGCCTGCACTGTAGGCGTGCGCCGTATTGAATAGGGTGACACCGAGTACATGAACGAGATGTTCGACAAGTTCGGTGTTGCGTCAATAGATAATGGGCGCGTCACAGTAACGCTCCTTGCTACGAGTTCTCTTTCGTAGGCGTGTCTTTGTGAAGCGAGAAACGTACGAAAACAAGGTCGCGAGGGAGCGCTTGAAGGAGGGGCTCAATGTCCCGAATTTACAAGCGCACCGTAAACGCCGTTGAGCTTCGTCAATTCGGTATCTGTTCCCTTTTCAACGACGCAGCCACGTTGCAGAACGACGATTTGATTTACGTGGCGAATGGTCGAGAGGCGGTGTCGCTTAGTCTATTAATTGTAGGGGAGTAAAGCCGTGCGACTGGCAGCGACCGCAACACCTGTCCTAAGCAACGGCAGCCTTCAGCCTGCTTGCGACTCTGGGGAGTTGACGGGCTGACGTGAAGATGCAGGAAGTTTTCAGGTATGACGTTGGTTGCCTCGGTTTTCGCTTGATTCATTGATGTACGACGACACAAGCGATTAATGCGTGGGCTGTAATTTTCGGTGCGGATTCGAGGTCAGGATGTCAAAAAAATATAGGGTTCTGGGAGTCGTTAGTGTCGTTGCGGTACTTCTCGGATTGGCTGTATTCGTGCTCCAAAATTTATCTGACATAGAACTCAACGATGCTCGGGTCTCTACGTTGAAGTTTCGGGCAGGTGGAGCGGAGTTGGTCGGCACACTGGCACTGCCCATGAAGGTTCAATCAGCGCCCGTGGTTTTGATCATTCATGGTGATGGTCCTGTGGATCGCTTTGCATCCGATGGATACTTCCCGCTCATTAACAGCCTTCTTGATGCTGGGATAGGTGTCTTTACCTGGGATAAACAGGGTGTCGGGGAAAGCAGTGGGGATTGGCTTAACCAGTCGATGGCAGATCGTGCCACCGAAACCGTGGCCGCACTTGCTCGAGTGCGCAAGGAAAGTGGCGTTGCAACAAATAAGGTAGGCTTTCTTGGCTTCTCCCAAGGTGGATGGGTCATACCGCGGGCTGCGAGTGAAGGGGATCCCGATTTTTCGGTGATTATCGGTGGGGCGGTAAGCTGGCGGCGGCAGGGCATGTACTACACCGGATTGCGATTGGCGGCCGAGGGGCGTACTCAAGATGAAATTAACGTAATCGTACGGAAGGAGTACGAAAAGAATGACAAGGTTTTCGGCAATCCAAATGAAACATACACCTCTGATAATTTTCCAGATATGGATCGCCCCCATTTCAACTTCGTTCTGAAAAATTACAACGAAGACGTGACGCCATCATTGAAAACCATGAAGGGGCCGGTTCTGGCGATTTGGGGGGCTATGGATTTGAATGTCAATGCAACCGAAGATTCGAACGTCTACAAGGCGTTATTTTCTGGCGCCAGGAACCGGCAAGTTATCGTTATCCCCGATGCCACCCACGGCCTGTTGAGAGCAGGGCTGTTTAATTATCAGTTGATATCGCAATGGCCGATATGGAAGGAATTTTTGTTCGTGGCTCTCGGGCGTCGATCATATGCTCCCGGCACCTTGGACTTTATTAGTGACTGGATCAAATCTTCGTCATCGAACGACCAATCGTAAGTTGGCAAGAGGACAGCCGGAAATTGATTTGTTTGTAAGCGTCCGGGGGGCACACCTTTGGATGGATAAACCAGTGTGCTAAACAGATCCGTTCACTGTCTCGTAGGTGGTGATATCTGCGGGGCTTCATGTGCAATGGAGTTATGATGTTCATTCTCCCGCTCAATTTTCTCTTGTGCGGTCGTGACGCCTTTCTGGAACAACTGTTGATAAAACTCCATACGTTTTTTCAAACCGACGCAGCGTTCTGCTTCTGCGGTAGCCGCCGCTCGGATCTCCGTCATTTCCAGTTCCTTGGCACTGACTTTCTCGCGCAAGCGCTGGCGCTTCTCTTCTCCCTCTTTACGCCGTTCTTCCCCACGCTTTTGCAACTCAGTGAGTTGACGCTGCGCCGCATCTTGCAACGCCTGATTCATTCCTCCCCCGGAGTAGGTTACATCGCGTGAAAATGTCGCGATGACGTCGCCCTTTTTACCCTTTCCCCTTGGCGTACTTCGATGCGACCGACTATTCCATCATTATTAAACACCGCCTCAGCAGCGGAGGGCGAATAGATCACTCGCCCGGTCACAGGGACTCTTTTTGCATAGGTGGTAAATAACAGATGGATAGCCACCAGCAAAACACCAACGGCGCTCCATAACGCGATTGGCAACACCGATGGCGCCGACACTGTAAAATCGCCCAGCCAGGCGTTTTTTTATGCTGCAACGCCTCCGGACGGAAAAGAGAGTTCACTTTGTCCATCGCACTAACGGCTGATATAAAGCAGGCGTTCAGGCATGTCAATGATCACCCGATGTCCTCGCATAAACCTCATCCCCAACAAGCCGTCAAAGTCCAGTTTCTGAGGCGTTGCGCCATGGGTGACAACAGCCAAGTCATCACGAGTCTTACCTTCGCGATCCGTTAAAGCGATTTTTGTCACCTGGCAATCCAGGTTCGACGCTTCAGGCTCGATGTCGCGGCACCCAGAGAAAAGGAGGCCTGACGGCAAGCGGTCGGAAAACAGGAGAGAATGGCTGGCGGCAGTATCGACAATCAAATGTAAAGGCGCATCGCCTACGGATGCGGTAACACGCAATCCAGATGCGGTTTGCTCAATGGAGTAGGATGACCATTTTTTTATGTCAAAAGGCAAGTTCGCCAGTATCTGCAGCCGATCGTTTTTAAAATCCATCAGAACCCGACGCTCGCGAAAAATCCCAAGCCCCATAACTTCATTCACTGGGACATCGCCGCCCATGCTTAATCCCCATGGTTTAAAACTCACCACTTCAACATTATCAAAAGGGATATTGGAAATAAATAATCGGCTAATCTTCCATGCGGAAACTTTATTTTCACCACCAGATACATCCATCAACCGTCGAGGGGGTTGTTCAGTCGCCTGCAGGATCGGATTAGCCACTAAATTGTCAAGATTATATTTATAAAGATGCATCCCCTCCCCACTGCCGGTATCCAGCATTAAGGTATGAAGACGGTTATCGATCCGAACATCAATTAACGGTAGCCCGCGTTCATCATACCGCAACCGCCAAAAATCAGCGGGAAGGCTCGCCATGCTAATACCGGAAAACAAGAACGCTAATAAGGATAGCCGCTTGATCATGAGTTGACCTCTAAATTTTTCATGATTACATTCTCTGCCACTCCCGATTCAATCAAATGCGAAGCCGCAATGTAGGATTGATGCAAAATGGTTCTGGAGATGCATATGGATTTTGCGACGCTAGCGTTATTCCTGCCCGCGTGCTTTGCGCTGAATATGGCGCCAGGGCCCAACAATCTGCTGTCTATCAGCAATGCAACGCGCTACGGATATCGCGCATCCTGTATGGCTGGCGTAGGTCGGCTGTTAGCATTCGCGATCATGATCGCACTCGCTCCGGCGGGCTTGGCCGTCGTGTTGAAAATTTCAGAGCTAGTCTTCTAGGGGATTAAAGTAGTGGGCGCTGCGTACCTTCTCTACCTGGCGTATCAGCTGTGGGGCGCTGCACCGGAAGCAGAGTTTGAATCAGAAAACGTTCGGGGAGAACTGTGGGGGTTAGCAAGGCCGGAGTTTCTCGTCGCCGCAGGCAACCCTAATGATGGCCAATATAAACTCAGGTGACGGGCAGCTTTCGGCCGATTCTGTTGAAAAAGTCGGCGGCAGTTTTTGAGGCATCAAAGTACGCGTCAGAGATCGAAATCTTGAATGTCCGCAGAGCCTCTCAGACTAAAATTTCACATAGAAACGTGCTGAAGAGGCGCTTTCACCGCCCCATCCTACAGTGTTCTGAAAAAACCGAATTTTTCAACAGAATCAGCCGGAAGTTGCCGATCACTGATGCTGATTAAAGGCTGAGCAGTGAGAGGCTAGTCATCGCTGTTGTAAACTGCGATGAAATATCGGTGGGTGGAGGCGATGAGCTTCGAGGCGACGGAGTGACGAAAAAGGTAGGCTCTTCCATCGTCTTTCCTTCAGCGTTCGTATGCGCCCTCCAGTCATGACAGAGGGCGCAAATGAGTTATTGCTCTTTTGAGGGTCAGCTTGCAGACGTCTGCTTTAACCAGTCCAGAATTGTCTTGGTTGTCTCTTTTGGCTTTTCTTCCTGAATCCAGTGGCCTGTGTCCAGACTGACAACCTCGAGGTTTGGCACAAAGTCACTCAGATTTGGGGACTTTGGTATCGTATCGCGGTCCCCGTAGATCATTAGGGCGGGGTGAGGAACAATTGGGTCAATGTTCGCCAAGAGATGCCAGTTGCGGTCCAGATTTCGATACCAGTTGATACTGCTCGTGAAGCCAGAGACCTCAAACGCGGCATCGAGGACAGATAGATCGGCATCTGTCATGAGCGGCTCTCCGGTACCAGCCTCAGCCTCAGCTAAGTTGATCATTGCCATTCCTAGTTCGGGTGCTTGTGTTTGTTCGCTCTTGCGATACAGATTTCGAAGGAACTGTTGCCTGTTTTGATCCAGGATCGCATCCGCCACTCCGGGGTGCCGATTGAAATGCACCATGTAGTTATCAGGCCCCATGACGCTTTCGATCAACTCCACCCACGGGATGTCACCCCGTTCCTGATAGGGAAGTGCGAGCGCGATGAGCTTGCTCACTCGGTTTGGATGCAGTAGCGCCGTACCCCAGACAACATTAGCGCCCCAATCATGGCCGACAAAGACGGCATCGTCGTATCCGAAGTGATCAAGCAGCGCGACAAGGTCGCCAGTCAAATGCGCGAGGTCATATGCGGTCACGTCAGTCGGCCGTGCAGAATTGCCATACCCACGCTGGTTCGGCACGATGACGTGATAGCCAGCGGTCGCAAGCGCTGGCAATTGATACCGCCAGCAAAAGGCATGCGCCGGCCAACCGTGACAAAGTACGATCGGGTTTCCAAAGTTTTCTTTTCCGGCTTCAAAAACTTCCAATTCAACACCGTTTACCACACCTGAGAGGCTTGAAGGTGTGCTGCGCAAACTGGCGGAGCAACTGTCATGAACAGCGGCAACGCGGTACTTAACCGACTACATCAGGCAACGCGCACGGTGCAAGCCATTGCACCACTGGCCCCCGAGGCGATAGATCGGCTTGCGGGGTATGCGCTGCAGCGCCAGGCGCTGGACTTACGCCAGGCCGCAGGCGAGCAACTGAGCGGGTGGAAGGTCGCCTTCGCCGGCAGCGCCGCGCAAAAACGCTTTGGTCTTGACGAGCCGGTGTATGGCGCCCTGACGGAGACCATGATCGTCGAGCCGGGTACGGCGGTGGCGTTCTCGCGGTTGATCCAGCCCAAGCTGGAGATCGAATTGGCGTTTGTCCTGGGGCGTGACCTGGCGCCGGGGGACTACTGTGACGAGGATATTCTGGCAGCCATCGGTGACGTAGCACCCGCGTTCGAGATCGCCGACTGCCGTTGGCAGGGCTGGGTTTTCGGAGTGGGCGGCTTTCTTGCCGACAACGCGGCGGCGGGGCTTTATTGTCTCGGACCGCGCATCCCTTTCGATCCTGTACAACACGTCAGCGTAACGTATCGCCTGGAGTGCGACGGCGTGCTCTGCGGTAATGGTGATACGCGCGATCGGGAGGACAGCCCGCTGGCCAATCTGTGCTGGCTGATTCGGCGTCTGTTGGCCGACGGTCAACGTCTGGAGGCTGGGCAGGTCGTGCTGTCCGGAGCGATGTTGCCGCCGATGAATATCCAACCCGCTATGTACTGCCTGCACATGCTTGGCATGGAACTGGCTTTGGTTTTCATGGCGGACGCCGCCCCTGTGTGAACGATAGCTGCCGTCACGGATGACTGAGTCCCTTTCAGGCCGATAAACAAACGGGGCCACCGAGGAACGACGACCATGCTCGCTGAAGTTCGAACCTTCAATGACCCTCAACAACACGCTGGCTCCATCCAGGGCTGGCGGCAAGTGTATGACCAACTCGGCCGTGGCTGCCTGACCAGTGAGCTGCGGCAGTTGTCCTCTGACCGCTTTCAAATCTTCCAGGAAGTGCTGGACAAACGTGTGGTGCAGCGCGGCTATGCGCCGAAAGGTCGGCTGTGCGCGGCCATGTCGTTAGGCTGCGCGCCGGTGGTGCAGGGGCAACAGGTGGGCACTCACAGCGTGGTGCTATTGCGCGACGGCGAGGAGTTTGTGTTGCATGCCCCTGAAGGTATGCACTTCTTCGCGCTCAACGTCGACACGGTACGCTTCGCCAAACTGGCGGCCTTCGAATTGTCTGGCGATCAGCTCAAGCGCCTGAAGACCACGTCCCAACTCAGCGCGGATGACGCGTTACTGTTGCGAATACGTCAGCGTATTCAGCCTCTGTTTCGCCACCTTTTGGAACAGACGGACGCTATCAACTCAACCGCCGAGAAAATGCTGGAGGAAGAACTGCTCGGCGCGTTCCTCGATTTGTTCAGCCACGCCACCGATGAGGTACGTTGTCGTCGCGGTAATTTCGCCGTGAGTGCTTACCTGGTGAAGCGTTGCCAAGAGCTGATCGATGCCAGTGGGGATACACCACTAAGCATTCTCGACCTGTGCGAACACCTACGGGTGAGTCGCCGGACCCTGCAGAACAGTTTTCAGGCAGTGACCGGAATGCGTCCGGTCGAATACCTGCGCAATCTGCGCCTCAACGCGGTGCGACGGCGCTTGATCACCACCTCTGCCTGCACTCACAACATCAGTGAGATCGCGATGGCGATGGGCTTTTTTCATCTGAGCCACTTTGCCACGCATTACCGACAATTGTTTGGCGAGTCACCGTCCGAAACGCTCAGGGCAATGCGTTAAAGACCTCATGTGCGGCTGACGCTTTCCTCCCACCCGATTTCCTTTTCCAGGCTGATATTCAAGCGCTCATGAATTGTCGGTTTCGCTACGCGAAGCTGGCAACTCGGCTCGCTGAATTTGCCTTGCCGTATTCGAAATACAGGGAATTACCGAGGGGTGATGAAGGAGCGCGTTTACTTTTGAAAGGGAGGGTCAGGCGTAGTTGATCCGGTCGGTATAGGCGTTCTGGGCCATTTTTCGTTGATAGTCGCAAGGCGTTGTACTGACCAGTTTCTTGAAATCGCGCAGGAAGTGCGATTGATCGGAAAAGCCCAGGTCGAGGGCCAAGTCCGAAAACGATACATCCTGTTGGGTATTGAGGGTTTCCAGAGCCGCCTGGCAGCGGATGATTCGGCAAAAAGTCTTGGGAGACATGCCGGTGTCCTGACTGAACTGTCGGTGCAGCGTGCGACTTGTGTACCCGCTGAGGTCTTCCAGTTGCTGAATACGAATATCACCGCGGTGGCGTAGCGCCTGCTGAATGACCATGGCCGTGAGTGTTGACGTTTTAGCCATCAGGCGGGGGGCGAGGTAATCGTTGAACAGCCGCATCTGATCGCCCAGCAGCGGTGCTTGAACGATATTTTCGAAGATGCGCTGGGCGAACTCCGAGACCTCCAGCAGATCGAGTTCCCGCTCAGTCAATTCTTCAGCCAGCACATTGATAAATCCGGGAATGACGCCCGGTGAAAAGCGCACGCCGAAGTAGTGATGGTTCTGGTGTAACTCGACCGCTTGGGCAGCCAGCGGCGTGCCACAGATCCGGGCGGTAGGGCGTGTTGCATCACAGTCGAAAACAATATCCACGCAACCGTCCGGCACGGCCAGCAGGTTGGCCGATTGAGCCACATCGAAGGCATAGAAATGCGAGATCGCCGGGTGTTCGGAGGGCATGACCGAATACCGTGAAGAGTTGAGCACGAACCAGGGCTGTTCGTTCGCAGTGTGATGCCGGGGAGTCGGTGCGCACCGTTTGATCATGATTGAACCTTCGATAGGCATTGATGCGGGAATTTCCAAGCATTAATCGCGCCAACTATTGCGCGCCGGCCAACCAAGCATGTCCGAAATTTACAATACCGCCGAAAAACGCGCCCTGATACTCGACGTCGACAGCGTGGAGCTGCGCCTACCGCAGCGACATCACCTTCAGCCGAGAACAATTATGTCAACAAATACAAAAATCGACTTCATCTACCTCTCCGAGCAGGACATGATCCGCGCGGGCGTGACTGACATGCTGGCGTGCGTGAACACCATGGAAGAGATGTTCGGCCTGCTCTATGCCGGTGACTATCGCATGGCCGGTCCGAACAATGACTCCCATGGCGCGATGGTGATCTTCCCGCAGGATTCACCCTTCCCGAACATGCCCAAGCCCACGGCTGACCGGCGCATGATGGCCATGCCTGCCTACCTGGGCGGCAGCTTTTGTACCGCAGGCGTGAAATGGTACGGCTCCAATATCGCCAACCGCGAAAAAGGTCTGCCGCGCTCCATTCTGATGTTTACCCTGAACGACCCCGACACCGGCGCACCGCTGGCCCATATGTCGGCCAACCTGCTGTCCGCGTATCGCACCGGTGCGATTCCCGGCGTGGGCGCGCGCCACTTGGCACGCAAGGACTCGAAAGTCGTCGGCCTGCTCGGCCCAGGGGTAATGGGCAAGACCACGCTGGCGGCATTCATCGCGGTATGCCCGCATATCGACACACTGAAGATCAAAGGCCGTGGCCAGAAGAGCCTCGATAACTTTATCGCCTGGGTCAAGGAAACCTATCCGCAGGTAACCACGATCGAAGTGGTCGACACCCTTGAAGCGGTGGTTCGCGACTCCGACCTTGTTACTTATTGTAGCTCCGGTGAGGTGGGCGATCCCACGACCTACCCAATTGTGAAGCGCGAATGGGTCAAGCCAGGTGCCTTCCTGGCGATGCCTGCATCCTGCTCCCTTGACGACGGGATGGAACAGCGCGACGTACGCAAGGTGCTGGACAACACCGGTCTCTACCAAGCCTGGTTTGAAGAACTGCCCAAGCCTGCGCATCACTGCGTGCCGGTAATTGGCGTGCGCTTCATGGACATGATTGCCGAAGGCAAGATGCAACTCGATGAAGTTGAGGACATCGGCAAGATCATTGCCGGCGCCGCGCCAGGCCGTAAGAACGATGAAGAAATTATCATCATGTCGGTGGGCGGCATGCCCGTGGAAGACGTGGCGTGGGGCACCGTGGTGTACCGCAACGCCATCGAAAAAGGCATCGGCGTGACCTTGAACCTGTGGGAAACCCCGGTTCTGCGTTAAGCCATCCATCACATATTTTGAAGAGCATTCCACATGACAAAAATCATCAAGCTCAAGACCGGTTCCCCGTTTGAAGATCAGGCCAGCTATTCGCGCCTGGTGGTCGTGGACAACTGGATCTACGTATCCAACACCGCGGGCCGCAACCCGCAGACCAAGCTGATTCCGGAAGATATCCTCGAACAGACGCACCAGGTGTTTGCCAACATCGAGTCGGCCCTGAAGGCGGTCGATGCGAGCCTGGCTGATGTGGTGTGTTCGCGGGTGTTCATCCAGGACCCCAAGGACGTACCGGCCGTGATGGCCTTGATCGGCGAAAAGTTTCGCGGTATTGATCCGGCCAGCACCGTCACCTGTCCGCCGTTGGGATCGACGGTCTACAAGGTAGAGCTGGAAGTGACGGCGTATCGCAACGCATCGAAGGCGCAAGTTGAAGTCATTCGCCTGTCGCAGTGACCGTCACGCGGCCGTGCGCATGCGCGGCTTACCTCATTCGCTTACCGAGTCTTGATCATGGCACCGACTATAGCGCCCGTGAAAACGTCTACCGTGTTTCCCTCCGCAACCTCCGTCGTCATCATTGGCGGCGGGATTATCGGCCTGACCGCTGCGTTGACATTGGCCGAACGCAATATCGCGGTGGTGGTGCTGGAAAAAGGCCATATCGCCGGTGAGCAGTCGTCACGCAACCTGGGCTGGGTGCGCAAGACCAGCCGCCACGCGGCCGATATCCCCCTGGCACTCGCCGCGGACCGCTTGTGGGCGAAGATGCCTGAGCGGGTAGGGGCGGATGTCGGGTATCGCCAGGAGGGCATCATGTTCCTGGGCCGCAACCCATCGCAGATGGCGATGCATGAGGGATGGCTCAAGTCGGTGGAGCATCTGTCGCTGGATTCACGGCTGCTCAGCAAGCGCGAAATTGGCGCGCTGGTGCCAGGCGGCGTGGGTGAATGGGCCGGCGGCATCTTTACGCCATCCGATGCGCGTGCTGAACCGACGCTGGCAAGCAGCGCTATCGCCAAGGCTGCCATGGCCATGGGTGTGGTGATTATCGAGCAGTGCGCGGTGCGTACGCTGCAAATGTCCGCCGGTGTGGTCAGTGGCGTGGTCACTGAGAAAGGTGAGATTCGCTGTGATCATGTGCTGCTCGCAGGGGGGATGTGGTCGCGGCGCTTTCTGGGCAACCTCGGTGTGTCGTTGCCGACCTTGCCCTTGACCTGCTCGGTACTGCGTACCCACCCAATGGAGGGGCCGACGGAAATTGCTGTAGGTGCACCGGACTTTTCGTTTCGCAAGCACAGGGATGGCGGCTTCATCATTACCCAGCGCGGCAAACTTGATGCCTTCCTGACACTCGATCACTTGTTGCTGGCCAAGCAATATATGCCGCAGTTCCGTGCGCAACGTAGCGTTCTGAACGTGTCGTTGGGCAAACCTTTTTTCAATGACCTGGCGCTTGCCCGGCGTTGGAAATCCGACAGCGTCAGCCCGTTCGAGCGCGTCAGGGTTCAGGACCCGGCCGCCAATCCGCGGCTCAATAACGACGCGATGAGCAACCTCATCGCGGCCTGGCCGGTGTTTGAACAGGCGCGGATCGCCCAAGCCTGGGCAGGCACTATCGACGTCACGCCGGATTCGAATCCGGTCATAGGGCCGGTTGCGCAGATTCCGGGGTTAACCGTGGCCACCGGCTTTTCGGGGCACGGTTTCGGCACCTCGCCGGCGGCAGGCCACCTGGCGGCGGATCTCGTCAGCGGCCATGCGCCGATCATTGATCCAAGCCCTTATCGGTTCGATCGTTTCTAGGTCGGTCGAAGCCACGCATAAAGGAACCAACCGATGTCTCCTGACAGCTGTTTCTTTACCAACCGTTCTGGCTTGCGCCTGCACTTTTTGCGCTGGGGTGAATCGACCGGCGTTCCCCTTGTGCTGTTGCATGGCTTGCGGGCCTATGCACAAACCTGGGAATCGCTGGTGCAATCCCTGGGTGCGGGCTACTGCATCTATGGCCTGGATCAACGCGGTCGCGGGCTGAGCGACTGGGCCGCGCCCGGCAGTTACCACACGCAGTCGTATGTCGAGGACCTCGAGGACTTTGTCGCCCATGTTGGCTTGCCGCATTTTGTATTGCTGGGGCACTCATTAGGGGGCGCCAACGCCCTTGAATATGCGCGGCAAAATCCGCGTCGGTTGATTGGCTTGATGATTGAAGACATCGGTCCCGGCTCTTCAAGCCAGGGCGATGGTGCCGCGCGCATTCGCCGCGAAATGAGCCAGACGCCCTTGCAGTTCGATAGCTGGGAGGCGGCCCGCGCATTCTGGCAGGCTTCGCGCCCGGGCTTGTCGGAACAGGGCCTAGCGTCAAGGCTCGTTCATTCGATGAAAGAGAGCGAGGGCGTGATCACCTGGCGCCATGATCAACAGGGTATTGCCGAGGCGCGCCTGAGTATCGAGCCGACAGACCTGTGGCCGGCGGTGCGCGCACTGGATTGCCCGACCCTGTTCATTCGCGGCGGCCGCTCGGACTTTCTACCGCCCTCGACGCTGCAGGCGATGAGCGCCAGCAACCCGTACGTGCGGACGGTGGCGGTCGCAGGCGCCAGTCACTATGTACACGATGATCAAGGCGAGGTGTTCAACGCGCTGGTCGCAGGCTTTCTCAAAAGCCTTGAGCTCCCGGGCCAATGAAACCGAGGACGGAGCCCAGCATGATGTTTGGTAAGGCCTTAACCCACACCGGATAAACCGCAAAAATAATAGGAAGATTGACATGAACGATTTTCGAATGCTCATCGACGGCGCCCAAGTGACGGGTGAAAGCGGTAGCTTTGACGTTATCAACCCAGCTACAGGGGCAGCTTTTGCCCAATGTCCGGCAGGCTCGCTGGCGCAATTGAACCAGGCGGTCGACGCCGCCGGCAACGCATTCAAGCAATGGAAGCACAGCGCTCATGAAGACCGTTGCAAGCGTTTGCACGCCATTGCCGACGACCTTGAGCGCGAAGCGGCTGAATTGGCTCGGCTGATTGTTCAGGAACAGGGCAAGCCGTTGGCGCTAGCCATGTCGGAAGTGATGGGCGGCGTGGCGTGGACACGCTACAGCGCCGAGCAGGAAATACCGGTGGAACTGGTGGAAGATAATGCCAATCAGCGTATCGAACTGCATCGCAAACCCTTGGGCGTGGTGGCCTCGATCACACCGTGGAACTGGCCATTCATGATTGCGGTGTGGCACATCATGCCGGCGTTGCGTGCCGGCAACTGCGTGGTCAGCAAACCGTCTAGCCTGACGCCATTGAGCACCTTGCGGCTGGTCGAGATTATTGCCCGCCATGTGCCCAAGGGGGTGATCAACATCGTCACTGGCGAGCGCGGCCTCGGCGGCGCCATTGCCACTCACCCGAACATCAATAAAATAGTCTTCACTGGCTCCACCCCCACTGGGCAAAGCGTGATGCGCGCAGCCGCCGGCAATCTCAAGCGCCTGACCTTGGAACTGGGTGGCAACGATGCCGCTATCGTGCTGCCAGGCACACCGGTGGAAGCGGTGGTGGAAGACATCTTCAAGGCCGCCTTCCTGAACATGGGGCAAACCTGCGCCGCGCTCAAGCGCCTGTACGTGCACGAGTCCCAGTACGACGCGTTCGCCGAGGCCCTGGCCGCCATTGCCCGACGCCAGGTAGTGGGTGATGGCCTTGAGGCGGGCACTGATTTTGGTCCGGTACAAAACCTCGATCAGCTCGAGCAGGTCGCCGCGCTGGTCGAGGATGCGCGGGCTCAGGGCGCTCGGGTGCTGACCGGCGGTGAGCGCCTAGATCGCCCCGGTTTTTTCTACCCACCGACTATCGTGACCGGCGTTACCGATGGTCAGCGACTGGTGGATGAAGAGCAGTTCGGTCCTGTGCTGCCAGTGATTGCTTATAGCGATGTGAAGGATGCACTGTGCCGCGCAAACGCCAGCGACATGGGTCTGGGTGGTTCGGTGTGGGGAACTGACCTTGAGCAGGCACGGGCGGTTGCTGGCGATCTGGAAAGTGGCGTGGCATGGGTCAACTGCCACGCGGTGCTCCAACCCAACACCCCCTTTGGCGGCAGCAAGCTGTCGGGCTTTGGCGTGGAATTCGGCCTGGAAGGCCTGCTCGAGTTCACCGCCCAGCAGCTGAAGTTCGTGCGCAAGGCTGTGCCCCAGTAGCGGTGCTAACCCCTGAGCGCGATGCATCGGGGTAAGCAGCGTGGCAGGGAATCCAGCAGCAAGAGGTGCTTTTCGGAGAGTTGCTGGAGCTACTGGACTTTATGGCAGGGTGCTTCGCCTGCAGGTGCTGGGCCGGGAGCAGACGTTGCAATTCGCGCCGGGCTGATAACGACCGGGGCACTCGCCAGATGGTTGGTCAGCCATCTGGCCGACGGCACCCCATGTGTCTGGTTGTGGGGCTGTGGCCTTGCCGGCCTCGTTTCGCACTGGGGTCACGCGCACGAGCGTAGCTCATTGCGTGTGGTTTAATGCCAGCCCAAAATTGCTCAGGCATGCAGGTGTGTATATCGTCAAAACGTTGGATGCGAGTTTGCATCGCGTTCAAGACTCTATACCAGCGCGGCCCCTTGGATTTCGCGATCACGCATCGCAGGCCATTGAGGTAGCCGGCCCGATCGTGGTTGATGCTGTTATAGCAGTCAGCATATTGGCGACAACCATTCGGAGGGAGAAATTTTGAGGCCGATTTGTTACGTGATCAACGCTCAAATTTCTAAAGATCCGGTCAACACGCTTGTCTAAGCAAAAACCATCCAATCACGTCATTCGCTAGTCTGTTCATACGCGCGAGGCATTAGCTTGTCCGCTTCGACGTGTCGACAAACCGTGACGCTCACTGTAAAGCTACAGGCCGGCTCGTCGCAGATAACGGAAACCTGACCGCAATCCCACCGGCGTCTGCGAAAGGCAAGGGTCTGCTACCCGGTTTCGATCATGAATGGTTCAATGTTATCGACAATGCCTTTGCAGGGGCCAACGTGTCTGTGGTGATGCTGAAAGCCACGAAATCATGATCTTCACCTGGCGTTTATTGATGTGCGGCTGACAGGGCGGTGAGTCTCTGGTTCGGCTGGAATGATGGGACGCATTTTTTCTGTATTGGTGAAATATTTTAAGGTGACTTAACGTATGCGGACTCAGTTTTCAGCTCTCAGCATTAATATGTTGCAGGTTTTGCATGCTGTACTGACTACTCGCAATCTCAGTCATGCTGCCGAAAAGCTTGGCAGTAGTCAGCCGCAGGTTAGCCGGCAGTTAGCGCAACTTCGTGAGGCATTCGATGATAATTTACTAGTTAGGCAGGGGAGGGAGTACTTTCTTAGCCCGAGAGGTCAAGAGATAATTTTTCCACTGGGTAAATTAATAAATGAATTGAATGAGTTATCACAGAAGCCGCAGTTTGATCCGCTTTTGTGTAGTGTTTGTTTTAGGCTTGCATCTTCTGATTATGTTGCTGAGCATATGCTTCCGCAGCTAGTTGATTATTTGCGAACAGCCGCACCAAGCGTCTCTGTGGAGTATCTTACGTGGAAGCCCAATGATTACCAGCTTTTAGCTAATTCCGAGTTGGACTTGGCAACGACTATGTTAGAGCAAGAACCCTCTGGGCTGCGAGGGAGAATGTTAGGTGAGGATGTTCCTGTTTGCGTGATGTCTACGAGCCATGTACTAGTGGGTCATGTTCTGAAGGCTAATGATTATGCATCTTGGCAGCATGTAAAAATTTCAGGTGGGGGAGATAAAGATAGTTTTATTGATAGCGATTTGAAATCGTGCGGCTTATCTAGGCAGGTCGCGCTCACAGTCCCTTTTTATAGTGCGGCGATGGAGGTGGTTTCGAACAGTGATTTACTGGTGACCATTCCAAAACATATCGCGATCAAGATGGCAGAAAAGTACAATGTGACGTGGTGTTCGATTGGATTTATCACTAAGTTCCACCGTTATTGGATGGTTTGGCATGAGAGAACACATATGGCGCCCGAGCATAAATGGTTTCGAGATGTAGTGCTTGGGATATGGACCGGCTCTCTGTTTGGGATAACAAAATATAAGCCGGACAATAAGTAAGGTCGGGGTATTCATTTTTGTCATGGAAGGTATGATAGCTGGTGCATGTACAGGTTCTAACGTTTCCAGTATCGTTGATGAATAGATGTTTTTTTTGATCTGACATTGATTTTGCAGGAGATGTGGAATGAACGTAGAAGAGTTTCGAGTGTGTGCTCATCAGCTTATTGATACTATTGCCGACTATCACGCCGGAGTTGCTGATCTGCCTGTAATGTCTCAAGTCAGGCCGGGAGAAGTACTAAAGCAACTTCCAGCTCATGCTCCAGTTAGCGGAGAGTCGTTTGAGAGGATCATGGGCGATGTTAACTCCTTGATCTTGCCCGGTTTGTCGCATTGGCAACATCCCAATTTTTATGGATATTTTCCCGCCAACGCTACTCTTTCTTCGATATTGGGGGATTTTCTCAGTACCGGGTTGGGTGTTTTGGGGTTGTCTTGGCAGTCCAGCCCTGCGCTGACAGAGCTGGAAGAAAAAACGGTTGACTGGATGAGAGAGCTCTTGGGGCTTTCTGCCAGCTGGAGCGGCGTCATCCAGGATACTGCGTCTACGAGTACGTTGATATCGCTCATTAGTGCGCGTGAAAAAGCATCTAATTATTCCTTGGCGGCTGGCGGGCTTCAAGCTGAGGCTGTACCTCTTATCGTGTATACGTCGGCTCACGCTCACAGCAGTGTCGATAAAGCAGCCCTTCTGGCGGGTTTTGGTAAGAATAATATTCGCTATATACCAACTGACGAGAACTACAGTTTAGATCCGCTCGCTCTGGAGGCTGCGATCATCGCCGACCAAGCGAGCGGTTTTACTCCTTGTGCGGTGGTCGCAACGGTAGGTACTACTACTTCTACAGCGATAGACCCAATTAAACCAATTAGTCAAATTACACAAAAATTTGGTCTTTGGTTACACGTTGATTGTGCTATGGCGGGTTCTGCGATGATTTTGCCTGAGTGTCGTTGGATGTGGGAGGGTGTTGAGCAGGCAGACTCCCTAGTGGTTAATGCACATAAGTGGCTCGGTGTCGCGTTCGATTGTTCGTTGTATTATGTTAAGGATGCGCAGCATCTGATTCGGGTCATGAGTACTAACCCTACGTATTTGCAAACTAGCGTCGATTCGGAGGTCAAAAACCTGAGGGATTGGGGTATTCCATTGGGTCGTAGATTCAGAGCTCTTAAATTGTGGTTTCTATTGAGGAGCGAAGGTGTAGAAACACTTCAGAAAAGACTGAGGCGCGATCTTGATAATGCTCAGTGGTTAGCTACGAAGATCAAGGCTGCGCCAAATTGGAAATTGCTTGCACCTGTTAACTTGCAAACCCTTTGCATTAGATACGAGCCCGCAGGTTTGCACTCTGCAGATCTAGATGCGTTTACGCTTGCTTGGGCTGATAAATTAAATCGGTCAGGGCTTGCGTATGTCACACCAGCAACGCTGGATGATCGTTGGATGATCCGAGTTTCTATTGGTGCAATACCGACGGAGCAAGAGCATATTGCTAGTCTGTGGCAGGCACTGCAGGAAGCTGTCATCTCTTGATTTCATATATCGCCTGGGTGCCTAAGGGTGCCCGGAGCGGCTTTTCGCAACGATTATAAATAATATTTTTTAGACTCGCGGTCAATATGACAGCATATAAAATCTGCCAATCATACAATTAATAATAGGCCAGAGATGAATAATAACGCGAATATAGTCGATCTTAAACGAAATCTCACCAATCGTCATATCCAATTGATCGCACTCGGTGGGGCAATTGGTACTGGATTGTTTTTAGGGTCTGCTGGTGTATTGAAGTCGGCCGGCCCCTCTATGATTCTAGGGTATCTAATCGCTGGGTTAGTTGCATTTTTAATGATGCGACAACTGGGCGAGATGATCGTAGAGGAACCGGTTGCAGGTTCATTTAGCTATTTTGCAAAAAAATACTGTGGTGAGTATGCGGGTTTTTTGTCAGGTTGGAACTGTTCGATCATGTATATCCTGGTGGGCATGGCTGAACTGACCGCCGTAGGGAAATACGTTCAGTTTTGGTGGCCTGAAATACCCACGTGGTTGACTGCGATGTTATTTTTTGCGCTTGTTAATTTGATAAATTTGCTCAACGTCAAAGCGTTTGGTGAAGCTGAGTTTTGGTTTGCTATAGTTAAAGTTTCAGCCATAGTTGGAATGATTTTGTTAGGCGGTTATTTATTGGCGACTGCACCGCTCGACAGTGTCTCAAAAATTTCAAACCTCTGGCGTTATGGCGGATTTTTCCCAAATGGGACATATGGGTTGGTCATGGCGATGCCTTTTATTATGTTCTCTTTTGGTGGGTTGGAGATGCTTGGCTTTACAGCGGCAGAAGCTAAAAATCCCTCTGTGACAATCCCGAAAGCAATAAACCAAGTATTAAATAGGGTGCTCTTGTTTTATGTGGGCGCGCTCAGTGTTTTACTCGCATTGACGCCTTGGTCTACATTGGTCGATGTATTGTTGAAGAGTGCTGACCCCTACGGTAGCAGTCCATTTGTAATGGTTTTTTCTATTCTTGGAAGTGACGTAGCTGCCAATTTATTGAATTTTGTCGTCCTCACTGCAGCTGTTTCTGTTTATAACAGCACCGTATACTGCAGCAGTAGGCAGTTGTTGGGCATGGCAGAGCAGGGGAATGCGCCAAGTGCGTTGAAGAGACTGAGTAAAAACAGTGTACCAGTCAGTTGTGTTTTCTGGACTGCTGCGGCAACCTTGGCCAGCGTAGCTCTTAACTATTTTTTACCCTCGGAGGCACTGGAACTCTTGATGGCGTTAGTCGTAAGTGCCCTGGTGTTGAATTGGGCATTAATTTCTATAATACATTTAAAGTTTAAGAGGTGCTTGCTAAATAAAGGTAGAAGATCTACTTTTCCTTCGATCGCCCACCCCCTGTCAAACATTCTTGTTCTTATATTTGTTGCTTTTATTTTTCTCGTAATGTTCATGATTCCGGCAGTCAGAGTGTCGGTATTACTGGCGCCCGCCTGGCTGGTTTTTCTGTATATTGTCCACAAATTTTTTGTCAGCAAAGATAAGGTGCGCGTTGCAGTTTCTGAATGTGACTAAACTTTTGTTGCTCTCTAATAAGCTAAGGCGGGGTATCCGGAAATTTTAACTATGCGGTGATGATCAGGTCAGTTGACGCTGGCCTGGGTTAGTCGCCTCACGGTACCAGAAATATCCAGCTCGACCTGAGCGGCTAGGCCGTCAATGGATTTTCGGAAGTTCACTGGTTTGGGGTAGAGGTAGAATTTTTCGACTTTAGCGCCGGGACGCATCATGAAGGACTGGCTCCGGAGTGAAATCGGGAGCACAGGCCTTGCTGTTTGCCCCGTGCAGGATTCATCTACTATGCGTTCACATTGGACTCACTAGATTTTATGCCAGTGGCATCAACTCTAGTGAGTTCCAGGACAATGGAGGACCTGTGGCAACAACTGCTTACCGCTGATTTGGAAGTACTTTAAGTCACACCGTTCGCTCCTGTTCCGGCTCAGTCGAATCCTCCAGCCCGAACCCACGTTCCAGGATCGCTAGCTCATCCATGCGCTGTAACTCGTTCGGGATAATGAGAATTTGCACTGTGAGTGGATCTCTGGCCATGTTGGCCAGTTATCAGCTACGGAGCGCTGGGCGAAGGTCGTGCGCCGCGCTACCAGTGAAGGGCCACCGACCAGCCGGCGCTATCTTGAAGTCTGTGTTTTCTCGTATCTGTATAGCGAGTTGCGATCGGGTGACCTGTGTGTCCTGGGGGCTGAATCCTTCGCCGACTACCGCGAGCAGCTACTTCTCTGGGGGGATGCTTGATAAGGCTGCCGGCCTACTACGAGAAGGTTGGCCTGCCAAGCATCGCCAAAGAATTTGTCGCTTCCCTCAAGTCTCAGTTGGAGGATACAGCGCAACAGCTGGATGACAAGTTCCCCTCCTGCCGGGACGCTGTGTCTATCAATGGGTCCGATGAGCCAGTGTGATCCTGCGGCGAATTGGCGTTTTTATAGCTTGACGGTCAACATCAATAAAATTACGTTATGCGTAATCTAATTACGACATTAATAACTCAGGCGTGCCGAGACTTCGAAAGGAGTGATGGGCCGCGACCTATTTCCTGCTCGGGAGGCTCCATGAACCTCGATTCAACAGCGCCAGCGCTGGTTTACCAATCAGGCTTCGGCAACGAATTCAGTAGCGAAGCGTTACCCGGCGCACTGCCCGTCGGCCAGAATTCCCCGCAAAATGCCCCTTACGGTCTCTACACCGAACTGTTCTCCGGTACGGCGTTCACCACGGTGCGCAGCGAAGCGCGGCGCACCTGGATGTACCGCATTCAGCCGTCGGCCAATCACCCGGCATTTGTCAAACTGGAGCGGCAATTGGCCGGCGGTCCGATGGGCGACGTGACGCCCAACCGCTTGCGCTGGAACCCGTTGGATATTCCGACCGAGCCGACCGATTTCATCAACGGTCTGGTAAGCATGGCGGCCAACTCCGGTGCGGAAAAACCGGCGGGGATCAGCATTTATCACTACTGCGCCAATCGCTCTATGGAGCGCGTGTTCTTCAACGCCGATGGCGAGTGGTTGCTGGTGCCGGAGCTGGGTCGGCTGCGTATCGCCACCGAACTCGGCGTGCTCGAGCTGGAGCCGCTGGAGATCGCCGTGCTGCCGCGTGGGCTGAAGTTCCGCATCGAACTGCTCGACCCGCAAGCCCGCGGCTACCTGGCCGAGAACCATGGTGCGCAGCTGCGTCTGCCAGACCTCGGGCCGATTGGCAGTAACGGCCTGGCCAATCCGCGAGACTTCCTGACACCAGTCGCCCATTACGAAGATCTCAAACAGCCAACGACCCTGGTACAGAAATTCCTCGGCGAACTCTGGGCCTGCGAGCTCGACCATTCGCCGCTGAACGTGGTGGCCTGGCACGGCAATAACGTGCCGTACAAGTATGACCTTCGCCGTTTCAACACCATTGGCACGGTCAGCTTCGATCATCCGGACCCGTCAATCTTTACCGTCCTCACGTCGCCGACCAGTGTCCACGGTCTGGCCAATCTTGATTTCGTGATCTTCCCGCCGCGCTGGATGGTCGCCGAGAACACCTTCCGTCCACCATGGTTCCACCGAAACCTGATGAACGAGTTCATGGGGCTGATCCAGGGCAGCTACGATGCCAAGGCCGAAGGCTTCCTGCCGGGCGGTGCGTCGTTGCACAGTTGCATGAGCGCTCACGGGCCGGACGGCGAAACCTGCATCAAGGCGATCAGTGCCGCGCTTGTACCGAGCAAAATCGACAACGCCATGGCCTTCATGTTCGAGACCAGTCAGGTGTTGCGCCCAAGCCGCTTCGCCCTCGACTGCCCGCAATTGCAAAACACCTACGATGCTTGCTGGGCCTCGCTGCCCGCCACTTTCGACCCGACCCGGAGATAACCCATGACGCAGACTTCAATCACTCGCAGCTGGGTTGCCTCCGCCAACGGCCATGCTGATTTCCCGCTGCAAAACCTACCGCTGGGCATATTCAGCCTCAATGGTTCGGCACCGCGCAGCGGCGTGGCTATTGGCGAGCATATCTTTGATCTGCAAGCGGCGCTCGACGCCGGCTTGTTTGACGGTGCCGCACGCACGGCAGTCGAAGCAACATGTTGCGGTCACCTGAACGCGTTCTTCGATCTGGGACGTAGTGCCCGCGTTGCGTTGCGTGAGCGTCTGTTGGAACTGTTCGCTGAGGGCTGCACCCTACAGAGCAAAATCGAACTGCAAAGCGCAAAACTGCTGCCATTGGCCGCCGATTGCCAGATGCACCTGCCAGCGAAGGTCAACGACTACACCGACTTCTACGTCGGTATCGAGCACGCGCAAAACGTCGGCAAACTGTTTCGCCCGGACAATCCGCTGCTGCCGAACTACAAGTACGTGCCGATCGGCTACCACGGTCGAGCGTCGACCATTCGCCCGTCCGGTACTGATGTACGTCGCCCAAAAGGCCAGACCCTGCCAGCCGGTCAGACCGAACCAACGTTTGGTCCCTGTTCGCGTCTCGACTATGAGCTGGAACTCGGCATCTGGATCGGCCAGGGCAATGAGATGGGCGACTCGATTGCCATCGTTGACGCCGCCGAGCACATCGCCGGTTTGTGCCTGCTCAACGACTGGTCGGCACGGGACATCCAGGCCTGGGAATACCAGCCGCTGGGGCCGTTTCTGTCGAAAAGTTTCATCACCACCATTTCGCCTTGGGTCGTCACGGCCGAAGCACTGGAGCCGTTCCGCAAGGCGCAACCGGCCCGTCCCGAGGGCGATCCGCAACCGCTGCCGTACTTGCTGGATAAACGTGATCAGGCCGCCGGCGCGCTGGACATCGAACTGGAAGTGCTGCTGACCACCGCTGCCATGCGCGAACAGGACCTACCGGCTCATCGCCTAGCCCTGAGCAACAGCCTGCATATGTACTGGACCGTCGCGCAGTTGGTGGCACACCACAGCGTCAACGGCTGCCAGTTGCAGGCCGGTGACCTGTTCGGTTCCGGCACCTTGTCCGGCCCTGAGGCCGGGCAGTTCGGCAGCCTGCTGGAGATGACCGAAGGCGGTAAGAAAGTAGTGGAATTGCCGTCCGGCGAAGTGCGCAAGTTCCTCGAGGATGGCGACGAAATCATCCTGCGCGCCCGGTGCCGTCGCGAGGGTTTTGCCTCCATCGGCTTCGGCGAATGCCGCGGCACCGTGGTCGCGGCGCGTTAAGAGGGCAGGGCATGGAACTCTATACATACTACCGTTCCACCGCGTCGTACCGGGTGCGCATTGCCCTGGCGCTCAAGGGCCTGGATTTTACGGCCGTGCCGGTCAACCTGCTGTTGCCGGCGGGCGGTGCGAATCACCAACCCGAGTACCTGGCGATCAACCCGCAGGGCCGTGTGCCGGCGTTGCGCACGGACGAGGGGGCACTGTTGATTCAGTCGCTGGCGATCATCGAGTACCTGGAGGAGCGTTATCCACAGGTGCCGCTGCTCTCCAAGGATCTGGCAGCCCGCGCCCATGAACGTGCGGTGGCGTCGATCGTCGGTTGTGATATCCACCCGCTGCACAACTCCAGCACGCAGAACCTGTTGCGCCAATGGGGGCACGATGAGGCGCAATTGCTGGAGTGGATCGGCCATTGGATCAGCCAGGGGCTGGGCGCAGTGGAGCAGTTGATTGGCAATGCGGGGTTTTGCTTTGGCGAGCGGCCGGGGATGGCGGATGCGTTCCTGATTCCCCAGCTGTTCGCGGCGGAGCGCTTCAAGGTGCCGTTGGCGGCGTATCCGCGCATTGGTCGGGTGGCGGGGTTGGCGGCGCAGCATCCGGCGTTTATTCAGGCCCATCCCGCCAATCAACCTGACACACCCTGATTCCAAATGGGGGTGCGGGCAAGCCGCTCGGTCAGGCGCAGGCACTGGATCGGGTCTTCGCTGAGCATCAGGACTTGTTCCAAGTCAACGCGTTCGGCGTTGCGGCAGTCCAGGCGTTGGTACAGGCTGGCCCGCGCGAGGTAATCGGCGTCATTGGTGCTGCCCAGTTCCAGTACACGCTCGGCGTCCACCAGGGCGGCCAACGGGTTGTCGTTGGAGAGATGCAGTTGGCGCAGGTTGCGCGACAGCCGTTGCAGGATCGAACGCGGATCGGCGGTGTGCAGGTGATCGGCCTGCAACTTGAGGTCGGGCCCGTACTGGCGTTGCAGCAGTTCGCGGCAATCGTCGGGGGTACAGGCGTCGGCCGCCGCACGGGTCCAGCAGGTGATCGGCACCGCGCACCCGCAGCAGGAAGTGCCCGGGGAAGTTCACGCCCACCATGGGGATGTTCAGGCGTCGTGCCAGCTCCATGGCAATCAACCCCATGGCCAGGGGCTGCCCGCGTTTACGCTGTAGCACCTTGTTCAGCGGCGCGGGGCGCAGAGGGGTGAAGTCATCCTGGCCAAACCCGAGGTCATTCATACACCGCAGCAGCGGTTGACCGAGTTCATCCGCAGGCAGCATGGGCATGCCGACTTCTCGCTGAGCAACCTGCCACTGGGCATTTTCAGCCCGGCTGAGTATATGCCGTGGGGCGGTGTGCCCACCGCCGATCTGATTCTGGATCGTCCCAAATTCTTGAAACTAGGGTATTGCTAAAATGACCTAGACGACTTCGAATGACTCAGCTGCGCCCATGCCGCCTCCGATACACATCGATACGACTACAAACTTCACTCCGCGACGCTTACCTTCGAGCAGTGCGTTTCCAACCAGGCGCGCACCAGTCATGCCATCCATAGGAATGGTTCAGATTATGGATTCACTCGCGGTTGACGCTGATCTGGAAGAGGGTGCCAGGAAGTACACCGGCCCCTCTTCGGATTCAGTGAAGCATGACCGGCCACTTGGGCTGGATGGCCAGCGCAAGCAACTCGCGTTGGCCGGAAATGCCTAGCTTGCGGTACAGGCGCTTAATATAGGTGGCGGCACTGGAGCCTTGAATACCCATACTCGAGCTTATAGTCTCAACGTCGTAACCCGCTAGCATCAACTGCAGCAACTCCTGATCGCGTCGGGTCAGTTCCGGGCACATTTTTATCACCCGTTCGCTGAGAAGTGCCGGCATCTCATTGGCTTCGAGATAGGCACGGTAATGAAGCCGGACTATTTGTATCACCAGCGGCGCCGCGTGTTCAATGAAGTCAATCTCGTTGACAGAAAAGTGGCCATGTTCGCGGCCACGATATAAGTTGACCGACAGCCAGCGGCCACCGTCACAGTGGGTGAGCAGGGCGACCCGCTCGGAGATCTGCGGTAGCTCGTAGCATATACGCCGATAATCCCGGTGGACGATATCTTCAACCGACTGGCGTTGCACCAGGACGCGCTCGGAAGTCGATGCTGTCATGCGTGTTGCCATGGCTTGCTGGTTGCCATCCAAACTGTAGAAGCGTTCGGCGTAATTGTTGGAGATTTTCGATAGTTGCGGCATACGGGCGCGGTCGGCAAAAGAAATGATTTGTGGGCTGCGATTGGGGGTATAAGCAAAAATCGTGCACTGAGCCAATGGCACTTGAGTACTGACCAGCTTGAGCATATCCCCTGCCAGCATCTTGCCTTGCCGCTCACCCACGCGGGATAGCAAGCTCACCGTCTCGTCGACGCTCAGGCGGAAATCGCTATTAGACACTCGCAAGGGCCAATATTCCATGGTGCACTCCCGAAGCCCTTGAATGGGCGCTTTCTGGTATTTGTCGGTGAGAAGGATAGACCTGAGCAGGCACTGTAGCCTCTTTTGTCACAGGCAAGAAGCCACAGTGGCTCGACTGACACCCGGTTGTCGACCAGGCTCGCGTTCAAGTGGCTGTCAACGTGATTTAAAGGCAGTGTTCTTGGCCGGTGCGGGGATGGGCAGCAGGAAGACCAGCAGCGATCCGACCACCAACAGAGCGGCGGCGTACCCAATACCGGCGGTGAAGCTTTGAGTCAGGTCCCTGAGCCAACCCACCACCAGCGGGTTCAGTGCTGAGCCGATGTTGCCCACGGCGTTGATTATGGCAATGCCAATGGCGCGCGCCTTGAAGCTCAAGGCATGGTCCGGCGTGGTCCAGAAGATCGACATGGCGGTGTAGGAGCCAGTGGCGGCCATGCACACGCCCAACAGCTGTCCCAGAGAGTCACCGGCATAGGCTGCGAATATCCAGCCGGCGGCGGCCAGCAGCATGGGCAGTACTAGATGCCATTTGCGTTCCTGGGTACGATCCGAGTGCAGTCCCCAGATAATCATGCCGATGATGGTGCATATCTGCGGAATGGTAGCCAGAAAGCCGATGGTGCTATTACTGCTGTCGGCGGCACTGATACTCTTGATAATCAGCGGGGTCCAGACGGCGATCATGGCCAAGGTGTTGACCAGGCAGAAATACACCAGACTGAACAGCAGTACGGTGGGCGAGAGCATTTCGCGCATCAGACTTACGGTTTTTTCCTGTGCAGCGTTGCCTGGTGAAGAGATGTCTGCAGCCAGTGCTTGCTGCAGGTGATATTTTTCTTCGGTGTCCAGCCAACGCGCCTGATAAGGCTTGTCGTTCAGGTAGTAGAACACCGCAAAGCCCATGATCACCGAGGGCATGCCTTCGAGCAGAAACAGCCACTGCCATCCGTGCATGCCCCATGTACCATTCAGACTCAGTATCTGCCCCGAGATGGCCGAACCGAATCCAGCCGTAAAGGGCATGGCAACCATGAACATGGCATTGGCTCGTGCGCGGTAGGCGGTTGGGAACCAGAAGGTCAGATACAGCAGAATGCCGGGTAGGAAGCCAGCTTCGGTAATGCCGACCAGAGCCCGGAGCAGGTACAAGCTGTTGGCATCTGTAGCGAACAGAGTGGCTGTCGAGGCCAGACCCCAGGCGATCATTAAGCTTCCGATCCATTTGCGCGCGCCCACCCTTGCCAGGACAATATTGCTGGGAATGCCGCAGGCGATATATGCGATGTAGAACACCGTTGTGGCTATGCCGAACTGTGTGCTAGTAAGCCCTAGATCGCCCATCATGGTCAGGCCGGCAAAGCCGATATTGATGCGATCGAGAAAGGACAGAACAAAGCACAGGAACAGGAACCAAATCAGGCGTCTGAATACCTTGCGCATAACCTTTTGCTGGGCGCTGGCGGTTTCGGTCGTTGTAATATGTGCAGAACTCTGATGCATTTCAGCTCCTGATTATTATTAGGTAGAGCCTTACCAGTCGCTGCGCCAGCGCTGGCCATCTATGCTGGTACAGCGGCATGAGCGTTGTTGGCAGGCCGCATTGCGCGGTCTGCTCAGGTTGCCGTTACAGGTCTTGTAGTGCCGACTGGGTCAGCTCGGTAAATGTATGCGCATTACCGATTGTCTGGGCACTTAGGAGCGCAAGCTTGACTAGGAAAAGCTCAGCCTTGGCCGGAGTGACCTGATCCAAAGTATCAGCCAGCACGTCGTAAATCAGTTCTAAATCTTGTACGGTCAGTGCATTCATTGCTGTTCCTCTCAGTTCTTACCCAAGGCGATTTCGATGGCGGTGTGCAGTTGTTCGGCCGACAAATGTTGCCACCGGGCACAAATGTGTTGGTCGGGACGAACCAGGTAGGCTCCGTTTTGGGTGATACCGTATTTGCTGCCAATATGGCCGGAGGTGTCTTCGATCACTTGGTCTGCACCACTGACGCTAGTCTGTGCGTTTCGCGCAACTGCGATGATTTGGAATGGCACGCCGCTGCTGCGAATGGCCTGTGCCTCTGCCTGTAGATCGCCCGGAATGAAAGTGCTGTCGGTGAAGTAGAGTAGATAGAAGCAAGCGCCGAGATGGTCGAACAGGTAGTCGTTTTCGGCCAGTTTGATATTGAACAACGGTGCGCCATTGCGTGGCCCGGCCTTGAAACGGTCGTTGTCGTCAGTCTGGCTGTTGAGCACTGATTCTGCGTAGTCGTGCGGCCGCGAGGTGCGCCAGTGGTAAAGCGGACGGACGAACTCCTGAGTCAGTGATAACGACAGAACGGCATCACGCACTAGGCGGTGGCCGGGCGTCGGCGGAGCCATAAAACGCGTGCTCTTGCCGGCCTCGCTGATGATTTCCCGCACTGCGCTGACCCGTTCTTCAGTGTAAGAGTCGAGTAGCTTCGGCCCTGCCAGCCCTTTGATGGTTAAGGCCAGTTTCCACACCAGATCGTGGCAGTCCTGGAAACCGGTGTTGGCTCCGCGCACACCAAAAATCGGGAGCAGGTGCGCGGCGTCCCCCGTAAATATGACTCGCTGGTGGATGTATTCCGGCAGGGTAAGGGCGCGGGCCGAGTACACCGAGCTCCAGTCCATTTCCCATTTTGGATCTTTGACGCCCAGCATCTCCAGCTGAGCGTTGATGCGCTCGCGCAACGATTCAGGTTGTAGCGCTTGCTCGGGGGTTTCATTTTCTGGTAGTTGGTAGTCGATGCGCCAGATATTGCCGGGCTCGCGGTGCATCAACACGGTATTACCGGGGTTCCAGACCGGGTCGAAATAGGCCAGGCGTTCGGTGGGTAGGCCTAGATCGATCTTAATATCGGCAATTACAAAACGCCCCTCATAGGACGCACCCTCAAGTTTCAGATCGAGTAGCGAGCGAATCGCTGAGCGTGCGCCGTCGGCAGCCACTACCCAGTCAGCGTCCAGGTGGTAGCTGCCGGTCGGGGTATCAATCTCCAGTCGGGCGAAATCAGCTTGCTGTTCCAGCGCTGTGACGCGGTTGCCCCAGCGGATTTCCACCAATGGGTTGGCCTCTGCGGCCTCAGCGAGGAATTGCTCTAGGTACGGCTGTTGAAGGTTGGTCATTGGCGCGTAGCGATCATCCGGATCCTGCGGTGTTTCCATACGAAACACCAATTGGTTGCGGTAGAACGAATTACCGCAACTCCATGGCAGTCCCATTTCACTGACACGCTTGGCCACACCCACCTGTTGGAGAATTTCCATCGAGCGGCGAGTGAAAACAATCGCTCGGCTTCCTTCGCTGACTTGCAGTTCTGACTCCAGTACCACGCAGGGGATGCCATAGCGGGCCAGATCCAGTGCAGTCGTCAGGCCAATCGGTCCTGCGCCCACCACCACCACTGGCTTTCGCTGGATGTGCGGGGATCCAACGCTGTCCGTGTAAGCGGGGAAGACTTGATAGTTGTAATAGATCGAGCGTCGTGGCTCGTTATGGGGACGATGCATGGCAATGCGCTTCCAGTTTATTTTTGTTTGAGCCCAAGACCCTTGGATGTGTAAATAACTTTACGCGAGATGACATCCAACGGATGTCCCCTTAACGGGACAACTGAATCCGCTTTGACGGTTAACGGAATGGCTATGAGTTGTCGACGTCGAAATGGGTAACCACAGCCTGCGCCGCGGCTTGGCCGTCAGCACATATCGGGCCGGCACGGATTTTCTCGAGATCAAGCGCCAGAGCGGCTGGCGGGATGACAGCATCGTGTACGGTTATATCGAGGAGGCTGAACTGTTTGAAGATAACCTGATCAGTTCGCTGTTACGGAGGAAGCGATAGGTCTTCATTCTAAATGTGATCGCTGGCGCGCTCGGTCACACATGAGCCTGTTAGCGCGGCAATTTCAGGTTGTAAAAAAATAAGGAAAAATCATTTACTTAAAGCACAAAAATCATAACGTTTTTCGTGTTTTCGGCATCGCTCCGAGTTGCGCTTGAGTTTTGCGGAGAGCGTCGAGGGGAACTCACTCAATTGATAATTACTGATGATGGGCAGCCAATCGCCATTCAAAGCATCGAAGCTAATCCAACTGAAAAAAGTAGCTGCTTGTACAGCGCAGTGTGTTCTATCAGATGGCGGGTGCCGGGCTGGACCCCACAAATCAGATCGGGCCGCTGATCAATGCGATGATTTGAGCCAAGCGGTGGTGCTGGCGAATGACACCGTCTATGGTCTGGTGGTCAATGTCTAGAGTGAAAACATCAGCCGCGTGCACCAAGTCATTCCGCGCCTGAAAAACAGCAAGTAGGCAGTCAATACCGAAGGCTTCCCGCACCCGGTACTGCCGGAGGGTGGTACCAAACAATCCGGGATCGATCGTGATATGAGGTGTGAAAGCCTGTCGGGTTATCTGGAAACCAAGAGCATGTTGATCAAGGTCTACGGATAGAGGCTGCGCTGGTCTTGCTTTCCGGGCATTGCTACATCCCCCCCTGATTCAGCAAAACACCTTGCTGTACGCTGTCGAAATAGCGCGTGAACAACTCGTTCTGGCAAGAAATACGCAGTTTGGCATAGGCGCGTTTGCGGTGGGTAGTCACAGTATGGATCGAGATACCCAACTGCAGGCTGATGCCCGATGCGGTATAACCTAATGCAATCGAGGCACAGATATCGGCTTCACGCTTCGTCAATTTACCGGGATCGAGCAGAAGCAGTTCACGCAGTTCGATGCGCATACGTTCGCGGCGCTCAGGGCACAGCTTGCTAGCTTTGGTGCGGGCTGGCGCACTGTATTCGCGCATCTGGGTGATTTCAGCGTGCTTGCCTAATGCGCTCATCAGCAGGCTGCTCAACTGTTCCACATGCTGGATGTCTTTGCTATCGAAATCCTGTTGGTCGGCATTGCGAAAAAAACTGCAGTAAAGCATCTGGTCGTCGATGCAGGAAATCACCGCCACTTCATGGCGAACCGAGGCTTCATCGTAAAAGCGGCGGCGGTAAGCTTTGTCCAGAATGCGTACAGGGGCGATGGAGTAGACGGTCTGGTGGCCATTTTTTAAGCGGGTTGTAGGCCAGTTTGAATCCTGGCGAAAGCCGCCTTCACTGTATTCTTGAGCCAAGCGTCGGATAATGATGTGTGATTCCGGTTGGCTGCCTTCGGCAATCATGCATTCCGGAAGACCCAACGCGTTAATCCGGAAAACCGAACAGCGGTCGATGTTCAACCAGTCACAGCACAGGTCGTAGAACGTCCTGGTGAAGCGGCTGTTGCCAATACTGCCGACCAGCTCCGCGATCTCGTTCGCATTGCAATTCATGGAGCACTTCCTGCTTCGAGGCCTTGCCGGTTCAGGCAACCCTGCTTTGTTGTTGGAGTCAGTTTCAAACCGATAGCACTGCAAGCGTTCACATGCCATCTTTTTTACTCTTCCGCCAGGCTGCCGCCAAGCGAAAACAGATAGGCGTATCCCCACCGCACCTGCGCTAATTCCGTCGGAGTTTGTGCGCAAAAGCCCCTGAATAGCCTAGGCATGGCCTCTGTCACACTAGCTCCACACGGGACACTGCTTGTCCCCCTTCAAGGGGATGCCGGGTGAAGCGGGGCGGCGTACTGTACCTGTAAGGGGGGCAAGTGAGACCCTTTGAGACTTCGAAAAATCAACGGTGGTTCAGCTGCAGCTGACCACGATTGTTCGCAGTTTCTGAATGAAGACATTAATGATCTGAACCTGCCCGGGATATATCGCAGCTGCAACCGGACGAGTGAATATTACAAAAACAAACCCAGAACCATAAATCTCCATTCCTTTTATCGCAAAGAGGCGATGATGAACGCAAATATCCCTACCTCGAGTGCCGCAACTAAGGGCGGCCTAAGACAAGGTGCGCTAGGCTCTTTGGCCATTACCTTCTTCGTGGTGTCTGCGGCCGGTCCTCTAGTGGCCATGGCAGGCGGTGTGCCGGTGACCATGCTGTTTGGCAACGGTAGTGGCATTCCGACACTCTTCCTCATCGCCACTTTGATTCTGCTGACCTTCTCCGTCGGCTATACCGCAATGGCCAAGCACGTACGAAATGCGGGCGCCTTTTATGCTTTCTCCGGTCGCGGCCTGGGCAAAACCGCAGCGGGTGCGGCGGGCATGATTGCCCTGTTGTCCTACAACGCTATGCAGATTGGCCTTTACGGCTTGTTCGGCACTGCCGCCAAAGGCTTGGTCGAGCCGATGATTGCGGTAACCTTGCCTTGGTGGTTCTACTCGGTGGTAGCCATGGCCGTGATCGCTTGGGCGGGCTATCGCCAGGTCGACCTGTCGGCGAAGATTCTCGGTTTGCTGGTGGCTGGTGAGTATCTGGTGGTCATGTTGCTGGACTGCGGGATCATGGCTTCGGGTGGCGACGCTGGCATGACGATGCGTCCGTTCTCGTATGAGGTTGCCAGCAGCGGCGCACCCATTACCGGCCTGTTGCTGTGCTTTGCCGCTTTTATCGGTTTTGAAGCCACCACTATTTACAGCGAAGAGGCCCGCGACCCGGGCAAAACTATTCCGCGGGCAACTTACCTGTCAGTACTGTTGATGGGCCTGTTCTATACCGTATCAACCTGGGCACTGGTAAACGGTATCGGTATCGATAAGGTCATGCCTCTGCTCACCAGCGGCGACCCGACTACCGTGCTGTTCGATCAGGCCGCTCACTACATTGGTGCGGGCATGGTTCTGCCAATGCAAGTTCTATTTGTGACCAGTACCTTCGCCAGTCTGCTGGCCTTCCACAACGCAGTGTCCCGCTACTTTTTCGCAATGGGGCGTGAAGGTTTGCTGCCCAAGGGGCTGGGCGTTGCCCACGAGCATTTCGCTAGTCCACACCGTGGCTCAGTGACCCAAACCGTTGTGGCTGCTGTGCTGCTTGCCATTTTCACCATCGGTGGAGTTGATCCGGTACTGGTCATGTTCACCCTCAATTCCGCTGTAGCGACCCTGGGCATCATCGTGCTGATGGCCATGACAGCTCTGGCTACGCTGTTCTTCTTCAAGCGTCACCCAGAGCTCAAGCCAGGCCTGTTTACCACCTTGTGTTCGCTGGTGGCGTTGGCAGGCTTGGGCGGTATCGCCGGGCTGGCAGTGTACCACTTCGACATGCTCACCGGTGGCAGCAGCGCCATCACCCCGATCTTGCCGCTGCTGGTTTTGGCTGCTGCTGTGATTGGCGCGCTCATGGCCAACCGCCAGAGCGCATCGGCTGACACCATCCCTGATTACGTTTGATAAACGCGGCTTTCCATACTCTCGAAAGAGTCAATCCTCAAGGGTATGGAAGGCAGCATCGGGATGGTGAAAGATGAATTAAAGTTATTCCCGCAGCGGCGGGCATGAAGGTCGTATTGAGCGATGTTGAGCAGTCTGCGCTCGAGGCAACGACGCGTTTACTTCGCGCCGCCGGTGCCGATGTGCATTCTGTACTGTGCGATGTTTCGAAAGCGGATCAAGTTGAAGAGCTGGCGCGGCAGACGCTGCGCAAATATGGGGCGGTGCATGTGCTGTGCAATAACGCTGGTGTCGGCGTCCGCGCCGGTCCCAGCTGGGTCAATAGCCTTAACGACTGGAACTGGATCCTGGGTGTGAATCTGATGGGGGGCGTCCATGGGCTCCGCTCGTTCTTACCGATCATGATCGAGCAGGGCGCTGAGGCGCACATCGTCAATACAGCTTCGACCGCAGGGCTGATATCTGATGACAACACGTTGTATGGCGTGTCGAAGTCTGCAGTGGTGGCGTTGTCTGAAGGGGTATATTGGGAGCTTCGGCATGGTCGTTACAAACCGAAGATATCGTTGTTGTGTCCAGGTTGCGTGGACACCAACATTCTCGCGTCACAGCGCAATCGTCCGGTCGATCTGGCGAGCGATTCGCCGACGACCACCGACCCTGCTGCGCGGGTCGTGCACGATTGGTACGCAGAGCAACTGAAGCAGGGCCTGACCCCGCGTATGGTTGGCAAGCAAGTGCTCGCTGCGATTCGCGACGAGCACTTTTACATCATGACCCACGGGGAGGATTATCATCCCTACATAGAGCGGCGGATGAAAGATATCTTGAGCGCAAGCACCCCGACGTTCTTGCCGCCGCGTGGTCTCGCCTCGCTGATGCAGAAGCTGAATGCGCTCGGTACACGCTGAATTTGCTTCATTCTGTTTCGCGATTGACCATCCACGACTGTTGACGCCGATGCCGAATTGCCCCACGTGCCGACGCAAGACTGACCCATCTTCAAATCGGCACAAATCCAGGACAGGTATTGGTTCGCGAGGAATCAGACTGGGTCAGTGACATCTCGGTAACTGGGTCAATTCGGCGTCGGCACCAACAATCACAACCTCTGTTTCCGTTCCGGCGCTTCCTGCGGAAGCTGCCTCTAAACCCGTTCTTCAGGTCTGTAGGTGTAGGCAAGAGACCATTCGAAAAGTTAGCCGCTGGTCGAAAAGCAATACTTCAGCCAGGGTGTGGGCTGAAGTGTGGGCTGGCAGGTTTTTCCAAAAACCAGAAACGACAAAGCCCTGAAAAATCAGGGCTTTGTCGTATAAAGATGGCGGAGGCGATGACATCTCTTATTGTGTCTCAAGTCCCTCCATCCTGGCCTATCAAGATATCAATGAGCTTGTCGCTCAACAGGTTCCAAGCTTCTTTTCTTTCTGCGGCATAATCATGGTGTAAGTAGTGACGGCGGACCCGCCTGCCAGCTCGTGGTTCTGGCACCGGTCTATCACATCAAGGCTTACCCCCGAGGCTTGCATCATGGTTGCACCGGCTCGTCTCAAGTCATGAGGTGTTCATTCCCCATTCAAACCACCAGGCAGTACCAGGGTGTCATCATGTCGGCGACGTGCTAGCGGCTTGCGATTTTTGAAACGTGATTGGGGTCCCCAACCTGTTTGCTGACGACCTTGAGATCGGCATGCCAATTATGATGCTTTGGGGGGAAACACCATTGAGAGAGTCCTGTGAGCTGACGAAGTTTGCTGAAATAGTGGGTTGCAAACGCAGATAGGAACACGTGGTAGTGGCCGAATTGCACAAGGGTTGTCCCCGTGAGCTAGAGGCACAGCCCTAATTGTAGTGGTCTAATGAGGCTGCTCGAGACTGAGGGTACACATAGAGATAGAAAAATTTACGAACTAAAAATTTCCCTTTATTTTCAATAACAAAGGGAAAGGTTCGATTCCGGCTTCGGAAATGGGGTCGAAACGATGATGAACAACACTGGAGTTCAAGCGTGGGCTCAGGACATTATCAGCAGCGGCGACGTGCTCAGGCGTTCGCTTCAGAACGTCCTGTCGGGCAGTGGTTGCGATCAGGCGCAAGCACACGCCGCGGGTCTGGATACCGCCCAATGGACAATCAGGAAAACTGCGGAGATTTCAGGTGCGCTGCCGGGCTTCCTCGAAGGGCATTTATCCGAGGCACTTGACGCAGCGCCCAGGACCGATGATGACCTGGTATCGATACGGGACGCGTTAGGCAAGCTCTTGCCCCACGTCACCTGGATAAACCGCCAAGCTTGGGCCGACCAGGACAGCGCTTTCGTGGAACGCCATCGCCACGGGATGATCGCCGGCCCCGGAGGGTTATTCGAATGCTCCAGCTTGACCTTGGGACTGGCAATCATGATGCCTGCGACCTGCTACCCCTATCACCAACATCCCCCCGCCGAGTTCTATCTGGTTCTTTCGCCAGGCGACTGGTATCGGCAGGACGTGGGCTGGTGGAGTTCGGAATCAGGAGGTTTGGTTTTCAACCCCCCATCCTGTGTCCATGCAATGAAGTCGACGGATGTTCCACTTCTGGCACTGTGGGGCTGATGCATTAGCGCCTCGTTATAAGAGTACAGACGCTTGCCGTCCGATTGGCTGTGGACTTCTGATTCTGCCGTCGTATCATCAATCTGTCGTTACTCGCGTAGCGTTTTGCCGCAACTGATCTAGGTAGTTAGCCCATTGTTGGGTGGCCTCTCGGCGTTGCGCCAGCAATTGAGCCCGTGCATACACTGCCCCGAGCGCACCTGGCATTCGGTGGGATAACGACAGTTCAAGCACGATAGGATCTATACCCAAATGCTCGTGGGCAATGGTCCGGTAGGTGGCGCGAAAGCCGTGGGATGTGATGTCGTACTCCGGCCAGATGCGCTGAAAGGACTTGAGCATGGAGGTCGGGTTTATGGGACGTCCCGGATAGACCGGCGAGACGAACACCCAGCCTTTGCCTTCTTCATCCACCACGCGGGTTTTATGTAGCTCGCGTAACAGAACCAAGGCTTGCTCAGGCAACGGCACGATGTGTTTGCTCTTGTCCAGATGCTTGGTCTTGCTCACCACATAACGCCAATCGGCGCCCACCAAGTCGACATCTTCCCAGCGCATCTGCACCAGTTCGCCTGGGCGGACCGGCAACATAACCAGCAGGCGCATTGCGGCGGCAACGCTGCCGTCGTTGCAGTCATCCAGACGCAGGAGAAACCTGCCTAGGTCGGCCGGCCTTTCGATCGCTGGGTTGCTGGTCACGACATGGCGGATCTTCAACTCCTCAATGTTGCTGAGCGCCACATTGCGTTCCACCCACCCGCGCCCCTCGGCAAAGCCCAGGACGGCACGGATGATGGTACGCACGCGCCGGGCCATGGCCATGGTGCGCTGGCGGCGCAACTCGGTAATGATTGTGGTGATGTGCTCCAGCTTGATCTCGCTGACCGGTTTTTTACCAATCGCGGGCAAGATGTGGTTGTTCAGCGCTCCGTTAAACCCCGAGATGGATTTGGTCACCAGTTCGGCAGACTTGAATGCCAACCATTGCTTGGCTACGTATTCGAAGGTGCGCACCTCGTTGAGCAGGTGTGCTTCGATCTTGGCGGTCTTGGCCTTGAGCGGTGCAGTGTGGTTAGCCACGTCGCGGCGTGCGCCACGGGCAATGTCGCGCGCCTCCTTGAGACCAATGTCGGGGTAAGCGCCGATGGAGAAGCGGTTTTCCTTGCCATGCAGCCGATACTTCAATCGCCAAACCTTGGAAGGGGATTTGCCGACCTTGCTCGACGCCCTCACCTCCAAGTAGAGACCAGGGACTTCGCCGTCGGCGTGCTTGCCGGGTTCGGTCAGCGAGCGGATCAAGGCATCGCTGAGTTTTCGTTTGAAAACGACCGCATTATCTGGGGGCATCGGTGGGGGCATCCTTTTTAAGGAACCGAAATTTGCCCCCAATTATGCCCCCATGAGTCCTGGAATCGATTGGATTTAGACAGACGGCAATGGACTTAAATTACCAATAACCTCTTGTTATAAAACAGTTTTATGGAATTTACTGGAACTCCATTACAGGCTATCGGGGTCCCCAAAAAACATCTGAATCCGCGACCGCAACCAACGCTCCCCCGGATCATTGTCCTGGGACCCACGCCAGGCCATGTGCAGCTCGAAGGTGCGGGTCGGCAGCGGTGGGTTTTCGGCGCGCAGGCCGCCGCCGGCGGTCAGGGCTTCGGCGGTGTAGTCCGGTACGGTGGCGAGGATGTCGGTGCCGGCCAGCAGGGTGCCGAGGCCATTGAACTGCGGCACGGCGAGTACTACGTGGCGTTTGCGACCTTGTTTCTCCAACTCTTCATCGACGAAGCCGCTCAGGTCGCCGGCAAACGACACCAGCGCATGGGGGCGGGCGCAGAAGTCGTCCAGGCTCAGGGGGCCGGGCACGGTGTCGGCGCGTAGCAGCTTGGGCTGGCTGCGGCGCAGCACTTTGCGCTTGGCATTGGCCGGCAGGTCGGTGGTGTAGCTGACGCCAATGGAGATCTCCCCCGAGGCCAGCAGGTTGGGCATCAACAGGTAGTTGACCCGGCGTACCACCAGCACAATGCCCGGTGCCTCGGCGCGCAGGCGCTTGAGCAGCATGGGCAGCAGGGCAAACTCGACGTCATCCGACAGGCCGATGCGAAACACCGTGGTGCTGGTGGCGGGGTCGAATTCGGCGGCGCGGCTGACAGCTGTCGAGATCGAGTCCAGGGCCGGGGAGAGCAGGGCGAAGATTTCCACCGCGCGCGCGGAGGGTTCCATGCTGCGTCCGGTGCGCACGAACAGCGGGTCGTCGAACAACCCCCGCAGGCGCGAGAGGGCCGCGCTGATGGCCGGCTGGCCAAGGAACAGCTTCTCGGCGGCACGGGTTACGCTGCGTTCGTGCATCAGGGTTTCAAACACGATCAACAGGTTCAGGTCGACACGACGCAGGTCATTACGATTCATCTGGAGTCCTGGCAGAGTCAGCAAACTTGACGAGAGCGGTCATTTGAGAACAATGACCGGCATGAATCTTACGGGGAAAGGCTGTTACTCTGCACCGAGTAATTCATTTTTCCCACAATGCTGGTTCGATTTTCTAGATGGATTGACGGATTGCCGCCGCTGCGGAATCAATGACAGGCATGTCGACTATTAATAGCCACTGATGGTCTTGGCTACAAAGCCCGGATAAAGTTCATGGCATTAGAGGTTTCTTTGACGAGGTTTGCGATGTCCCGCACGATCCGTTTTCACAAATTTGGTCCAGCCGAGGTGCTCAAATGCGAAGAGCATGCGGCGGCCCTGCCTGCACCCGGTGAAGTACAGGTGCGTGTCGAGGCGATAGGCGTCAGTTGGTATGACATCCTCTGGCGGCAGAACCTGGCGTCCTCCCATGCACGACTGCCCTCCGGGCTGGGGCATGAGATGGCGGGCGTGGTCACGGCCCTGGGTGAAGGCGTGGATGATCTGGCGGTGGGCGACAAGGTAGCCAGCTTCCCAGCTGAAAGCCCCAATGACTACCCGGTGTACGGCGAGCAGATCGTGCTGCCGCGTTCGGCGCTGACCCGTTATCCCGACGTCCTGAGTCCGATCGAGGCGGCGGTGCATTACACGCCCCTGCTGATCGCCTATTTTGCCTACGCCGATCTGGCTCGGGTCAAACCCGGGCAGTTTGCCCTGGTGACCGACGCCAGCCACTGCGCCGGCCCGTCCTTTGTGCAACTGGGCAAGGCCCTGGGTGTGCGGGTGATTGCCGCGACCAAGACGGCCGAAGAACGTGAGTACCTGCTGTCGCTGGGTGCCGAGAAGGTGATTGTCACGGAAGAGCAGGACCTGCTCATGCAGATCAACAAGCTCACCGACAACCGCGGCGTGGACGTGGTGTTCGACGGCCTGGGTGGCCCACAGATGTCGCTGCTTGGCGACGTGCTGGCGCCCCGGGGCAGCCTGGTGCTGTATGGCCTGCAAGGCGGCAACCAGACGCCATTCCCGGCTTGTGCGGCGTTCCAGAAGAACATTCAGTTTTTCGTGCACTGCATCGGCAACTTCACCGGTAAGCCGGAGCTGGGGATCATCCAGGACCAGGCCGCGCTGCAACGGGCCCTGCGCGAGATCAACCAATTGACCGCCGACCGCGTGTTGCTGCCGCTCAAGACCCGGGTCTTCCCGTTTGCCCAGTTCGTCGAGGCGCACCGCTACATGGACGAGTGTCCGTGTCGCGAGCGGGTGGCGATTCTGGTCGAGCCCACCTGAGGTCCACCCGAGGTCAGCACCACACAAACAGCCCGCGAAAGCGGGCTGTTGCGTTATGGGCCCTGGTAAACACCGCGGCCGCCCCCCTGATAAACAAGCTGTTCAGCAACTGAACTGGTTTTTGTCTGTGATCTGTATCTTCTAATCAATAACCAAGCCCTGATAATTGAATGATCACTTTCATCTCAAGGAATGAGTCATGGCTGAGCCTTTTGTTTTAGTGGGGGCTATTAACGGTACCGGGTGGAGCGCGTGTTGCTCATCCACGCCGGGTGTGGGTATTGGGCAAGTAATGCAGTTAAAGACTAGTTGCCGAATTTTTGCCGAGTTATGGCTTCTTGGTTTTGCGTGCTCATTATCTGTGGGAAGTTGTCGGAATTGTCCTAGGCCTTTCCTTGCGGGCCTGAAAGCCCTGGTTTCAGGCGTCTGCAGGCGAACTTTCCGTCGTGCCAATGCTGTTCAGGCAATAGTGTCAAATGGTTGCTGGAGTCAAAATGCTAGCATCTGAACACCGATAATTACGACACGCATTAATCAACCAACATCGATCGCCGCCACAGCGGTTGAGCCATGTTCTTTTGATACCGACTTATTGAATATCAGGTAAATAACGATGAGCGCCATGCATGATTCAGCGATGAACAATGTCTATCACCAAGTATTGACGCGTCTGCTGAGTTTCTTCTCCCGGGCAGAGCGCACAGCACTGCAACTTCTCATCCAGCGTTTACTGGTAGCGGCCGGTGGCCCAGAAAGAATGGAGCATTTCAAGGTGCTGTTGGCCCACTCCGGCACCCAGGACAGCTGTTACTCGCTGGCGTTGCTGCGTGCCGCGCAGTTGAGCATCGCCGCCCGGTCGCCAGCGACCTTCCACCTACGGGTGGCAACCCTGCGCATGGGCACGACGACACCGGCGATCATGGACAGCATTCACCGCAGCTATGCAGCGCTGTTTGTCTACGACGACCCGCGCGTCGAGGTGTTGATGGTCGATAACCGTGAGGTATTGCCCTTCAGTCATTTATCGGCGTTGTCCGACGCCGGCCGGGAGTGGAATCGCTACAGCCTGTTATTGCTCGGCCATTTGCGTGACCCCGCAAGCCCCTATGAAGCCTGTGATGACGGCTACCTGGCCACCGGCGAGTTCTATGGGCAGATGAGCCGCTGGCAGGGCGGTGTCGATGCCCTGGTGGGCGGGGCGACGGCGCGCCAGCAGCGGCAGTTCCTGGCCGGGCTGGCGCGGGCAGCCCAGCGTGCCCGATTGCCAGCGTTGGCGGAGCCGGCACTGAGCATGGATGGACTACTGAGCAGCCTCGAGCACCTGGACAACGATTGCTACCGCGAGCTGTACGCCGAGCAAAAAACCGTGGCCTGGCGACCCCAGGCGGGTTTTGACGCGCGGCGCGGGACCACCTTTATCGATATCCAGGACCTGGTGACGGGCAACGCGCCAGAGCGCTGGTTGCTGCTCAACGAGTTCTTCGGCCTGCAGGCGGAGGAGGCAGAGGTTTCCCTGCGGGAAAACGACTACGCCAGCGCGCTGCTGTCGGCCCATTGCCGTGGTTTGCAGGCGAGCTACCTGGAGGGCCAGCCCTATGAACGCGGCGTTGCCCAGTACGTGCAGCGCGGGTTGTTGCTCATGCGCAAAAGAGGCGTACCGGAGCCTGTTTGCCAGGAGGTCTCGGCGCTCTACGACAATCCCCTGGCATTGGCCGAACAGCGCACCGCGGCCAATGCCGAACTCCAGCAGAGTCTGGGCTTGTGCGAAACCCAAGTGGTGTGCCTGTTGTTTGCGCCTTTTGTCGGCCAGGGCGCGGGACTGGAGAGATTTCTGCGGCGCTGCCATCCCGGGATGCTGGTGGCGATGGGCGACCTGCACAAAGCCCTGCAGGGCGAAGCCGCACCGGAGCAGGTCATGCACTGGATGGTGGATGTCAGCGGCCTGCCGATCAACCTGATGCGGGCACTGTACCGCCGCAGTCCTGTGCGGGAGGCTGGTGCTCCGGCCTCCAATAGCGGGGCCTTGGTGCACGCGCTCAATGCACTGTCAGCGCGACCTTGAAGGAGCCCGGTTTGACTGATTTGAACAACATGGGCCGCGGCAATGGCGGCCAGGCGTGTTTGCCGCGGGCGCGGCCCCTTGCTGCGATTGGCCTGCGTCCATGAAAGAGCAGAGAGAGAACGACTTTGCCTACCAGGCCGTGTACCGCTACCTGACCTGCCTGATCAATGACATGGAGACCGAGGCGCCGATCAAGCTGCCATCCCTGCGGCAACTGGCCGAGCGCCTGAGCGTGTCGATCTCGACCATCCAGTACGCCTATTCGCTGCTGGAGAAGGAAGGGCGGGTGTACTCGGTGGCCAAGTCCGGTTACTACGCGTTGCCGGTGTCGCTGAACGCGGCGTTCTGCGGCGGCAATGACCTGCTGGAAACCCTCTATGTGAGTGCCAGGCGTCCGGGCATGCTGGTGATGAGCACCGATGAACCGGCCCTGCTGCAATCGCTGGACAGTCCGTTGCTGCTGCTGGAGCGCGAACTGGTGCGCCAGTACCCGCGCCAACAGCAACCGCACTCCCAACCCTGCGGCGAACTGGAGCTGCGCACCGCGCTGGCGGCGCGCTACACCACGTCGCCTATCCGTTGCTGGCACGCCGATGATGTCTACATTGGTGCCGATTTGCGCGGCGTGCTGGAGATCCTGATCGCGGTGCTGGCACTCAAGGGCGCCACCGTACTGGTGGAGTCGCCCTGTGACTGGGTGATTCTGCGCCTGTTGCAGGCGGCCGGGGTCCGGGTGATCGAGCTGCCTATCGGCGAGGATGGTTCGCTTGACCCGCAATGGCTGGCACACCTGCTGGCGACCGAAACGGTGCGCCTGGTGCTGCTGTCCTCGGGCGTCAGCATGCCCAGGGGCAGCCTGATGCCGGCGGATAACCGTCAGGGTATCGCCCACCTGTTGCAGGAACACGGCTGCTGGGTCCTGGAGAATGATGTCTACGGCGAGCTCGGGCACGAGCCGAACGAGCTGCGCTTTCGCGACCTGCTCGACCCCGATCGCTTGATTGTGTTTTCGACCTTCGAAAAACTCATGGGGCCCGAGGCGCCTTATGGCTACCTGCTGTCGCGCCCGCTCAGCACTGAGCTGCAGCGGACCTTTTTACTGCGCTCCTTCCGGCTGTCGCCGATCCGCCAGAAAGCCATTGCCCGGCTGTACAGCAGCGGTCGCATCGACCAGCACCTGCAGGTATTGCGCCGCCTGCTCACGGAGCGCAAGGCCCGCATGGTGCACGTGCTCGAGGAGCGTCTGGGCGATGCGCTGGACTTTGTCCAGCCGGCGGGTGGCGCGACCCTCTGGGCCCGCTTGCTGCGCCCGGTGGACATGCGCCGGGTGTTCCAGCGCATGCTCAAACAGAGCGTGGTGATTGCCCCGGGTGAACTGTTCAGCCTGCACGGCCTGCACTCGCAGCACGTGCGGCTCAGTCATGCGTTCAATGGCCAGCACGATCTGGACTCGACCATGGCGATGCTCGGCGATGCCCTGAGGCTGGAGTTGATAGAGTGATCAAGGGGCAAATTATCCTGGCCGACCGCGGATAGATGTCGTCGCTCTATGGTCAAACTGCCAGTAAACTGCCTCCCTATTCCTGAACCACTCTTTTTCAGAGGTTTTGCATGACACTCAGTCCTTTTGCGGGCAAGCCGGCACCAGCACAGCTTCTGGTCGATATCCCGCGACTGGTAACCGCCTATTACACCGGGCGGCCCGATGCCTCGGTGGCCACCCAGCGCGTTGCGTTCGGTACCTCCGGGCACCGTGGCAGCTCGTTCGAGCTGAGTTTCAACGAATGGCACGTCCTGGCGATCAGCCAGGCGATCTGCCTGTATCGCCAGGCCCAGGGCATCGACGGCCCGTTGTTCGTCGGTATCGACACCCACGCGCTGTCGACGCCGGCCGGTGCCAGTGCCCTGGAAGTGCTGGCGGCCAACGGTGTGACCGTGATGATCGCCGCCGGTGACGAATACACCCCGACCCCGGCCATTTCCCACGCCATCCTGTGCTACAACCGCGGCCGTACCTCGGGCCTGGCGGACGGCATCGTCATCACGCCGTCCCACAACCCGCCGCAAAGCGGTGGCTACAAGTACAACCCCACCAACGGTGGCCCGGCCGATACCCACATCACCAAGTGGATCGAAGCCAAGGCCAACGAACTGCTGGCCAACCAGTTGGCCGGGGTCAAGCGCATCAGCTACGAGCAGGCGCTCAAGGCCAGCACCACCCATCGCCATGACTACCTCAATACCTATGTCGCCGACCTGGTCAATGTGATCGACTTCGACGTGATCCGTGGCGCCAACCTGCGCCTGGGTGTCGATCCACTGGGCGGCGCCGGCGTGCGCTACTGGTCGGCCATCGCCGATCACTACCGCTTGAACCTTGAGGTGGTGAACACCGAGGTCGACCCGACGTTCCGCTTCATGTCGGTGGACTGGGATGGGCAGATTCGCATGGACCCGTCTTCCAGCCACGCCATGCAGGGCCTGATTGGCCTCAAGGAGCGGTTCGACGTGGCGTTTGCCTGCGACCCGGACCATGATCGCCACGGAACCGTCACCCCCTCCGGTGGTTTGCTGGCGCCGAACAACTACCTGGCAGTGGCCATCGACTACGTGTTCCAGAACCGTCCGTTGTGGCGTGCCGATGCGGGGGTGGGTAAAACCGTGGTCAGCAGCGGCCTGATCGACCGCGTGGCCAAGCGCCTGGGCCGGCGCCTGTACGAAGTGCCAGTGGGCTTCAAATGGTTCGCGGACGGGCTGTTCGATGGCTCCCTGGGCTTTGGTGGCGAAGAGAGCGCGGGGGCTTCGTTCCTGCGCAAGGATGGCGGTGTCTGGAGCACCGACAAGGACGGCCTGATCCCGGCGCTGCTGGCTGCGGAGATGACGGCCCGCACGGGCCGCGATCCGAGCCAGGCCTACCGGGCCCTGACCGATGAACTGGGCGAGCCCTTTGCCGTACGCGTCGACGCCAAGGCCAGCCCCGAGCAGAAAGCCCTGCTGGGCAAACTGGCGCCGGAGCAGGTCAAGTCGACCCAACTGGCGGGTGAAGCGATCCAGTCCATCCTCAGCAAGGCGCCGGGCAACGACCAGGCCATCGGCGGCTTGAAAGTCATGACCGAAAACGGCTGGTTCGCCGCCCGTCCTTCGGGCACCGAAGACATCTACAAGATCTATGCCGAGAGCTTCATTGGCGACGATCACCTCAAGCAACTGGTGCAAGAGGCCCAGACCCTGGTGGATGGCGCGATCAGCGTCTGAACCCCTGCTCCCACGGTGAATCTGGCTGCCCGCAAATCTTGCGTACGGCCACCGAACCTGTGGGAGCGGGCCGGGCGGCGTTCCGCTTGCCTGGGATGGCGGTGTGTCAGGCACTATCGATGTTGAATGGACTGGACCCATCGCGGGCAAGCCCGCTCCCACAGGGGAAATTCATCCATCAGTAAAAAAGCAGGCCGGCCGGTCGGCCGCCTCGCCCGCCCTTACCACTCAGGCCGACCGGCAGGTCGCCGTGCTCTTGCTCTTGATCCACCCGCCCCATCGGCAGGCTGAGCGAAGGTACCCCGAGCCCTAGCGAGGGGCCGTACGTCAGGGGTAGAGCGCTTTGGTTACTTTGGCGCTTTACCAAAGTGACCCGCCGTAAGGGCGGAACCATTAGCCGCCTTCACCGCAGCAACGGATATACCCACAAAACCAGAATCAAAAGATCGCAACCTTCGGCAGCCCCCATAGGGCCCAACCGCGAAGCCTGCAACGGGCCTCAGCGGCGCAGGTACGAGCCGAAATCGATGTCCCCGGCACTCAGGATCGCCTGCACCCGGTTATGCACGTTGAGCTTGCGCAGGATGGCCGAGACGTGGGCCTTGACCGTGGTCTCGGCGATTTCCAGGGTGTAGGCAATCTGCTTGTTCGACTCGCCCTTGGTCATCCGCTCAAGCACCAGCAGCTGTTTGCGGGTCAGGGCCTGGAGCAGTTCCGGCGGGAAGCTGGGGGTGTCGTTCATGCGCCGCGGGCTGCTGCTTTTTTGCGTGCGGATGATATCGGGCGGCAGGTACACGTTGCCGTTGAGAATCTGCTCAATGGCTTCGGTCATCTGTGCCCTGGGCGAGGACTTGGTGATGAAACCCACCGCGCCATAGGTGATGGCTTGCAGGACGATCTGCTTGTCCTGTTCGGCAGAGACGATCACCACCGGGATGGTCGGCGCTTCGTTGCGCAGGTTGATCAGGCCGTTGAGACCGTGCATGCCAGGCATGTTCAGGTCCAGCAGGATCAGGTCCAGGTCGTCGTGGGCCTGGGTCAGGGCCAGGGCGCTGTCCAGGTCGGCGGTTTCCATCACCTCGCTGCCGGGAAAACCATCGCTGATGACGTTATGAATGGCTTCGCGGAACAGTGGGTGATCGTCGGCAATCAGAATTTTGTACATAGCCTTTCACCTCGTTATTTTGATTATGGTGTGGCAACAACACGCAAGGGTGCAACGTCAGGGAAAGGGCTCCGGTTGGGCCAGGGTCACGGGCAGGTTCGCCGCCAGCCAGGCATCCAGGCCGTCGCGGTACCAGTACACCGACTGATAGCCCAGGGCCGTGGCGCGTTTTACTGCGTTCCAGCTCAGCCAGCAATCGGAGCGGCAGTAAAACACCAGCGCACGCCGGGTATCGCCGGCAGTCAGTGTGTGCAGGTTACGCGCAAAGTAGGCCTGCCAGGCAGGCGTCAGATCACCGTCACCGGTATTGGCCAGCCAGTGGCTACCGGGCAGGTTCTCGTGGGGTTGGTCTTCAATGAAGCGCTCATGCAGCCATTGCCGGCGGTAGACGTCGATCAACAGCGGGCGCGGTGTCTGGTCGAGCAGGGTTTGCAGGCTGGCGGTATCGACGATTCTCGCGCCCGGCGCCTGATCGGGCGTCGGGCTGCGGTACAGGCTGATGCGGTAGCCCTCGGCAGAAAACAGCGGACTGTCGGCATGGGCCACGCTCAGCAGCAGGCACAGCGACAGAGCGGTGAGAGGAGGGCGCAACAGGCGACGGCAGGCACGCAGCATAGCGGTTCAGTCCTTATCGTTATGAACCTATTACATGCCAGTCGTGGTGCCTTGGGAATGCGACGATAGACAGGAAAACCAGTACCAAAGTAGTAGTTTTGTGCCTTTACCGGGCAATACCGGCTAACCCGCCTTGCGCAACGCCGCATGCTGCGGATTGAACGTCAACACCGCCAGCAGGCCGAACACCAGCGTCAGCCCGGCGCACACCGCCAATGCCAGGGGGTTGAACCGCTCATACAGGGCAAACCGCACCAGCTCCACCGCATGGCTGAACGGATTGACCGCACACAACCAGTACAGCCACTCGCTGGAGTCGCGCATTTTCCACAGCGGATACAGCGCCGATGACAGGAAAAACAGCGGGAAAATCACGAAGTTCATCACCCCGGCGAAGTTCTCCAGCTGGCGAATGCCATTGGACAGCAGCAACCCCAGGGCGCTGAGCATCACGGCCACCAGCAACAGCGCCGGCAGGGCCAGCACCAGGCCCGCCACGGGAGGGCGCACCCCGTACAGCCAGGCAATCGCCAGGAAGGCATACACCTGCAACAGGGAAACCAGGGCGGTCGCCAGCAACTTACTGCACAGCAGAAAGGTCCGCGGCAGGGGGCTGGTGAGCAGCACGCGCATGCTGCCCATTTCCCGGTCGTAGACCATCGACAGCGAACCCTGCATGCCGTTGAACAGCAGGATCATGCAGGCCAGGCCGGGGATGATGTAGACCTCGTAGGGGATGTAGGTGTCGTAGGGCTCGATGATCGCGATGCCCAGCGCCGCCCGGAAGCCGGCGGCGAACACCAGCAGCCACAGCAGCGGCCGCACCAGGGCACTGAGAAAACGCGTGCGCTGCAACACAAACCGCAGCCATTCGCGCAGCACGATGCCGCGCAAGCATTGCCAGTAGGCGTTCATCGGGTGGCTCCCACGGTGGTCAGGCGGTTGAAGGCGGTGCCGAGGTCGCCGCCATGTTCCAGGCTCAAGTCCGCGGCCTGCCCGCTGGCCACCAGGCGGCCCTGATGGAGAATCAGCAGGTCGTCGCTGGGCGCTACCTCGTCCAGCAGGTGGGTGGTCCACAGCACGCTCAACTGCTGCTCGCGGCACAGGCTGCGCAGGTGCTGGTTGAGGGCCAGGCGGCTGGCCGGGTCAAGGCCGACGCTGGCTTCGTCGAGCAGCAACAGGTGCGGCTCGTGCAGTAAGGCCCGGGCGATCTCTACCCGGCGGCGGTGCCCACCGTTGAGTTCGCGCACCCGTTCGCCGCGGCGCTCGGTCAGGCTCTGGCGCGCCAGTTCGGTGTCCACCCGCTGCTCGCTCTCACGCCGTGACAGGCCATGCAGGGCGGCGTGGTAACGCAGGTTCTGTTCGACGCTGAGGTCCAGGTCCAGGGTGCTTTGCTGAAACACCACGCCCAATTGCTTGAGCGCCGGGCGCGGGTGGGTGCGCAATGAATGACCGCCGACCCGGATCTCGCCGCGCTGCAGGTCATAGAGCCGGGTGAGCAGGGCGATCAGGGTCGATTTGCCCGCGCCGTTGGGCCCCAGCAACGCGGCAAAACGCCCCGGGGCCAGGCTGAAACCGACCTGGTTCAGCGCCTGACGGGCACCGTAGGCAAAGCTCAGGTCGCTGACGTCCAGGGCGTTCATGGCGTGACCACCACGCCCCAGGGGTACCGCCCGACCTTCACCGACTTGATCACCTTGAGGCGGTCGACATCGATCACCGAGACATCGCCGCTGACGCCGTTGGTGGCCAGCAACTGCTTTTGATCCGGGGTGAACGCCATCTGCCAGACGCGCCGTCCCACCAGCAGGTAGTCGAGGATTTCAAAGGTCTTGGCGTCGATCACCGCCACATGGTTGGCCGGGCCCAGGGCGACAAACCCGTACTTGCCGTCGGCGCTGAGCTTGACCCCCACCGGCTGGACCTTGTCCGGGTGCACGCCCTTGATCTGGAAGTTCAGGGTCTTGAGTACCTTGCGGCTGGCCACCTCGAGAATGGTCACGGTGCCGCCGATTTCCGCCGAGGCCCAGAGCTGCTGGCCGTCTGGGGAAAACTCGACAACCCGCGGGCGCTGGTCCACCAGGGTGCTGTCGGCCAGGGTCTGGGTGCTGGTGTCGATCCAGTGCAGCATGTTGGTGGTTTCGCTGGTGTTCACCGCCCACTTGCCGTCGGGGCTGACGGCCATGCCTTCGGGTTCGACACCGACGCTGATCTGCCCGAGCACCTTGGCGGTCTCGGTGTCGATCACCGTTACCAGCGCATCGTCCTCATTGGACACGTACAGCCAGCGGTTGTTGGGATGCAGGGCGAACTGCTCGGGGTCCTTGCCGGAGGGCAGTTCCTTGATGATCGTGCGGGTCGCCACGTCCATCACCTGGACCCGGTCCGAATCACTGGCGCAGATGTACAGCAGCGTGTTGTCGTGGGACAGCAGCAGGCCACGGGGGCGCTGGCCGACGGGCAGGGTGTCGGTGACTTGCAGGGTCTGCAGGTCGATCAGGCTCAGGCTGTTGTCCTTCTCGTTGGAGACCCAGGCGGTGCTGGCCGCGGCGTGCCCGGCGGCGAGCAACAGGGCGCATGAGAGCAGGGTGCGGCGCATGGCGGATACCTTCTTGTTGTTGTGGGGTGGGCAATTTCAGGGAAAGCGGCAACTGACTTCAGGCTTGTCGTAACCCAGGCTGTCCATTTCGTTGAAGGGGTGCAGGAAGCCATCCTGGGGCGAGGTGCTGACCAGCGCCCGGGGTTGCACGATGGGGATGGGCTGGCGCAACTGGCCGTTCCAGGGGCGATAGCTGAGCTTGCGGCCCTTGAAACCGTCCAGCGGCAGTTGGTCGCTGAGTTCCAATCCGCGGATGGCCATGGGGTCGGCGTTGCGCAATTTGCTCACCGCACTGGCGATGCTGCGCACGGCCATCCAGGCGGCGAAATCGCGGTCGTTCATCCAGCGCCGGGCCAGGGCCTCGAAGCGTTTTTGCAACTGTGCGGCGCCGTAGGTTTCCACGGTCTTGTGCCAGCCCACCGGGGTCAGGCCCTGGGTGCCGGCGACCGGGCGTGGGTACCAGGTCTGGTAGGGCACGTACTCGCCGAAATCGCCGCGCTCGTCGGCCACCAGCACCACGTCATACTCGGCGGTCTGGGTGAACAGCGGCATCTCGGCCTGGGCGCTGCGGCGCTGGTCGTTGTCGAAACGCCAGGCTTTTTCTGCCACCAGTTGCAGGCCAAAGCGCTTGGCGGCGCGCCGCAGGGCGGCGGCATAGGCCTGGTCGTCGGCGGTCGGGCCGACGATCAGCAAGGCCCGTTGCCATTTGCGCTGCACCAGGAACTGCCCCAGGGCATCGGCGAGCATCGCCCGGCTTGGCAGGCTGTGCAGCACGTTGGGCAGGCATTCGGTGCTGCGCAGGCTGTCATCCGGGCTCCCGGCATTGAACAGCAGGCTGTCGGGCAGCGCCGCGCTCAGTTGGCGCAGGCTGGACGCCGGGGCGTTGACCACGAACAGCCGCAACCCTTGCTCATGCTGGGCCTTGGCGGCGTCCAGCAGGGCTTGCGGGGTGTCCACGCTGGCGCTTTGCAAGTGGTAGCTGTGGTTGAGGAAGCGCCCGGTGCTGTTGCTGTCGGCGATTGCCAGTTCGGCTCCGCGCAGGCCGGCGTCCGTCGGTTCGGCAATCACGTTGGACAACAGCGGGCCCGGGTCGGGGCGATAGCCCAGGTAGCCGATCTGCACCGGCAACGCTGGGTCCGCCGCCTGGCTTTGGGTCGCCACGCCGGCGGCGCAAGCAATCGCCAGCAGGTAGATCAGGGCGTAGGGGGCAAGCTGGCGCATAGGGCACTCCGTTCCAGGTAGCGCCAGCATAGGAAGCCCACGAGCAGGGGGAAATATGCAGAAAGTACCAGGGAGCCAGTACCAAGGTAGTAACTGCACCAGGGCGGCGTGGTTTTAGCATGGGCAATCACGGTCATTTCAGTGGAGGCGATTGACCATGCGAATTCTCAAGGCGCTGCTCCTGCCGTTGCTGCTGATCCTGAGCATGATCGGCGTCGACCGCCTGCACGGTCCGCAACCGGTCGCAGCGCGGGTCATGCCCGCCCTACCGGGGCGCTAGGCATGTCGGCCCTGTGGCGGATCAACCTGTGGGTCTGCGGTTTTTTTGCCCTGGTGACCCTGGGGTGCATGGGGCTGCTGTTGCATCAGGCGCTGGCGGATGTCGAGCGGGAACTGCAGTCGGCAGAGGCGGTGGTCGAATACTTGAGCGAAAGCGCGGCGCGCGACCCGGTCAGCCTGCAGCCCCGGCTGACCGAGGGCCTGCGTCATGTGCGGGTGCGCTGGTTGCAGCCGGGGGAAGCGGCACAGGCCCCGGTGCAGGCGGGAATGGATGCCTGGCTTGCGCGCCTGCTGTTTGCCGAACGCCTGCACAGCCCCCGGCTCCTGGACCTGCGGGACGGCCAGCGGGTGCAAATAGCCCTGGATCCGCGGGACGAACTCGACGAAGTCTGGGACTCGGTGCAGCAACTGCTCGGCCTGTGCGCCCTGGCATTGTTCGTCAGCCTGTTGAGTATTCGTTGGGCGGTGCGCTGTGGCATGGGCCTGCTTGATGAACTGCTGCGGGCCATGCAGCAGGTGTGCGCCGGGCAGCTCAAGGTCCGCCTGCGCGGCGAAGGCTTGCCGGAAGCGCGCCAACTGGCCCAGCAGTTCAACCGCATGACCGAGGCACTGGAGCAGGCCCACGCCGACAATGCCCAGTTGACCCGCACTCTGTTGGCCGTGCAGGAGCAGGAGCGCACTCATTTGGCCCAGACCCTGCACGACGATCTTGGCCAGTACCTGGCGGGGATTCGCGCCCAGGCTTGCCTGCTGCGCCTGGTGGCGAACCAGCCACAGACCATCGAACGCACTGTGCGCGAGCTGGAGCACAACTGTGAACACCTGCAACAGGGGTTTCGCGCCCTGGTCCACGATCTCTATCCGGTCGTCCTGCAGCACCTGCCACTGAGCGAGGCCGTGGGCTTGCTGGTGCAGCAGTGGCAGGCCCGGCAGGGCATCGAATGCCGGTTGCGGGTCAGCGCCGATCTGCCGGCACTGTCCGGCCCCCACCAGACCCATCTTTATCGCCTGCTGCAGGAAGCCCTGACCAACATTGCCCGGCACGCGGGCGCCAGTCAGGTGCGGGTGCGCTTGCACCATTGCGGCGGGCGAATGCGGGTGCTGGTGCGCGATAACGGTCGGGGTGCCCAGCAACCGCAGCGGCCGGGGGTGGGCCTGTATTCGATGTTCGAACGGGCCCGCTGCCTGGGCGGCGAACTGCGCATCATCAGCCATCCCGGCGCCGGTTGGGCGCTGGCCTTGAGCATGCCTTTGGAGGTGTCATGAATATTCTGCTGGTCGATGACCATGCGGTGGTCCGCCAGGGCTACGCCAGCCTGCTGCGGGTGTTGTTGCCGGCGATCGAAGTGCGCGAAGCGGCCACCGGCGAGGAGGCGTTGAGTCGGGTCCAGGAGGTGCTGCCGAACCTGGTGATCATGGATTTTGGCCTGCCGGGCATCAGCGGCCTGGAAACCACCCGTCGCCTGCGCCAGCGCTTGCCGCAACTGCGGGTGCTGTTTTTCAGCATGCACGATGAATTGCCACTGGTGCGTCAGGCTCTGGACGCCGGAGCCTCGGGCTACCTGACCAAAAGCTCGGCGCCTGAGGTGTTGATCGAGGCGGTGCGACGGATTCTCGCCGGCCACGCCTATATCGAACAGCCCCTGGCCACCCAGTTGGCGTGCCACCCGCAACAGGACGCCAGCGATCCGCGCCTGCAGAGCATGACCCAGCGTGAACTGGAGATCTTCGTGATGCTCGCCAAAGGCACCCCGGCGCGGGTGATAGCCGAGCAGTTGAGCATCAGCAGCAAGACCGTTTCCAACCACCTGACGTTGCTCAAGAGCAAGCTGCAGGTCAGTTCCCATGCCGAACTGGTGCATTTGGGGATTGATATGGGGGTGGTGCGGGTGGCGAGCTGATCTTTTACTCTTGGCTTTTTTTGGGGGGGTATATCCGTTGCTGCGGTGATGGCGGCTTAGGGTTCCGCCCTTACGGCGGGTCACTTTGGAAAAGCCCCAAAGTAACCAAAGGTCTTTGCCCCTGACGTTCGGCCCCTCGCCAAGGCTCGGGGTTCCTTCGCTACGGTGCCCATCAGGGGGCATCGCCTCCGGTTTGCTTCGCTGCACCTCCTCTCGATGTATGCGGCTTCGCCGCACGGCGCTACGCGCCTCCCCCCCAGATGTTCACCTTCGCTCAGCCTGCCGATGGGGCGGGTGGATCAAGATCAAGAGCCAGAGCACGGCGACCTTCCGGTCGGCCTGAGTGGTAAGGGCGGGCGAGGCGACCTGCCGGTCGGCCTGCTTTTTTTGGCTGGAGTATGACTGTGGGATGTCATGGTGGGAGCGAGCCGGGCGGCGCTCCGCTTGCTCGCGATGAGGCTGGCCCATTCAACATCGATGCTGCCTGACACACTGCCATCGCGGGCGAGCCCGCTCCCACAGTCCCACTGTGGGCACAAGCCTGGTGTTTCCTTCGCTACGGTGGGGCAGGTGGATCAAGATCAAAAGCCAGAGCACGGCGACCTTCCGGTCGGCCTGAGTGGTAAGGGCGGGCGAGGCGACCTGCCGGTCGGCTTGTTTTTTTGGCTGGAGTATGACTGTGGGATGTCATGGTGGGAGCGGGCCGGGCGGCGCTCCCACAGGTCTTGTGGGGATATGCAAATTCTGGGCGTATCCCACAGTCCCACTGTGGGCACAAGCCAGGTGTTCGTCGATCCTGTGTAAAGCCAGTCATTTGTCCCAGGTGGTTGGACAACCGATACACCCCTGCATGTTCGCATCCTGAAAATTCCCATAATGCTGGCGCGAGCCGCTGAGGTTGGCCTGGGCCAGGTTGCTTTCGCCGAACTTGGCTTCCTGCAGGTTGGCGTCGCTGAGGTTGGCGCCTTGCAGGTCGGCCTTGCTCAGCCAGGTCATCTCCAGGTCGGCGGCGCGCAGGTTGGCGTTGTGCAGCTTGGCGCCGGACAGGCGGGCGAATTGCAGGTAGGCGCCACTGAGGTTGGCGTCCTGGAATTGCGCACCTTGGGCAAACAGGCCCCAACCCTGGATCGCCAGCAGCGTGGCGCCGGTGAAGTCGGCCAGGCGCAGGTTGCTTTGTTGCAGGCTGGCGCGGGTCAGGTTGGCGCCTTGCAGTTGGGCTTTTTCCAGGTTGGCCAGGTCCAGGCGGGCGTGGCGCAGATCGGCATCGCGCAGGTCGGCGCCGCTGAGGTTCATGTTGCGCAAGTCCTGGTTGCTCAGGTTGGCGCCACGCAGATTGGCGCCGGGGCATTGGCTGTGGTCGGCGATGGTGCAGCCGTTGATGATCAGCGCTGAGTGGTCGCCGTCGTCGGCGGCGTGTGCCTGGGCGATGCTCAGCAGCAGTAGCAGGGGCAGGAATTTCATGGCGAGTAGGTCCTTGGGTGGCTGTGGGGATTGGTTGCCTGCGCGGGGCCCGCTTGCGGCGTGCTCGCGAAGGCCGCAAGCGCGACGCGTTCATCCAGGGAGAACGCGTCATCGTTGAGGTCCATCGTCGGAACGCCGCCCGGAGCAGGCTCGCTCCCACAGGGTCAGCGTTTGGCGGTCGGGTTATCCCAGCTCGGGATCTTGAAGACCCAGAACGAGCCACCCTGGGCCACGGGTTTGGTCAGTTCGGCCATGTCGCCGCCCCACAACGGCACCGCACCGCCGTAACCGACGGTCACGCCGATGTACTGCTCGCCATCCTGTTCCCAGGTGATCGGCGGCGAGACGATGCCGCTGCCGGTTTGGAACTTCCACAGCTCCTTGCCGGTTTTCGCATCGAAGGCCTTGAAGAACCCGTCGCCGGTGCCGGTGAACACCAGGTTGCCCTTGGTCGCCAGCACGCCGGCCCACAGCGGCAAGGCTTCCTTGTGCTCCCAGACCACTTTGCCGGTGGTGGGGTTCATGGCGCGCAGGGTGCCGACGTGATCGTCGTACATGCGCTTGATGCGAAAGCCCATGCCCAGGTAGGCGGAGCCCTTCTTGTAGTTGACCTCTTCGGTCCAGTATTCCTCTTTCCACTGGTTGCCCGGGATGTAGAACAGCCCGGTGTCCTGGCTGTAGGCCATGGGGTTCCAGTTCTTGCCGCCGAGGAACGGCGGCGAGACTTCCACCGGCTTGCCCTTGGTTTCCCCTGGCAGGGGCTTGGCCGGGCGTTGGCCTTCGTTCTCCACCGGCCGCCCGGTCTTGAGGTCGATGTGGCTGGCCCAGGTGATGTTGTCGACGAAGGGGAAGGCGTTCTGCAATTTGCCGTTGTTGCGGTCGACCACGTAGAAGAAGCCGTTGCGGTCAGCGTGGCCGGTGGCCTTGACCAGTTTGCCGTCCTTGTCCTTGTAGTCGAACAGCACCAGCTCATTGTTGCCGGAGAAGTCCCAGGCGTCGTTCGGGGTGTGCTGGTAGAACCACTTGACCTCGCCGGTGCTCGGGTCGACCCCGACCTGGCCTGAGGTGTAGAGGCTGTCGTAATCGTGGGGGTTGCCGTCCTTGGAGGTGCGCGCCCAGGTGTTCCAGGGGCCGGGGTTGCCGGCGCCGACGATGATGGTGTTACTTTCCGGGTCGAAACTGGCGCTCTGCCAAGGGGCGCCGCCGCCATGGCTCCAGGCCTCGACCTTGCCGGTCTCGGTGGTTGGGTCATTGGGCCAGGACGGTGCCTTGACGTCACCGGTCGGGGTGCTGTCCTTGCCGTTCAGGCGGCCCATGTGGCCTTCGACAAAAGGCCGCATCCAGACTTCTTCGCCGGTGTCCGGGTCGCGGGCAAACAATTGGCCGACCACGCCGAACTCATCGCCGGAGCTGCCGTGGATCAGCAGCACCTTGCCGCTGGTCTTGTCCTTGATCAGCACGGGTGCGCCGGTCATGGTGTAGCCGGCGGCGTGGTCGCCGAATTTCTTGTTCCAGAGCACCTTGCCGGTGTTCTTGTCGAGGGCGATCAGCCGCGCGTCGAGGGTGCCGAAGTAGATCTTGTCGCCGAAAATCGCCGCGCCCCGGTTGACCACGTCGCAGCACGGACGAATGTTGTCCGGCAGGCGATGGTTATAGGTCCACAGGCGTTTGCCGGTCTTGGCGTCGAGGGCAAAGACCCGGGAGTAGGAGCCGGTGACGTACACCACGCCGTCGCGGACGATGGCCTGGGATTCCTGGCCGCGCTGTTTTTCATCGCCGAAGGAGTAGGACCAGGCCGGGGTCAGTTTGAACACGTTCTGGTCGTTGACCTGGGCCAGCGGGCTCCAGCGCTGGGCGTTGGTGCCCATGCCGTATTGCAGCACGTCCTTGGTGGTCAGGTGGTCGTTGGCAATGTCTTCCCAGCTCACCTTGGCGCTGGTCGGGGCGGTGGCCGCGTACCCGGTGGTGCTCAGGGACAGGCTGCCCACCAGCAGGAAAGCCTGCACGGCGAGGGTCAAGGGGGAAAGGGCGGGTAGCGATCTTATTGTCATGGTTGCAGTTCCCAGTGGAGGTTTTGGCCTGCACAGGTTGCTGCGCCGCATCGGTGGCGCCTACGGAAAAAGTCCCGCTGTGGCCGGGAAGACTTCCCGGCCGGGTGATGAATTGGGTGTGCGTCACAAGCCCTACTACCAAGGGAGTAGAGCGCGGCCACCAAAGCAGCATGGGGCGTGCGCCAAGGGCTTTCTAAGATGGGTGCCATAGCCTCTGCCAAGAGGTTTTGCGTGCAATCCTGAGGGCATAACAATGACAACAAAACGCAACGCCTTGCTCCTGGCCGGACTGCTGGCCGGCTTTATCAGTGCAGGTTCGGCCTGGGCCCATGGCAACGTGGTGCCACAAGCCGTCGAGACCCAGGGCCTGACCCCGATCAAGGACGCCGGCGTGACGCTGGATGGCGATGGCTGGGCCGCCGTGAACCCGTATCGCTCTTCGCCGGAGCACGACAAGGCGGTGGCCATCGGTTCCTCTGCCTACAACCAGAACTGCGCCGCCTGCCATGGCCTGGAAGCCAAGTCCGGGGGGATTGCCCCTGACCTGCGCATGCTCGATGCCGGCGATGCCGGGGATGAGTGGTTCGTCGAGCGCGTGCGCCACGGCGCCGTACGTGACGGCCGGGTCTACATGCCGAAGATGGCCGACTACCTGAGCCAGGAAGCCCTGTGGGCGGTGCGTACTTACCTGGACAGCGTGCACGTCGAGGAGTAAGTCCATGCGCCTGCTTGCGGTGTTGATCAGTGCGCTGCTGCTGTGTTGCCCGGTGGCGCAGGCCCAGGTCCGTACGTATGACGAGATGATCGCCGCCGGGGAATTGAAGGTGGCGGTGTACAAGGACTTTGCCCCCTACAGCTTCGAGGACGCCGGGCAGCCCCGTGGGGTCGATGTGGAACTGGCCCAGGCGTTGGCCAAGGCCTTGGGCGTGCGGCTGCAACTGATCTGGGCACCGGCTGGGGAAAAGCTCGACGACGACCTGCGCGACTACATCTGGCGTGCCAGTCCCTTGCACGACCAGCAACTGGCCGACCTGATGATGCGCGTGCCTTACGATCGCGACTTCGCCCAGAAACGCAACGAGCTGGGCGAGCTGGAAAACGGCCATGTGGTGATGTTCGGTCCGTACCAGAGCGAGCAGTGGCAGGTGGCTTTTGACCGCCGCCGGCTGGACAAGGTGGCCAGTGTCGCGGTGTTCGAATACCACCCGATCGCCGTCGAGGTCGACAGCGTGCCCTCGTTCTACCTGACCTCGGTGTTCAACGGCATGCTGGCGAAAAACACCCGGCATTACTCCGGCGTGCCCCAGGCCTTTGCCGCCCTGCAGGCTGGCGAAGTGGATGCGGTCATGGCCATGCGTGGCGAGATCGACTGGCAGGTGCATCAAGCCGCCGACTCGCAACTGGCGCTGGCAGAGAACGCCTACCCGAACATGGGCAAGCAACGCTGGGACATCGGCATGGCGGTGCACGAGAGCAACCGCCAGTTGGCCTACGCCGTCGAAGAGGCGCTGGAAGGCTTGATCCGCGAGGGCGCGGTGCAAGCCCTGTATAGCCATTACGGCCTGCGCTATGACGTGCCCGAGATGTATCAATAGGAGCTGCGATGAACTGGCGAGCGAGTTGTCTGTTGGCCTGCTGGCTGCCGCTACTGGCGGCGGCCGCGCCGGTCGACCCAGGGAAGGACCCGGTACCGTCGGTGATGTGGGCCTTCTATCACAAGCAGATGCTCGGTGATGCGCCGTTCGTGTTCGATGAGCGGGTCAAGCTGCTGGCGCCTCCGTTCGCCGAGGATGCGCGCCAGGTGCCGCTGGAAATCGACGCCCGCGCATTCAAGGGCGAGGTGGTGAGAATCCTCGCCTGGGCCGAGTTGAATCCCTTGCCCAAGATCGTTGATTTCGAACCCCTGGACGGGGTGCTGCCGTGGCTGGCGATCCGCATCCGCATCGAGCAGGCCACGCCGCTACGCGCGGCGGTGCAGACCCGGGACGGGCTGTGGCACGTGGGCTCGACCCTGATCGACGCCGCGGGTGGCGGCTGCACGGCGCCGAGTGTGGTGCGCACCCAGCCAGGCTGGGAAGAGCACATCGGCGAAGTGCTCGGCGGCCGTTATCCGCGGGACCACTTCAGCCGCTTGCGCCTGCAAGTGGCCCACCCGATGGACAACGGCATGGTCGGCGGGATCCCGGAGTTCTTCCTCAATCACGCTGAACTGCGCGACCAGGACGACCGGCTCATGGCCCGCCTGGAGCTGTTCCCGGCGGTCAGTGAAAACCCCAACCTGGCATTCGATATCGAAGGGGCAGGGCAGACGCGCCTGCTGCTGCGTGACAACAGCGGCAACCAATTTGCCGCGACCCTGCCCTGAGCCCAAGGAGTACCTGATGCGCTGGATGCTGTTGTTGTGCCTGTCGCTGAGCCTGCCGGCCCTGGCGGATCTCGACTATGTGCTCAGCCCACGGCAGATCGCCGAAGACACCTGGCTGCTGGAGGGCAGCACCGACAATTTTGCCAAGGCCAATGGCGGCAACATCGTCAACACAGCGTTCATTGTCACCGCCCAAGGGGTGGTGGTGATCGACAGCGGGCCCTCCAAACGCTACGGCGAAGCCCTGCGCAAGGCGATTGCAACGGTCACCGACAAGCCGGTGATCCAGCTGTTGCTGACCCACCACCATCCTGACCACGTGCTGGGCAACCAGGCGTTCAGCGACGTGCCCATTGGCGCCTTGCCCGGCACCACGGTGCTCCTGCAACAGCAGGGCGACGCCATGGCCGAGAACATGTACCGGATGGTCGGCGACTGGATGCGTGGCACCGAAGTGGTGTTACCGACCCAGGCCCTGACACCGGGGGTGAAAAGTTTTGGGAATCACGATTTGCAACTGCTGAGCCTGGGTGGGCATACCGGCGCAGATCTGGCTATTCTCGACCAGCGAACCGGCGTGCTGTTTGCCGGCGACCTGGTGTTTTATCAACGGGCCCTGACCACCCCCAACAGCCCGGGATTGTCGGTGTGGCTGGCCGACATCGCCACCCTGCAGGGCTTGCCATGGAAGCAGGTGGTGCCCGGTCACGGCCCGGTGGCCAGCGATGCGCGCGCCTTCGAGCAGATGCGCGACTACCTGGCCTGGCTCGACCAACTGCTGCGCGACGGTGCCGCCCATGGCAGCGACATGGGCGAGATGATCCGCAGCCCCATTCCCGAGCGCTTCGCCGCCATCAGCCTGAGCCGCTACGAACTGATCCGCAGCGTCAGTCATTTGTACCCGCGCTACGAGCGTGAGCAGATGCAGCGGATTGACGCCGCCCCGTAGCCCTGTCGCATCGGCTACGGGCTCGACCCCCTACCAAGGAACTAACAATCTCCACACTGCGGGCAATTGTTGCCAGGGCGGTGGCGCTGAAGAATCTGCACCAGACCGGGAAAATTTCCCGGGCATAACAAAAACCGCAGAGGTAGCCGCCATGACCCAACCCGTACGTCGCCAACCCTTCGTCCTGTGTGCACTGCTCAGCGCCATGCTGCTGTCCGGCACGGCCCTGGCCGCCGTCAGCGACCAGGACATTCTCCAGGACCCGAAAAATCCGGAGCAGATCGTCACCAACGGTCTGGGCGTCCAGGGTCAGCGCTACAGCCCGCTGGACACCCTCAACGTGAATAACGTCAAGGACCTGCGCCCCGTCTGGGCCTTCTCCTTCGGTGGCGAAAAACAGCGTGGCCAGCAAGCTCAGCCGATGATCAAGGACGGCGTGATGTACATGACCGGCTCCTACTCGCGGGTGTTTGCGGTGGACGCGCGCACCGGCAAGAAACTCTGGCAATACGATGCACGCCTGCCCGATGACATCCGCCCCTGCTGCGACGTGATCAACCGGGGCGTGGCGCTGTACGGCGACCTGGTGTTCTTCGGCACCCTCGACGCCAAGCTGGTGGCCTTGAACAAGGACACCGGCAAAGTGGTCTGGAGCAAAAAAGTCGCCGATCACAAGGAAGGCTATTCCATCAGCGCCGCGCCGCTGGTGATCAATGGCAAGCTGATCACCGGGGTTGCCGGTGGCGAGTTCGGCGTGGTGGGCAAGATCGAAGCCTACGACCCGAAAAACGGCAGCCTGCTGTGGAGCCGGCCAACGGTCGAAGGCCACATGGGCTACGTCTACAAGGACGGCAAGGCGGTGGAAAATGGCATTTCCGGCGGTGAAGCGGGCAAGACCTGGCCCGGCGATCTGTGGAAGACCGGCGGTGCGGCCCCATGGTTGGGCGGCTACTACGACCCGGAAACCAACCTGCTGCTGTTCGGCACCGGCAACCCGGCCCCGTGGAACTCGCACCTGCGCCCTGGCGACAACCTCTACTCCTCGTCGCGCCTGGCCCTCAACCCGGACGACGGCACCATCAAGTGGCACTTCCAGAGCACGCCCCACGACGGTTGGGACTATGACGGGGTGAACGAACTGGTGTCCTTCAACTACAACGAAGGCGGCAAGGAGATCAAGGCCGCCGCCACCGCTGATCGCAACGGCTTCTTCTACGTGCTGGACCGCACCAACGGCAAGTTCATCCGCGGCTTCCCGTTTGTCGACAAGATCACCTGGGCCACCGGTCTGGATAAAGACGGCCGCCCGATCTACAACGAAGCCAGCCGTCCGGGCGCTCCCGGCAGCGAGGCCAAGGGCAGCTCGGTGTTTGTCGCGCCGGCATTCCTGGGGGCCAAGAACTGGATGCCGATGGCCTACAACAAGGACACCGGGCTGTTCTATGTGCCATCCAACGAGTGGGGCATGGACATCTGGAACGAAGGCATCGCCTACAAAAAAGGCGCGGCCTTCCTCGGTGCCGGCTTCACCATCAAGCCGCTGAACGAAGACTACATAGGCGTGCTGCGGGCCATTGACCCGAAAACCGGCAAGGAAGTGTGGCGCCACAAGAACTTCGCGCCGCTGTGGGGCGGGGTGCTGACCACCAAGGGCAACCTGGTGTTCACCGGCACGCCGGAAGGTTTCCTGCAGGCATTCAACGCCAAGACCGGGGAGAAAGTCTGGGAGTTCCAGACCGGCTCCGGGGTCCTGGGTTCTCCCGTGACCTGGGAGATGGACGGCGAGCAGTACGTTTCGGTGCTCTCGGGCTGGGGCGGTGCCGTACCGCTGTGGGGCGGCGAAGTGGCCAAGCGGGTCAAGGACTTCAACCAGGGTGGCATGCTCTGGACCTTCAAGTTGCCCAAGGAACTCGTCGCCAAACACTAACCCCCGAACCCACCGCATACCCCCTTGTAGGAGCGAGCTCGCTCGCGATGGTCGTTAACGATAACGCTGGAAGCCTGACACCCCACGGCGTTCTCGGGTTCATCGCGAGCAAGCCGCAAGCGGGCGCTCGCTCCTACAGTGATCTGGGTGAAATCTACGACCAAATAATGAGAGCCCCCCTGCCAACGGCGCATACGTCTGGCACGTGGGGCTCTCTACTATCGGTGCATCGCCTGTTTGCCCGACAGGCATCGACAAAAACAGAGGCCCAGCATGATCTACGCACAACCCGGTACCCCAGGCGCTGTTGTTTCCTTCAAGCCGCGCTACGGCAATTTCATCGGCGGCGAATTTGTCGCCCCGATCAATGGCCAGTACTTCACCAACACCTCACCGGTCACGGGCGAGGTGATCGCCGAGTTTCCTCGCTCCTGCGCCGCCGACATCGACCGCGCCCTGGACGCCGCCCACGCGGCGGCCGATGCCTGGGGCAAGACCTCGGCCCAGGATCGCTCCCTGGTGCTGCTGAAAATCGCTGACCGCATCGAGCAGAACCTGGAAATCCTCGCGGTCAGCGAAACCTGGGACAACGGCAAGGCCGTGCGCGAGACCCTCAACGCCGACGTACCGCTGGCCGCCGACCACTTTCGCTACTTCGCCGGCTGCATCCGTGCCCAGGAAGGCGGCGCTGCCGAAATCAACGAACTGACCACCGCCTACCACTTCCACGAACCCCTGGGCGTGGTCGGGCAGATCATCCCGTGGAACTTCCCGCTGCTGATGGCCGCCTGGAAACTCGCCCCGGCGCTGGCGGCCGGCAACTGCATCGTACTCAAGCCGGCCGAGCAGACGCCGCTGTCGATCATGGTCTTCGCCGAGTTGATCGCCGACCTGCTGCCCGCCGGCGTGCTGAACATCGTCCAGGGTTTTGGTCGCGAAGCCGGTGAAGCCCTGGCCACCAGCAAGCGCATTGCCAAGATCGCCTTCACCGGTTCGACCCCGGTGGGCGCGCACATCATGCATTGTGCCGCCGAGAACATCATTCCGAGCACCGTGGAGTTGGGCGGCAAGTCGCCGAATATCTTCTTCGAAGACATCATGAATGCCGAGCCGGCGTTCATCGAGAAGGCCGCCGAAGGCCTGGTGCTGGCGTTCTTCAACCAGGGCGAAGTCTGCACGTGCCCGTCCCGGGCGCTGGTGCAGGAGTCGATCTACGAGCCGTTCATGGCCGAGGTGATGAAGAAGATCGTCAAGATCAAGCGCGGCAACCCGCTGGATACCGAGACCATGGTCGGTGCCCAGGCTTCCGAGCAGCAATACGACAAGATCCTCTCGTACCTGCAGATTGCCCAGGAGGAGGGGGCTGAACTGCTCGCCGGCGGGGCGGCCGAGCGCCTGGAGGGCGACCTGTCCAGCGGCTATTACATCCAGCCGACCCTGCTCAAGGGGCACAATAAAATGCGTGTGTTCCAGGAGGAAATCTTCGGTCCGGTGGTGGGTGTCACCACCTTCAAGGACGAAGCCGAAGCCCTGGCGATCGCCAACGACAGCGAGTTCGGCCTCGGTGCCGGCCTGTGGACCCGCGACATCAACCGCGCCTACCGCATGGGCCGGGCGATCAAGGCCGGGCGCGTGTGGACCAACTGCTACCACCTGTACCCGGCCCACGCCGCGTTTGGTGGCTACAAGAAGTCCGGGGTTGGCCGGGAGAACCACAAGATGATGCTCGACCACTACCAGCAGACCAAGAACCTGCTGGTGAGCTACGACATCAATCCGCTGGGGTTCTTCTGATTTCGCACTGATGACAAGCACTCTGTAGGAGCAAGCTCGCTCCTACAGTATTTGTGTGTGCATGACGATCGCACACCCCCTACCAAATCACCCCGCCAGCTCCTTCGAAAGTAGCATTCGGTCACCTCAAGCCCCGTGCATTAATGCGTGTACCGGAATCGCCCGGCACAAGAAGAGGAATGACCCATGTGGACTAAACCCGCGTTTACCGATCTGCGCATTGGCTTCGAAGTGACGATGTATTTCGCCAACCGTTGATTGACCACCCGGCCAGCCGCTGAGTTGGCCGGGCCTGCCTTCTGGAGCAACGCCCATGCACATCCGTGTCCTCGGTTCTGCCGCCGGTGGCGGTTTTCCGCAGTGGAACTGCAATTGCCGCCAGTGCGCCGGCGTGCGCGCGGGCAGCTTGCGGGCGCAACGGCGCACGCAGTCCTCGATTGCCCTGAGCGACAACGGTGTGGACTGGGTGCTGTGCAATGCTTCGCCGGACATCCGCGCGCAGCTGGAAAGCTTCCCCGCGCTGCAACCGGCACGCCAGCTGCGGGATACGGCAATTGCCGGGATCATCCTGATGGACAGCCAGATCGACCACTGCACCGGCCTGTTGAGCCTGCGCGAAGGCTGTCCGCACGCGGTGTGGTGCACCGAACGGGTTCACCAGGACCTGAGCAGCGGTTTTCCCCTGTTCGACATGCTGGTCCACTGGAACGGCGGCCTGCAGTGGCAGCCCATCGGCCTGGACCGCACCCCGTTCAGCATCGCTGCCTGCGAACACCTTGAGTTGCGCGCCATTCCGTTGGTCAGCAACGCACCGCCGTATTCGCCCAACCGTGGCAATCCCCAGCCCGGCGACACCATCGGCCTGTTCATCGAAGACCGGCGCAGCGGTGCGTCGTTGTTCTATGCCCCGGGCCTGGGCCAGGTCGACGACGAGTTGCTGGGCTGGATGCAGCGCGCCGACTGCCTGCTGCTCGATGGCACGCTGTGGCGCGATGACGAGATGCGCCTGTGCGAAGTCGGCCAGAGCCTGGGCCGCGACATGGGGCACCTGGCACAAAGCGGCCCCGGCGGCATGCTGGAGGTGCTGGAGGGCTTTCCACGCCAGCGCAAGGTGCTGATCCACATCAACAACACCAACCCGATCCTCGACCCGGACTCGGCCGAGCGGGCGGAGCTTGCGCGGCGCGGGATTGAAGTGGCCTATGACGGCCTGCACATCGACCTGTAACGGATGCCCCCATCGCGGGCATGCCCGCTGCCACAGAGAGATGGACACTGTGGCAGTGAGCCTGCGCGCGATGACGCCAGCCCAGACCCCGCCGAGCCGCCAGGAGAAGCACAATGAATGACCCGGCAATGACCCCCAGCGAATTCGAAGCCGCCCTGCGCGCCAAGGGCGCCTATTACCACATCCATCACCCGTTCCACCAAACCCTGTACGCCGGGCGCGCCACTCGCCGGCAGATCCAGGGCTGGGTCGCCAACCGGTTCTACTACCAGTTGAATATCCCGCTCAAGGACGCGGCGATTCTGGCCAATTGCCCAGACCGCGAGGTGCGTCGGCAGTGGCTGCAACGCCTGCTCGATCACGACGGCGCGTGCGGCAGCGAAGGCGGAATTGAAGCCTGGTTGCGCCTGGGGGAAGCGGTGGGACTTACCCGTGAGCAAGTGCTGTCCCAGGAGATGGTGCTGCCGGGGGTGCGGTTTGCCGTGGATGCCTATGTCAATTTCGCCCGGCGCGCCTGCTGGCAGGAAGCGGCCAGCAGTTCGCTGACCGAGCTGTTCGCCCCGCAGATCCACCAGTCGCGCCTGGACGCCTGGCCCCAGCATTACCCCTGGATCGACCCGGCCGGCTACCAGTATTTCCGCACACGCCTGGGTCAGGCCCGTCGCGACGTCGAGCATGGGCTGCAGATTACCTTGGCGCATTACGTCACTGCCGCTGGCCAGCAACGGATGCTCGACATCCTGCAGTTCAAGCTCGATGTGCTGTGGAGCATGCTCGATGCCATGAGCCTGGCCTACGAACTGGAACGTGCGCCGTACCACACGGTCACCGACGCCAACGTCTGGCACCGGGGGATCGCCCTGTGAACCTGATCAACCGCGAACAGGCGCCGGTGCTGCGCCGTGGTTTTCGCCTGCAATGGGAACCGCGCCAGGACTGTCACGTGCTGCTGTACCCCGAAGGCATGATCAAGCTCAACGGCAGTGCCGGGCAGATCCTCAACCTGGTGGACGGCCAGCGCAGTGTGGCGGCGATCATTGCCCAACTGACCGCCAGTTTCCCCGGGGTGCCGGGGATCGACGAGGATGTCCTGGCGTTCCTGGAGGTGGCCCATGCGCAATTCTGGATCGAGTGAAACGCCTCCCGGACCACCGCTGTGGTTACTGGCGGAGCTGACCTATCGCTGCCCGCTGCAATGCCCCTATTGCTCCAATCCGCTGGATTTTGCCCGGCACGGCGAGGAACTGAGTACCGCCGAGTGGATCCGGGTGTTCCGCCAGGCCCGCGACATGGGCGCCGCACAGCTGGGCTTTTCCGGGGGCGAGCCGCTGGTGCGCCAGGACCTCGCCGAACTGATCAAGGCCGCCCGGGACATGGGCTACTACACCAACCTGATCACCTCGGGCATTGGCCTGACCGAACAGAAAGTGCGGGATTTCAAGGTGGCGGGGCTGGACCATATCCAGATCAGCTTCCAGGCGGCCGACGAAGCGGTGAACAACATGCTCGCCGGCTCGCGCAAGGCCTTCGCCCAGAAACTGGCCATGGCCCGGGCGGTCAAGGCCCAGGGTTACCCGATGGTGCTGAATTTTGTCACCCACCGGCACAACATCGACCGCATCGAGCAGATCATCGAGCTGTGCCTGGAACTGGAGGCCGACTTTGTCGAGTTGGCCACCTGTCAGTTCTATGGCTGGGCCGAACTCAACCGCACAGGCCTGCTGCCGACCCGCGACCAGTTGCAGCGCGCCGAGGCGGTCACCCAGGCGTACCGTCAGCGGCTCGAGGCCCAGGGCCATCCGTGCAAACTGATTTTCGTCACCCCGGACTACTACGAGGAGCGTCCCAAGACCTGCATGAACGGCTGGGCCAACCTGTTTCTCGACATCACCCCGGACGGCACCGCGTTGCCGTGCCACAGCGCCCGGCAATTGCCCGTGGCGTTTCCCAACGTGCGCGAGCACAGCATCGAGCACATCTGGAATGACTCGTTCGGCTTCAACCGCTTTCGCGGTGACGCCTGGATGAAGGAGCCGTGCCGCTCCTGCGATGAAAAGCACAAGGACCTGGGGGGCTGTCGCTGCCAGGCGTTCATGCTCACGGGGGATGCCGCCAACGCCGACCCGGTGTGCAGCAAGTCGGCGCACCACGGGGTGATCCTCAAGGCCCGGGAAGAAGCCGAGGCGCCGGGGGCGGGCATGGAGGCACTGACGTTGCGCAATGAAAAGGCGTCAAGGCTGATTTATCGCGGATAAGTGGCCTGGCTCCGCGCCCACAGGGGTACCCAATGGTCTGATTGCATTCGTCGGCGGATGCTTTAGTGTGGCTGTTACCTTCCAAAACAATAAAAACAGGCTTTCCAATGAGCCAGAGTCTCAGCCAACTGCGTAAGTTCGTTTCCCCAGAAATCATCTTTGGTGCCGGCTGCCGGCACAACGTCGGCAACTATGCCAAGACCTTCGGTGCCCGCAAGGTACTGGTGGTCAGCGACCCGGGGGTGATTGCCGCGGGCTGGGTGGCCGATGTCGAGGCCAGCCTGCAGGCCCAGGGCATCGATTATTTCCTCTACAGCGATGTGTCGCCCAACCCGCGGGTCGAAGAAGTCATGCTCGGCGCCGAGCTGTACCGGGAGAATCACTGCGACGTGATTGTCGCGGTCGGTGGCGGCAGCCCGATGGACTGCGGCAAAGGCATTGGCATTGTGGTCGCCCACGGGCGCAGCATCCTCGAGTTCGAAGGCGTGGACACCATTCGCGTGCCCAGCCCGCCGCTGATCCTGATCCCGACCACTGCCGGCACTTCGGCGGATGTGTCCCAGTTCGTGATCATCTCCAACCAGCAGGAGCGCATGAAGTTTTCCATCGTCAGCAAGGCAGTGGTGCCCGACGTGTCGCTGATTGACCCGGAAACCACCCTGAGCATGGACCCGTTCCTGTCGGCCTGTACCGGCATTGATGCGCTGGTGCATGCCATCGAAGCCTTTGTGTCCACCGGGCACGGGCCGTTGACCGACCCCCACGCCTTGGAGGCGATGCGGTTGATCAATGGCAACCTGGTGCAGATGATCGCCAATCCGGCGGACATCGCCCTGCGGGAAAAAATCATGCTCGGCAGTATGCAGGCCGGACTGGCGTTCTCCAACGCGATCCTGGGCGCGGTGCATGCCATGTCCCACAGCCTCGGCGGCTTTCTCGACCTGCCGCACGGGCTGTGCAACGCCGTGCTGGTGGAGCACGTGGTGGCGTTCAACTACAGCTCGGCGCCGGAGCGCTTCAAGGTGATCGCCGAGACCTTTGGCATCGACTGCCGTGGCCTCAATCACCGGCAGATCTGCGGGCGCCTGGTGGAGCACCTGATCGCCCTCAAGCATGCCATCGGGTTCCACGAAACCCTGGGGCTGCATGGGGTCAGTACGGCGGACATCCCGTTCCTCTCCCAGCACGCGATGGATGATCCTTGCATTCTCACCAATCCGCGCGAGTCCAGTCAGCGGGATGTCGAGGTCGTCTATGGCGAAGCCCTCTGAGCAGCAGCAACAGGCGCTGGCCGGGCTGCTGGGACTGGGCAACCACTCGGCCCGCAAGAGTCACTACCCGGAGCTGGCGGCGCGCCTGCAAGAGCTGGAAGCCGAGCGCAATCGCTACAAGTGGCTGTTTGAAAACGCTGTGCACGGGGTGTTCCAGGCCAGCCTGCTGGAGGGCATGCGTGCGGCCAATCCGGCGCTGGCGCGGATGCTCGGTTATGCAGATCCCCAGGATGTGCTGTTCTCCCTGACGGACCTGGCCGACACGCTGTTTGTCGGCGGTGCCCGCGAGCTGGAACAGATCCGCGAGATCCTGCAGCGTGAGCGCAGCCTGCTGGGCTACGAAACCCAGTTGCGGCGCAAGGACGGCAGCGCGCTGGACGTGCTGATGAACCTGTTGCTCAAGCCCGATCAGGAAGGGTTGGTGGAAGGGTTTGTCGCCGACATCACCGAACGCAAACTGGCCCAGGAGCGCCTGCAACAGCTCAATGATCAACTGGAGCAGCGGGTCACCGCGCGCACCGACGAATTGCTCGAGGCCAACCGCAACCTGCAACAGCAGATCGCCGAGCGCGAGCAGATCGAGCATGCCCTGCGTGAAGCCCGGGACGCCGCCCAGGCCGCCAACCACAGCAAGGACAAGTACCTGGCGGCGGCCAGCCACGACCTGTTGCAACCACTCAACGCTGCGCGGTTGCTGGTCTCGACCCTGCGCGAGCGCCATCTGCCAGAGGTCGAGCAGGTGTTGGTGGAGCGCACCCATCAGGCCCTGGAAGGGGCCGAGGATCTGCTCACCGATTTGCTGGACATCTCGCGCCTGGATCAGGCCGCGGTAAAGCCGGATGTCGCCCTGTACCGCCTTGACGAGTTACTCGGTCCGCTGGTCTCGGAGTTCCAGTCGGTGGCTGAAGCCGCCGGGCTGAACCTGCGGGTGCGCATGGGGGACTTCGGGATCCGTACCGACCTGCGGCTGATGACCCGCATCCTCCGTAACTTCCTCAGCAACGCCTGCCGCTACACCGAGCAGGGCAGCATTCTGCTGGCCGCCCGCCGGCGAGGCGCGGTCTTGCGCCTGGAGGTCTGGGACACCGGGCGCGGCATTGCGGCGGATCGCCTGGACTCGATCTTCCTCGAATTCAATCAGTTGGATGTCGGCCGCGCGGCCGACCGCAAGGGCGTCGGCCTGGGCCTGGCGATCGTCGAGCGGATCGCCAAGATCCTCGATTACCGGGTACAGGTGCATTCCTTGCCGGGACGCGGTTCGATGTTCAGCATCGATGTGCCGATCTGCGATGACATTCCTTTGCCCATCAGCCTCGCGGTGCCCCAGGCGGGCACCGGCAATCCGCTGCCGGGCCGGCGGTTGCTGGTGCTGGACAACGAAGTGAGCATCCTGCAGAGCATGAGCGCGCTGCTGGGGCAGTGGGGCTGCGAGGTGGTCACGGCCACCGATGAAAGCTCGGCCCTGAGCAACTTGATGGGGCGGGCCCCGGAGCTGATTCTGGCGGACTATCACCTGGACCACGGGGTGGTAGGCTGTGAGGTGGTGCGGCATTTGCGCGAGCATTTCCAGCAGGTGATCCCGGCGGTGATCATCACCGCCGACCGCACTGACCAATGCCGGCAATCCTTGCAGAAACTCGATGCGCCGCTGCTGAACAAACCGGTGAAACCCGGCAAGTTGCGCGCGGTGTTGAGCCAGTTGCTGGGCTGACCGGCGTTCATGGGTCGCCTTGGGTGTACGACGTTTCGTTTCGCGTGTCGCCAGTGCTAGTCTTGGGGCATGCCGCTGCCAGGGAGCCCCCATGGGCAATCACAAGATCGAGATTCGTCGCAGCAACGTCGAGAAAATCCTCCTGGCCGCGGAAAAAGTCTTCGCCGAAAAAGGCTTTGGCAGCACCGCGATGGCAGACATCGCCAGGGAAGTGCAACTGCCACGCTCCAACCTCCATTACTACTTCAGCACCAAGACCGAACTCTACAGCGCCGTGCTTTTCGACTTGCTGGAGGTGTGGAAACAGGACGCACTGTGCTTCGAGATGTTCGACGATCCGCGGGTGGTCTTGAGCAGCTACATCCGCGCCAAGATGAACCATTCGCGCAGCCGGCCCTATGGCTCGAAAGTCTGGGCCAATGAAATCATCCATGGCGCACCGACCCTGGGCCAGGCGCTGGACGCCAGCCTGTACGACTGGGCCAAGATGAAAGAAGCGAAAATCCGCCAATGGGTCGACGACCAGCGCATCCTCGCGGTCGAGCCTTCCAGCCTGCTGTACATGATCTGGGCCTCGACCCAGCACTACGCGGACTTCGATCACCAGGTGAACATTCTCAACGACCACCAGCCGCTGTCGGACATGCAGTTCGAACGGGCGGTGCAGACGGTGACCAGTGTGATCTTGCGGGGGATTGGGCTGGAGCCTTGAGACTGAACTCATCGCGAGCAAGCCTTGCGCCTACAGGTCGTAGTGATCCTGTGGGAGCCGCCGGGCGGCGCTGCGCTTGCTCGCGATGGCGTCCTATCAGACGGTCACGTGGTAGGGGTTGCGCGGATCATGGTTCCAGTCAAGGAAGGGTTTGCCGTTATCGACCGGCACCATCTCGATGCAGTCCTGCACCGGGCAGGTGATCTGGCACAGGTTGCAGCCCACGCATTCGTCGTCGATCACCTGGTACTTGTGGCTGCCGTCGGCTTGCTTGAGGCTGGCCACGGCCTGGTGCGAGGTGTCTTCGCAGGCGATGTGGCAGCGTCCGCAGCCGATGCAGGCCTGCTGGTCGATTTTGGCGATCACCTGGTAGTTGATGTCCAGGTACTTCCAGTCGGTGGTGTTGCCCACCGCGCGTGCGGAGAAGTCCTGCACGCTGGCGTAACCTTGGCTGTCCATCCAGCGCGACAGGCCGTCCTTCATGTCCTCGACGATGCGAAAGCCATGCAGCATCGCCGCCGTGCAAACCTGCACCGCGCCGCTGCCCAGGGCCATGAATTCGGCGGCATCGCGCCAACTGCCGATGCCGCCGATGCCGCAGATCGGCAGGCCCTGGGTCTGCGGGTCACGGGCGATTTCGGCGACCATGTTCAAGGCAATCGGCTTGACCGCCGAGCCGCAGTAGCCGCCGTGGGTACTCTGGGTGCCAACCATGGGCAGGGCGACCATGCGGTCGAGGTCGACGCTGGTGATCGAGTTGATGGTGTTGATCAGCGACACCGCGTCGGCGCCGCCACGATGGGCCGCACGGGCGGCGACGCGGATGTCGGTGATGTTCGGCGTAAGCTTGACGATCACCGGCAGTGAGCAATAGGTCTTGCACCAGCGGGTGACCTGCTCGACGTATTCCGGCACCTGGCCCACCGCTGCACCCATGCCGCGCTCGGGCATGCCGTGGGGGCAGCCGAAGTTCAGCTCGATGCCGTCGGCGCCGGTGGCCTCCACCAGCGGCAGGATGTGTTTCCACGACTCTTCGACGCAGGGCACCATCAGCGAAACGATCAGCGCGCGATCCGGCCAGTCTTTCTTGACCTGGGTGATTTCCCGCAGGTTGATCTCCAGCGAGCGGTCGGTGATCAGCTCGATGTTGTTGATGCCCATGACTTCACGGTTGGCACCAAAGTGCGCGGAGTAGCGGGACGAGACGTTGACCGCCGCCGGGTCTTCGCCCAGGGTTTTCCAGACCACGCCACCCCAGCCGGCCTCGAAGGCCCGAACCACGTTGTAGGCCTTGTCGGTGGGTGGCGCCGAGGCCAGCCAGAAGGGGTTGGGGGCCTTGATGCCGGCGAAGACAATCGAGAGATCGGCCATTACGCAGCCTCCACGTTGAGCATGAGTTGGGCATGCATGGCTTGCGCGGCGAGTTTGCCGTGCTGCACCGCTTGCACGGTAAGGTCCTGGTCGAGGCTGGTGCAGTCACCCCCGGCATAGACCCCGGGAATGCTGGTGCGCATCTGTTCGTCCACCTGGATGCGCCCACCCTGGCGCTGCAGTTGGCAGGCCAGCGGATCGCTCAGGGCGTGCTCGTCAAAGCTCTGGCCGATGGCCTTGAAGATGGCATCGGCGGCCAGTTCGAAGGTCTCGCCGGTGGTGACCAACCGGCCCTCATCCATGCGGGTGCGGGCGAAGCGCATGCCGCGGACCTGGCCCTGGTCATCGAGCAGCGCTTGCTCGGGTTGGGCCCAGGTCAGCAGGCGCACCTGGTTGGCCTTGGCGATGTCCTGCTCATGGCCGGTGGCGCCCATGTCCTGCACCCCCCGGCGGTAGATCAGGTTGACGTCATGGGCGCCCAGGCGGGCCATTTGCACCGCCATGTCGATGGCGGTGTTACCGGCGCCGAGGACGATGCAATGCTCGGCCAGGGGCAGTTGGCTGAGGTCATCGGTCTGGCGCAGTTCGCGGATGTAGTCGGTGGCGGCCAGCAGGCCCGGGGCGTCCTCATGGGGCAGGCCCAATTGTTTGCTGGCGGCCAGGCCGAGGCCGAGGAACACTGCGTCGAACTGTTGGTGCAGGTCGCTGAGGCTCAGGTTGTCGCCGAGCTTGTACCCGTGGCGGATTTCGATGCCGCCGATTTGCAGGAGGAACTCCAGTTCGTGCTGGGCGAAGTCATCCACCAGTTTGTACTTGGCGATCCCGTATTCATTGAGCCCACCGGCTTTTTCCCGGGCTTCGAAGATCACCACTTCATGGCCGTGCATGGCACTGCGGTGCGCGCAGGACAGCCCGGCGGGACCGGCACCGACCACGGCAATGCGCTTGCCGGTGGCGGCGGCGCGCTGGAATGGATGCTCGCGAAAGTGCGCGTTGTCGATGGCGTAGCGTTGCAGCAGGCCGATCAATACCGGCGCGCATTCTTCGGCGTTGTTCCGCACACAGGCGCGCTGGCAGAGGATTTCCGTGGGGCAGACCCGGGCGCAACTGCCGCCGAGAATGTTCGCCGAAAGGATTTTCTGCGCGGCGCCCTGGACGTTGTCCTGGTGGATGTTGCGGATGAAGGAAGGGATGTCGATCTCGCTGGGGCAGGCGTTGACGCAGGGGGCGTCGTAGCAATACAGGCAACGCGAGGCTTCGACTTCGGCCTGGCGCGCGGTGAGGGGCGGGGCCAGGTCGCTGAAGTGGCCGGCGAGGGTGGCGCCATCCTCATGGGGATGGGGCAAGTGGTTCAGGGAATTGATCACGGTCTTGGCCTCATGGTTATTTGAGGGTTTGCCTCTGACGGGCATTGGTTTTTGTATGACTTGTGCGGGCCTGCTCGCGAAGGCCTCGATCTCAGCGTTTCACCGCCACCGGCTTGTGCAATTCGGCGCGCTTGCTCAGCAGGTCGAACACCGCCGGATAGGCTGGACGCTCGATGTAGCGCCCGGCACCCCGTTCGGCACGCAGGTCGCCGTCGGCCCAGACCAGTCGACCCTGGCTGACGGTATGGCTGGGAATGCCGCGTACGGTCTTGCCTTCGAAGATGTTGAAGTCGACTTGCTGGTGATGGGTCTTGGCCGAGATGGTGCGAGTGCCTTGTGGGTCCCACAGCACCAGGTCGGCGTCGGCGCCGACGCGGATCGCGCCTTTGCGGGGGTAGAGGTTGAAGATCTTCGCGGTGTTGGTGGAAGTCAGCGCCACGAACTCCTGCATCGACAGGCGCCCGCTGTTGACGCCTTCATCCCAGAGCACCGCCATGCGGTCTTCGATGCCGGCCGTGCCATTGGGGATCTTGCTGAAGTCGTCGCGGCCGGCGGCTTTCTGATCGGCGCAGAAACAGCAGTGGTCAGTGGCGGTGGTGTGCAGGTTGCCCGATTGCAGGCCGTGCCAGAGCGCCTCTTGGTGGCCGCGGGGACGGAAGGGCGGGCTCATCACATAGCCGGCAGCGGTGTGCCAGTCCGGGTGCTGGTAGACGCTGTCGTCCAGCAGCAGGTGCCCGGCCAGGACTTCACCGTAGACCGGTTGTCCCTTGCTGCGGGCGTAGGTGATTTCGTCCAGGGCTTCCTTGGTCGAGACGTGGACCAGGTACAGCGGCGTGCCGAGGGTTTCGGCGATGCGGATTGCCCGGCTCGCCGCCTCGCCCTCGACTTGTGACGGCCGCGACAGCGGGTGTGCTTCTGGGCCGGTCATGCCCTGGGCCATCAACTTGCGTTGCAGGTGATAGACCAACTCGCCGTTTTCCGCATGCACGGTCGGCACGGCACCGAGTTCCAGGCAGCGTTCGAAGCTGGCGACCAGGGTGTCGTCGGCGGCCATGATGGCGTTCTTGTAGGCCATGAAGTGCTTGAAGCTGTTGACCCCGTGCTGGCTGACCAGCTCGGCCATTTCCTCGCGGACCTGTTCGCTCCACCAGGTGATGGCGACATGGAAGCCGTAGTCTGCGGCGGACTTCTCGGCCCAACCGCGCCATTGGTCAAAAGCGTCGAGCAGGGACTGCTGGGGGTTGGGAATCACGAAGTCGATGATCGAGGTGGTGCCCCCGGCAAGGCCCGCGGCGGTGCCGCTGTAGAAGTCTTCGCTGGCCACGGTGCCCATGAAGGGCAGTTGCATGTGGGTATGGGGATCGATCCCGCCGGGCATCAGGTACTGGCCGCTGCCGTCGAGCACTTCGCAGCCTGCGGGAACCTCCAGGTTGTTACCGATGGCTTTGATTACACCGTCGGCGCAGAGGACATCGGCGCGGTAACTTTCATCATGGGTAATAACAGTGGCGCCACGGATCAACAGAGACATTCCGAGTTCCTCGCAGGCAAGACCGGCTTGTGCCGGTTCTAAGTGTTTTATATGTAGCAGGCTAAGGAAGTTATATTCCTGTCAGCACTGTCAGGATTAAACGCTAGCTGGAGTTACAGGATTGAGCAAGAATATTTTTTATATGCTTATATCAACGTTAACGTATTGAATATAAAGGAATAAAAGTAGAGATCCGCATATTGGTGCGCCCGCTCACCATTTTGACGCACTTGACAGGAACCCAATATGGTCGAGATTTGTCATGTGAAATCAGCCATTTGAGGTCTGCCTGTGGCGAATGAAAAATTCATCTATAAATGTAGTGCACCAGAATGACTCCTGACGGGTTGGACAACTTGCCTGGCCTTTAGCCTGAATGTGCAGGCAGGTTGTCGCAGACAGGATAGTTCTGGAAATAAAAACGAATTGATATCAGTTGTTTACATGGATTTTACTGATCCGCACCCAGGCCCGGCAGCGTCGGCGGCACGCTTATTGATTGCCGCCGCTGACACCTTGGTCGGTCGGTAAAAGTCGTCAGATCTCCGGCCATCGTCAGGCCCGCGGACACTCCGTTGGCCAGCCCGATGAGCAAAATAATCAAAAGAACAGTGGAGCGGCCATGCAACAGAACAGATCCCAGGTCACCGAGCGCGACGGGTTGTATGAACTGGAGGCCGGCAGTGACGTCCTCGACAGCCCCAGGTACAACCACGACATTGCCCCGACGAAGGTGCACGAACGCACCTGGAACAAATGGCATATCACCGCCCTGTGGGTCGGCATGTCGATCTGCGTGCCGACCTACACCCTGGGCGGGGTGCTGACGGCGTATTTCGGCCTGAGTGTCGGCGAAGCGCTGATGGCGATCCTGCTGGCCAACGTCATCGTCCTGATTCCGCTGACCCTCAATGCCTTTGCCGGGACCAAGTACGGCATCCCGTTCCCGGTGTTGCTGCGGTCTTCCTTCGGGGTCATCGGCTCCAACGTGCCCTGTCTGATCCGCGCCCTGGTGGCCTGTGGCTGGTTCGGCATCCAGACCCTGTTCGGTGGGCTGGCGATCCACCTGTTTCTGGGCTCGATCTTCGAGGGTTGGAAATCCCTCGGTGGCACCGGCGAGGTCATTGGCTTCATGGTGTTCTGGGCCCTGAACCTGTGGGTGGTGCTGCGCGGTGCCGAGTCGATCAAATGGCTGGAGACCCTGTCGGCGCCGCTGTTGGTGCTGGTCGGGCTGGGACTGCTGGTATGGGCCATGCCGAACGTTTCCATGACCGAGTTGCTGGCGCAGCCGCCCAAGCGTCCGGAAGGCGTCAGCGTCTGGAGTTACTTTTTTGCCGGCTTGACCGCGATGGTCGGCTTCTGGGCCACCCTGTCGTTGAACATTCCGGATTTCAGCCGCTACGCAAAAAGCCAGAAGGACCAGATCGTCGGGCAGATCATCGGCCTGCCGTTGACCATGTTCCTGTTTGCCGCCCTGGGCGTGGTGATGACCGCCGCCTCGGAAAAACTGGTCGGGGTGACGGTGTCCGACCCAGTGACCCTCATCGGTCACATCCAGAGCCCGCTCTGGGTTGCGCTGGCCATGGCCTTGATCATCATTGCCACCTTGTCCACCAACACCGCGGCGAACATTGTGTCGCCGACCAACGACTTTCAGAACCTGGCCCCCAAGCTGATCAACCGGACCATGGCGGTGATGCTCACCGGGCTGGTGGGCCTGGCCCTGATGGGGCATGAACTGCTGAAAAAACTGGGCTGGATTGCCTCCGAAATCAGCCTGGAGTCGGTGTATTCCAACTGGCTGCTGGGTTATTCAAGCCTGCTCGGCCCGATCGCCGGGATCATGGTGGTGGACTATTTCCTGATCAAGAAACAGCAACTGGACCTGGCGGGGCTGTACCGCGATGACGTGTACCCGGCGTGGAACTGGTTCGGCTTCATCGCGTTCGGCGTACCGGTGGCGCTGACCCTGCTGTCCTTGGGCAGCGATGCGTTCAGTTGGTTCTACAGCTACGGCTGGTTCACCGGTTCGGCCCTGGGTGGCCTGATTTACTATGGGTTGTGTTCGATGCGGCCCGACGCTTCCACTGCGAAATCGGCGGTATGACGGCAGGCCCCATCACGGGCTTGCCCGCGATGTCTATCTGGCGCCTGGTAAAACAATAACAGCCTGAGGAGATCCCCATGAACGCGGCCGTAGACATTCTGCAATCGAGCCATCAACACATCAATCGCGACCGCCTGTGGCAGTCGCTCATGGAACTGGCCCGGCTCGGTGCCACGGTCAAGGGCGGCGTCTGTCGCCTGGCCCTGACCGACCTTGACCGCCAGGCCCGGGACATTTTTGTGCGCTGGTGCGAAGAAGCCGGGTGCAGCGTGAGCATCGATGCCGTCGGCAACATTTTTGCCCGGCGCCCGGGGCGTAACCCGGACTTGCCACCGGTGATGACCGGCAGCCACATCGACACTCAACCCACCGGCGGTAAGTTCGACGGCTGCTTTGGCGTGCTGGCTGGGGTCGAAGTGCTGCGTACGCTCAACGACCTGGGGGTGGAGACCGAGGCGCCACTGGAGGTGGTGGTCTGGACCAACGAAGAGGGCTCGCGTTTTGCCCCGTGCATGATGGGGTCCGGGGTGTTTGCCAACAAGTTCACCCTGGAAGAAACCCTGGCCAAGGTCGATGCCGAGGGGGTGACCGTCGGTGAAGCCCTCAATGCCATCGGGTATGCCGGGCCGCGCCAGGTCAGCGGGCATGCGGTGGGGGCCTACTTTGAAGCGCACATCGAGCAAGGGCCGATCCTGGAGGATGAGCGCAAGACCATCGGCGTGGTGATGGGGGCGCTGGGGCAGAAGTGGTTCGACCTCAAGCTGCGCGGTGTCGAGGCCCACGCCGGGCCGACGCCGATGCACCTGCGCAAGGACGCCCTGGTGGGCGCCGCCGTGATAGTCGGGGCGGTCAACCGCGCGGCCCTGGGGCATCAGCCCCACGCCTGTGGCACCGTCGGTTGCCTGCAAGCCTACCCGGGGTCGCGCAACGTGATTCCCGGCGAAGTGCGCATGACCCTGGACTTCCGGCATCTGCAGCCGGCGCGCCTGGACTCGATGATCGCCGAGGTGCGCCAGGTGATCGACAGCACCTGCCAGGAGCACGGCCTGACCTATGAGCTGACGCCGACCGCCGATTTCCCACCGTTGTACTTCGACCAGGGTTGTGTCGAGGCGGTGCGTGGCGCGGCCCAGGGCTTGGGCCTGTCCCATATGGACATCGTCAGTGGCGCGGGGCATGACGCGATCTTCCTCGCCGAACTGGGCCCGGCCGGGATGATCTTCGTGCCGTGCGAGGGCGGCATCAGTCACAACGAAATCGAAAATGCCACGCCAGAGGACCTGGCGGCTGGGTGTGCAGTGTTGTTGCGGGCGATGCTGGCGGCCTCGGCGGCGATTGCCAAGCGGTAGGGGCGCCGTCCAGGGTATAAAAAAACCCGCCGAAATCGGCGGGTTTTTTGTTGCAACGCGAAGATTACTCTTCGATGTTGCCCATGGCGGTGGTGTTGAAGCCGCCGTCCACGTACATGATTTCGCCGCTGATGCCGGACGCCAGGTCCGAGCACAGGAACGCGCCGGCGTTGCCGACTTCGTCGATGGTGACGTTACGACGCAGCGGGGTTTGCGCTTCGTTGGCGGCCAGCATCTTGCGGAAGTTCTTGATGCCGGAAGCGGCCAGGGTGCGGATCGGGCCAGCCGATACGCAGTTGACGCGGGTGCCGTCCGGGCCCAGGGAGCCGGCCAGGTAACGTACGCCTGCTTCCAGGGAAGCCTTGGCCATGCCCATCACGTTGTAGTTCGGCATGGTGCGCTCGGCGCCCAGGTAGGACAGGGTCAGCAGGCTGCCGTTGCGGCCTTTCATCATTTCGCGACCGGCCTTGGCCAGGGCCACGAAGCTGTAGGCGCTGATGTCGTGGGCAATGCGGAAACCGTCACGGGTGGTGGCTTCGGTGAAGTCGCCGTCCAGTTGGTCGCCCGGGGCGAAGCCGACGGAGTGCACGATGCAGTCCAGGCCGTCCCACTTCTTGCTCAGTGCTTCGAAGACCTTGGCGATTTCTTCGTCGCTGGCCACGTCGCACGGGAAGCACAGCTCAGGGCTCGAGCCCCAGCCTTGTGCGAACTCTTCGACGCGACCCTTGAGTTTGTCGTTCTGATAAGTGAAGGCAAGCTCAGCGCCCTCGCGATGCATGGCGGCAGCGATGCCGGATGCGATGGACAGCTTGCTGGCGACACCGACGATCAGTACGCGCTTACCGGCGAGAAAACCCATGTGTTGCTCCTCTTTCAGGTTATTGCGCAGTGGCTGGTGCCAGGAAAGCGGCTTCCAGCAACTGCTGTGTATACGGATGTTGGGGGGCGGCAAAGATACCTTGCGCGTCTCCCTGTTCGACCACTTGGCCATGCTTGACCACCATCAACTGGTGGCTCAGCGCTTTCACCACAGCCAGGTCATGGCTGATAAACAGATACGTCAGGTTGTACTTGCTCTGCAGTCTGCGCAGCAGTTCAACCACTTGGCGTTGCACGGTGCGGTCCAGAGCCGAAGTCGGCTCGTCCAGCAAAATCAACGCCGGTTTTAGCACTAAAGCTCGGGCAATAGCGATTCTTTGCCGTTGCCCGCCGGAAAATTCGTGGGGGTAGCGGTGCCGGGTTGCCGGATCCAGTCCTACCTCCTCAAGGGCTGCAATGATAGCCAGCTCCTGTTCGGCTTGCGTACCGATCTTGTGGATCTGCAAGCCTTCGCCGACGATCTGGCTCACGCACATGCGTGGGCTCAGGCTGCCGAAGGGGTCCTGGAAGACCACCTGCATCTCCCGCCGCAGCGGCCTGACCTGTTGCTGCGTCAAGCCGTCCAGCTGTTTGCCTTCAAAGCGGATCGCACCTTTGCTGGCGATCAGACGCAAAATTGCCAGACCCAGGGTCGATTTCCCCGAACCACTCTCGCCGACGATACCCAGGGTCTGGCCCTGGGGCAGGCTGAAGTTGATGCCGTCCACCGCTTTTACGTAATCGACCGTCTTGCGCAAGAAGCCTTTCTTGATCGGGAACCAGACTTTCAGGTCCTCGACTTGCAGCAGCGGTGGCCCGATTTCATTGGTTGCAGGCCGCCCGCTGGGCTCCGCGGCCAACAGCTCACGGGTGTACGGATGCTGGGGCGCGCGAAACAATTCTGCGCAGGATGCCTGTTCGACGATGCAACCGCGCTGCATGACACATACCCGATGCGCAATTCTTTGCACCAGGTTCAAATCGTGGCTGATCAGCAGCAGCGCCATGCCCAGGCGCGCCTGCAACTCCTTGAGCAACTCGAGGATTTTCAGCTGCACGGTGACATCCAGCGCGGTGGTCGGTTCGTCGGCGATCAGCAGTTCCGGCTCGTTGGCCAGGGCCATGGCGATCATCACCCGCTGGCGCTGGCCGCCGGACAATTCGTGGGGCAGGGCCTTGAGGCGCTTGTGTGGCTCGGGGATGCCCACCAGCTCCAGCAGTTCCAGGGTGCGCCGGGTCGCGACCTTGCCGGTCAGGCCCTTGTGGATCCCCAGCACTTCGTTGATCTGCTTCTCGATGCTGTGCAGCGGGTTCAGCGAGGTCATGGGCTCCTGGAAGATCATCGCGATCCGGTTGCCGCGGATGTGGCGGATGGTTTTCTCTTTCAGGCTCAGCAGGTCATGCCCGGCGTACTGGATGGTCCCCGTGGGGTGACGGGCCAGGGGGTAGGGCAGCAGGCGCAGGATCGAGTGCGCCGTGACCGACTTGCCCGAACCGCTTTCGCCCACCAGGGCCAGGGTTTCCCCACGCTTGATGTCGAAGCTGACGCCTTGCACCACCCGCTGCTGATGCTCGCCCACCACGAACTCGACACTCAGGTCGCGCACTTCGATCAGATTGTCCTGATTCATATCACTTCCTCGGGTCGAAGGCATCGCGAGCGGACTCGCCGATAAACACCAGCAGGCTGAGCATCACCGCCAGCACGGCAAAGGCACTGATGCCCAGCCAGGGTGCCTGCAGGTTGGATTTGCCCTGGGCCACCAGTTCACCCAGGGATGGGGCGCCGGGCGGCAGGCCAAAGCCGAGGAAGTCCAGGGCGGTGAGGGTGCCGATGGCGCCCGTGAGAATGAAGGGCATGAAGGTCATGGTCGAGACCATGGCGTTGGGCAGGATATGGCGAAACATGATCGCCCCGTCCTGCATGCCCAGCGCCCGGGCGGCGCGCACGTATTCCAGGTTGCGCCCGCGCAGGAACTCGGCGCGCACCACGTCCACCAGGCTCATCCAGGAAAACAGCAGCATGATCCCCAGCAGCCACCAGAAATTGGGCTGCACGAAGCTGGCGAGAATGATCAGCAGGTACAGCACTGGCAGGCCCGACCAGATTTCCAGGAAGCGCTGGCCCGCCAGGTCGACCCAGCCGCCATAAAAACCCTGCAGGGCCCCGGCGATGACGCCGATGATTGAACTGAGCACGGTCAGGGTCAGGGCGAACAGCACCGACACCCGAAAGCCATAGATCACCCGCGCGAGCACGTCCCGGCCCTGATCGTCGGTGCCCAGCAGGTTATCCGCCGAGGGCGGGGCCGGGGCTGGGACTTTCAGGTCGTAGTTGATGCTCTGGTAGCCGAAGGGGATCGGTGCCCACAGGGTCCAGGCGTCCTTGGCCTTGAGCAGTTCGCGGATGTAGGGGCTCTTGTAGTTGGCTTCCAGCGGGAATTCGCCGCCGAAGGTGGTCTCCGGGTAGCGCTTGAGTGCCGGGAAGTACCATTCGCCGTCGTAGCGAACCGCCAGCGGCTTGTCGTTGGCAATCAGTTCGGCGCCCAGGCTCAGGCCAAACAGGATCAGGAACAGCCACAGCGACCACCAGCCACGCTTGTTGGCCTTGAACAGTTCGAAACGGCGGCGGTTGAGAGGGGACAGGTTCATCTCAATGCTCCCGGGTTTCGAAGTCGATGCGCGGATCGACCAGGGTGTAGGTGAGGTCGCCGATCAGTTTCACCACCAGGCCGAGCAAGGTGAAGATGAACAGCGTGCCGAAGACCACTGGGTAGTCGCGGTTGATCGCCGCCTCGAAACTCATCAAGCCGAGACCATCGAGGGAGAAGATCACCTCCACCAGCAGGGAGCCGGTGAAGAAGATGCCGATAAAGGCCGAGGGGAATCCGGCGATCACCAGCAGCATGGCGTTGCGGAACACGTGGCCGTAGAGCACCCGATGACGGGTCAGGCCCTTGGCCCGGGCCGTGACCACATACTGTTTGTTGATTTCGTCGAGAAAACTGTTTTTGGTCAGCAGGGTCATGGTCGCGAAGTTACCGATCACCAGCGCCGTGACGGGCAGCGCCAGGTGCCAGAAGTAGTCGAGGATCTTGCCACTCCAGCTCAATTCGTCGAAGTTGTTCGAGGTCAGCCCACGCAAGGGGAACCAGTCCAGGTAACTGCCCCCGGCGAACACCACGATCAGCAGAATGGCAAACAGGAACGCCGGGATCGCGTAACCGACGATGATCGCCGAGCTGGTCCAGACATCGAAGTGGCTGCCGTGGCGGGTGGCCTTGGCGATCCCCAGCGGGATCGACACCAGGTACATGATCAGGGTGCTCCACAGCCCGAGGGAGATCGACACCGGCATCTTTTCCTTGATCAGGTCGATGACCTTGGCGTCGCGAAAGAAGCTTTCGCCGAAATCCAGGCGGGCGTAGTTCTTGATCATGATCCACAAGCGTTCCGGCGCCGACTTGTCGAAGCCGTACATGTGCTCGATTTCCTTGATCAGCGCCGGGTCCAGGCCCTGGGCACCGCGGTAGCTGGAACCGGCCACCGAGACTTCCGCGCCGCCACCGGCAATACGGCTGGTGGCGCCTTCGAAGCCTTCGAGCTTGGCGATCATTTGTTCCACCGGGCCGCCGGGGGCCGCCTGGATGATCACGAAGTTGATCAACAGGATGCCGAACAGGGTCGGGATGATCAGCAACAGTCGCCGTAATATGTACGCCAGCATCTTATTGCTCCACGCCTGCAGGGTCGGCTTGCTCGTTGGTCAGCACCTCGATTGCGGGCTTGGCATCGGGCTTGATCCACCAGGTGTTGATGCCTATGTCGTAGGCCGGCGAAACCTCGGGGTGGCCGATGTGGTTCCAGTAGGCCACGCGCCAAGTCTTGATGTGCCAGTTGGGGATCACGTAATAGCCCCATTGCAGCACTCTGTCGAGCGCCCTGGCGTGGGCCACCAGGCTTTGGCGCGAGTCGGCGTTGATCAGTTCCTCCACCAGTTGGTCGATGGCCGGGTCCTTCAGGCCGATGGTGTTGCGGCTGCCCGGCCTGTCGGCACTTTCCGATTTCCAGAATTCGCGCTGTTCGTTGCCCGGTGAGTTGGACTGCGGGAAGCTGCCAACCACCATGTCGAAGTCCCGCGAACGCACCCGGGTGATGTACTGGGAGACGTCGACCCGGCGGATCACCAGCTCGATCCCCAGGTCGCTGAGGTTGCGCTTGAACGGCAGCAGGACCCGCTCGAACTCAGTCTGGGCCAACAGGAACTCGATGCTCACCGGCTTGCCGGTGGTGTCGACCATTTTGTCGTCGACGATGCGCCAGCCGGCTTCCTGCAACAGTTGGTAGGCCTGACGCTGCTGGGCGCGGATCATGCCGCTGCCGTCACACACCGAGTTTTCGAAGGCCTGGCTAAACACAGGGTCGGGGATCTTGCCGCGCAAGGGTTCGAGGATCGCCAGTTGCTCGGCATCTGGCAGGCCGCTGGCAGCCATTTCCGAGTTTTCGAAGTAACTGCGGGTGCGCACGTAGGCACCGTTGAACAGCTGTTTATTGGTCCATTCGAAGTCCAGCAGCAGGCTCAGGGCCTGGCGCACCCGCACGTCCTGGAACAGCGGGCGGCGCAGGTTGTAGACGAAACCTTGCATGCCGGTGGGGTTGCCGTTGGGGATCTGCTCTTTGATCAGGCGACCCTCGGTGACGGCGGGAATGTTGTAGGCGTTGGCCCAGTTCTTGGCGGTCATCTCCAGCCAGTAATCGAACTGGCCAGCCTTGAGTGCCTCCAGCGCCACCGTGTTGTCACGGTAGTAGTCGGTGCTCAGGGTGTCGAAATTGTAGAAGCCGCGGTTGATCGGCAGGTCTTTGCCCCAGTAGTCCTTGACCCGCTGATAACGGATCGAGCGCCCGGCCTTGACCTCGCCGACCTGGTACGGGCCGCTGCCCAGCGGCGCTTCCAGGTTGCCCTTGCTGAAATCGCGGTTTTGCCACCAGTGCTTGGGCAGCACCGGCAGTTGGCCGAGGATCAGTGGCAACTCGCGGTTATTGTTGTGCTTGAACTTGAACAGCACCCGCAGCGGGTCTTCGGCGATCACCTCGGCCACGTCGCCGTAGTAGCCGCGGTACAAGGGTGCGCCGTCCTTGATCAGGGTCTGGAAGCTGAACACCACGTCCTCGGCGCGCACGGGATGGCCGTCATGGAAGCGGGCCTCGGGGCGCAGGTAGTAACGCACCCAGCTGTTGTCCGGGGCTTTTTCGATCTTGCCGGCCAGCAGGCCGTACTCGGTGAAGGGTTCATCCAGGCTCTGGCGGGCCAGGGTGTCGTAGATCAGGTCGATATTGTCGGCCGGTACGCCCTTGCTGATGAAGGGGTTGAGGCTGTCGAAGCCGCCGAATCCGGCCTGGCGGAAGATCCCGCCCTTGGGCGCGTCGGGATTGACGTAGGCAAAGTGCTTGAAGTCAGCGGGGTACTTGGGCGGCTCGTTGTACAGGGTCAAGGCATGTTGCGGGGCCGCTTGGGCGACGCAGGCCAGTCCTGCGAAGACCAGGCCCAGCAGGGTACGCAAAGGCATCATTGGGCTTTCTCCGAAGTCTTCAGCCACCCGGCGTTGAGCCCCAGCGTGTAGGGCGGCGTGGTGACGAAGGCGAACCGGTTGCGGTACGCCAGGCGATGAAAATTGATGTACCAGTTGGGAATGATGTAGTGCTGCCACAGCAGTACCCGGTCCAGGGCCTTGCCGGCGGCCACTTGCGCGTCACGGGATTGGGCGGCCAGCAGTTGCTCCAGCAGGTGGTCGACCACCGGGTTGGCCACGCCGGCGTAATTCTTGCTGCCCTTGACCTTGGCCTGGCTGGAGTGGAAGTACTGCCACTGCTCCAGGCCCGGGCTCAGGGTCTGGTCGAGGGTCATCAGGATCATGTCGAAATCGAACTGGTCCAGGCGCTGCTTGTACTGGGCCCGGTCGACGGTGCGCAGGCTGGCGTCGATGCCGATGCTGGCGAGGTTTTCGGTGTAGGGCTGGAGAATGCGTTCCAGGTTCGGATTGACCAGCAGGATCTCCAGGCGCAGCGGTTGGCCGGCGGCGTTCAGCAGGCGCTGGCCGTTGAGCGTCCAGCCGGCCTCGGCGAGCAGGCCCAGGGCCTGGCGCAGGGTGTCGCGGGGAATCCCGCGGCCATCGGTCTGGGGCAGGCTGAAGGGCACGGTGAACAGCTTGGCGGGCAACTGCTCGCGGTAGGGCGAGAGCATCAGCCACTCGTGGCCTAACGGCAGGCCGGTGGCGGCGAACTCACTGTTGGGGTAGAAACTCATGGCCCGTTTGTAGGCGCCGCTGAACAGGGTGCGATTGGTCCACTCGAAGTCGAACATCAGGCCCAGGGCTTGGCGCACCTTGGCGTCGGCGAACGTGGCACGCCGGGTGTTCATGAACAGGCCCTGGGTCTGGGTCGGTATCTGGTGCTCGATCTGGGCCTTGATCACGTCGCCGCGGCGTACGGCGGGAAAGGTGTAGGCATTGGCCCAGTTTTTCGCCTGGTGCTCGATGTAGATGTCGAACTCACCGGCCTTGAAGGCTTCGAACGCCACGGTGCTGTCGCGATAGAACTCGACTTCCACGCGATCGTAGTTGTATTTGCCGCGATTGACCGGCAAGTCCTTGCCCCAGTAATCCTTCACTCGCTCGAACAGCAGCTGCCGGCCTGGCGACACCCGGGTGATGCGGTACGGCCCGCTGCCCAGTGGCGCCTGGAAGGTGGTGGCCTTGAAATCGCGACCTTTCCAGTAATGCTGGGGCAAGACCGGCAGCTCGCCCAGGCGCAGGATCAGCAACGGGTTGCCCGCGCGCTTGAACACGAAGCGGATGCGCAGCGGGTTGAGGATATCCACCCGCTGCACTTCCTGGAGGCTGGTGCGGTAGCGCGGATGGCCTTCCTTGAGCAGCAGTCGGTAAGAAAAGGCCACATCCCGGGCGGTAATCGGTTGGCCATCGTGAAAACGCGCTTCGGGCCGCAGATTGAACACCACCCAGCTGCGGTCCTCGCTGTATTCGACGGACTGGGCGATCAAGCCGTAGCTGGAAGCCGGCTCATCCCCTGATGGCGCGTACTGGCCGGTGCCGACCATCAACGGCTCGTTCAGCTCGTTGATGCCGTACTGCAGGAAGTTGGCCGTGGCGACCGGGCTGGTGCCCTTGAAGGTGTAGGGGTTGAGGGTATCGAACGTGCCAAAGGCCATGAGCCGCAAGGTACCGCCCTTGGGCGCTTGCGGGTTTACCCAGTCGAAGTGGGTGAAACGTGTCGGGTACTTGAGTGTGCCGAACTGCGCATAACCATGGCTTTCGCTGATCGTTGCGCATGCGGGGAAGCTCAAGGCCAGACTGATCAGGAACAGGGGCAGGGGACGCTTCAAGTCAGAGATCCGATCCAGGCGGCTTGGGCTACATGGTTCGTACAGTAACAGCTTGTATGGGCAGGAAAAAGGTAGGGTTCAAGGTTCTCCCACGCAACACGGGCCACCATCGCCGGCAAGCCGGCTCCCACAAGGTTTGCGGCAGAAACTGTGGGAGCTGGCTTGCCAGCGATGCACTGAAGAACAACGCGGTGATTCAGGATGTACGCGTCATCGTTGGCGACCATCGCCGGCAAGGCAGGATCAGCGTGGGGAGGAGACCGTCAGCATCTGCCCGGGCTTGAGTGCCTGGCCAACGCGCGGGTTCCAGCGCTTGAGGTGTTGCATCTCGACGTTGAAGCGCTTGGCCACCATGTACAACGAGTCGCCTTGCTTGACCTTGTACTGGGTCTGCTTCTTGGTGTTGGCAGCCAGCACCGTGGTGGTGCGGCCGTTGCTGCGCTTGCGGGTGTCCTGCATGACCAGGGTCTGGCCAGCCTTGAGGCTCTTGCCGGTCAGGTTGTTCCAGCGTTGCAGGTCCTTGACGTTGACCCGGTTGGCCTTGGCGATGGACGTCAGGTTGTCGCCACGTTTGACCCGGTAGTTACGCTTGGCGGTGGCGAGCGCCGGGCTGTCGGCCCCTTCGAACACCGGCTTGAGCGAACGCTTGCTGATCAGCTCTTCGGGTTTCATGGTCGACAGGCTGGCCGTCAGCAGTTGCGCCTTGGACGTCGGCACCAGCAGGTGCTGGGGGCCGTCGATGGTGGTGCGTTGCTTGAAGGCCGGGTTGAGCTGGAACAGCTCGTCTTCGTCGATGTTGGCCACCGCGGCAACCTTGGACAGGTCCATGCGCTGGTTGATCTCGACGACTTCGAAGTAGGGTTCGTTGGCGATCGGGTTGAGGTTCACGCCATAGGCTTCAGGTGCCAGCACCACTTGCGAGAGGGCCAGCAGCTTGGGCACGTAGGCCTGGGTTTCCGACGGCAGCGGCAGGTTCCAGTAGTCAGTGGGCAGACCGAGCTTTTCGTTGCGCTCGATGGCCCGGCTGACCGTGCCTTCGCCGGAATTGTAGGCCGCGAGGGCGAGCAGCCAGTCGCCGTTGAACATGTCGTGCAGTTTGGTCAGATAGTCCAACGCCGCCGTGGTCGAGGCCGTGATGTCGCGACGACCATCGTAGAAGCGGGTCTGGCGCAGGTTGAAGTAGCGCCCGGTGGACGGAATGAACTGCCACAGGCCGACGGCGTGGGAACGCGAATAGGCCATCGGGTTGTAGGAGCTTTCAATCACTGGCAGCAGGGCCAGTTCCAGCGGCATGTTGCGCTCTTCGAGGCGCTCGACGATGTAATGAATGTACAGGCTGCCGCGTTCGCCAGCGCTTTCCAGGTAGGACGGGTTACTGGCGAACCACAGGCGCTGTTGCTCGATGCGTGGGTTGACGCCCAGGCCATCTTGGAGCTGGAAGCCCTGGCGCATGCGCTCCCAGACATCCTGGGGGATTTCCGGAGTGGGCTTCTCGCTGAGCCAGATTGGTTTTTGCTTGGTGCGTACGGATAAGGTATGGGCCGCGTCGGTTTGCGGCAACTGACTGGTGCTGCTACAGCCCGCCAAGGTGGCGGACACAGCCACCGCGATGGCTTGAGCCAAGCGGGTCAATGCGTCTGAATGGATGGATTTACGAATAGATGACGACATTGGCTGGAAGTAAGTTCCGGGCAAAAATGTCGGGCGATTCTAGAAAGCGCACCGGGTGCGGTCAACCATTCAGAATTTTTCGGCCTATGGTGGCACTGCTTAGAACTTATCTTTCCATGCGCGCAGGGCCGCAAAAACCTCACTGGGCGCCCGGTTATCGGGGCCGTTCCGTTCGTCTATTTTTTCTTTAACAGATGTTACGCCAGTACGCAGAAACGGGTTTGTCAGCTTTTCCAGCGCCAGGGTCGAAGGCAACGACATGCGTCCAGCTTCGCGTAACTGGGAGACTTTCTCGAATCGCTCGGTTATGTGCCGGTTGTCGGGCTCGACCGCGACGGCGAAACGCAGGTTGCTCAGGGTGTACTCATGGGTGCAATACACCAGGGTGTCCTCGGGCAGGGCGGCGAGGTGGCTGAGAGAGTCATGCATCTGCTGCGGCGTGCCCTCGAACAGGCGCCCGCAGCCGGCGGCGAACAGGGTGTCGCCACAGAACAGCAGGCCATGGTGGTAATAGGCTATATGGCCCAGGGTGTGGCCAGGCACCGCATACACCTCGAACGCCCAACCGAGTACGTTGACCTGATCGTTGTCATTCAGGGCCACGTCGCGCCCGGGAATGTTTTCGCTGGCCGGGCCGTAGACTGTCGCCCCCGTGGCCTTCTTCAGGGGCTCGACGCCGCCGACGTGATCATGGTGATGGTGGGTAATCAGAATGTCGCTCAACCGCCACCCCGGGTGTTTGCTCAGCCAGGCCTGGACCGGCGCGGCATCGCCCGGATCGACCACCGCGCAGCACTGGCTGCGATGATCCTGCAACAACCAGATGTAGTTGTCGGTGAACGCGGGAAGAGCACTGATCTGTATCATCGCGGGATTCGCCAAGCGGAAAACATTGGTGCATCTTAGAGCTTCCTGGCGCATTGGAGAATGCAATGACCGATAAAGCGTTCGCTCAGGCTGATCCGGACTGGCTGGCATTGATCAGCGCGGCCCGCGAGTGGTTGTCCGGTCCCTTGGGGCAATTGCTGCTGAATGAAGAGCGCCACATGCTCGAAGACGAGTTGGGGCGCTTTTTTGGTGGCTACCTGGTGCACTACGGCCCGTCGGCCGAATCCCCACCCAATGCGCCCCAGGTGCAGCGCAATGTGCGCCTGGGCGCACCGTTGCCGGGGGTGGAAATCGTCTGCGAAGAACAGGCCTGGCCCCTGAGCGAGCACGCCGCTGACGTGGTGGTGATGCAGCACGGGCTGGACTTTTGCCTGTCGCCCCATGGCCTGCTGCGCGAAGCGGCCAGTGCCGTGCGGCCTGGCGGGCATTTGCTGATCATCGGCATCAATCCCTGGAGCACCTGGGGTCTGCGCCATGTGTTTGCCCACGATGGGCTGCGCAAGGCACGCTGCATATCGTCGTCACGGGTCGCCGACTGGCTCAACCTGCTGGGCTTCGCGCTGGAGAAACGCCGCTTCGGGTGCTATCGTCCGCCGCTCGCATCCCCCGCCTGGCAAACACGCCTGGCCGGTTGGGAGCGCAAGGCCGGAGACTGGCAGGTGTCCGGTGGTGGCTTCTATTTATTAGTGGCGCGCAAGATTGTCGTCGGCCTGCGCCCGGTGCGCCAGGTTCGCCGCGAACCGATGGGCAAGCTGATCCCGCTGCCGATGGCCAAGGTCAACCGCCGCCACAGCGATTCGTAATACCCTCATTATTTTCCCGGCCGGGCTTGCCCGGCCTCAGGCGTTGTCGGTCGTTGATCGGCAAGCCACCGACATTTTCTGGATAGATTGGCATGAGCGATAGCGTAGAACTCTTCACCGACGGCGCCTGCAAGGGCAACCCTGGCCCCGGCGGCTGGGGCGCACTGCTGATATGCAAGGGCGTGGAAAAGGAACTCTGGGGCGGCGAAGCCAACACCACCAACAACCGCATGGAGCTGATGGGGGCGATTCGCGGCCTGGAGGAGCTCAAGCGTTCCTGCGACGTGCTGCTGGTGACTGACTCGCAGTATGTGATGAAGGGCATCAACGAGTGGATGGTCAACTGGAAAAAGCGCGGCTGGAAAACCGCGGCCAAGGAGCCGGTGAAAAACGCTGACCTGTGGCGACTGCTGGACGAACAGGTCAACCGCCACAACGTGACCTGGAAATGGGTTCGTGGGCACATCGGCCACCCGGGCAACGAACGTGCCGACCAATTGGCCAACCGCGGCGTCGACGAAGTACGCGGGCTGTAGGCGCTGCCGAAGGCTGCGATCTTTTGATCCTGGCTTTGTGGGCATATCCGTTGCTGCGGTGATGGCGACTTAGGGTTCCGCCCTGACGTTCGGCCCCTCGCTACGGTATCCATTCGGGGGCATCGCCCTCCGGTTTGCTGCGCTGCACCTCCTTGCGATGGGGCGATCAAAAGCCAGAGCACGGCGACCTGCCGGCCGGCCTGTTTTTACGGGTGTATGGATTTCCCCTGTGGGTGTATGCGAGATCCGCGAACGCACGAAATCCCTGTGGGAGTGGGCTTGCCCGCGATGAGGCCGGTACAGCCAACATCTATGGCGCCTGACACACTGCCATCGCGGGCAGACGGAGCGCTGTCCGACTCGCTCCCACCGGGTTTGCCTCGAGCGATTAAGGGCTGCGCAACTGCTCGATCAGCCGCAGGCAATGGTTCAGCCCCGGCGACACATCGCCAATGCGCTGGCTGAGGATGATCGGGGAGGTCGCGTTGCTTTCCAGCAGTGGGGTGAAGCCGATGTCGTCGCGGTGCAGCAACTGCACCGACGCCGGTACCAGGGTCACGCCGATTCCTGCGCCCACCAGGCCGATCGCCGTTTGCAGTTCGTTGGTCCACTGCGCCACCTTGATGCTGACCCCGTAGGATTCGAACAGCGCGATCACGTGGTCGGCGTAGCTCGGCCGGGGATTGCCCGGGTACAGCACAAAGGGTTCGTTGGCCAGCTCGGTGAGGCTGATGGGCCGCGCCAGCAGCGGATGGCCGGCGGGGAGGGCAGCGACCAGGCGGTCTTCGTTGAGCACAGTCTGGAGGATTGCCGGGTCATCGATGCGAATCCGCCCGAACCCGACATCGATCCGTCCGGCCTTGAGCGCCTGCACCTGCTGCAGGGTGGTCATTTCTGACAGCCCCAGTTCCAGTTCCAGGATTTCGTTGCTGCGCAGGCGGCGAATCAGCTCCGGCAGCACGCCATACAAGGTCGAAGGCGCAAAGCCGATGCCCAGCCAGGTCTTCTCGCCCAGGCCGATGCGCCGGGTGTTGTCGCAGACCTTGTGCAGTTGTTCGAGCAGCGCCGTGGAGTGTTCGAGGAAAAATCGTCCGGCCTCGGTCAGGCGCAATGGCCGTCCGCGTTCGAGCAGCACCACCCCCAGTTCATCTTCCAGTTGCTGGATCTGCCGGCTCAGGGGCGGCTGGGCGATGTGCAGGCGCTCGGCGGCGCGGGTGAAATTCAGGGTTTGCCCCAGCACCTGGAAGTAACGCAAATGACGCAGCTCCATGAGCCCTCCGCCGTCTACAGGGGTTAATACCTTTAAGGTATCGATCAAGACCAATTCTATATTGGAACCCGAAAAAAAGCCGTACGAGAATCGATCCCAGAACTTCAAGAACCTGACGGGTATCGACATGCTTGCTGCTGCCATTAAATCGATCGAGACGATCATCGTCGATCTGCCGACCATTCGCCCGCACAAGCTGGCGATGCACACCCTGCAGAACCAGACCCTGGTGATCATCCGGGTACGTTGCGAGGACGGTATCGAAGGGATAGGCGAGGCGACCACCATCGGTGGCCTGGCCTACGGCAATGAAAGCCCGGACAGCATCAAGACCAACATCGACCAGCATTTCACTCCGCTGCTGCTGGGCCAGGATGGCCGCAATATCAACGCGGCGATGTTGCGCCTGGAGCGCAGCATTCGCGGCAACACCTTTGCCAAGTCAGGTATCGAAACCGCCTTGCTCGACGCCCAGGGCAAGCGCCTGGGCCTGGCGGTCAGCGAACTGCTCGGTGGCCGGGTGCGCGACGCGCTGCCGGTGGCCTGGACCCTGGCCAGCGGCGATACCGCCCGGGACATCGCCGAGGCCGAGCAGATGCTCGACCTGCGTCGGCACCGGATCTTCAAGTTGAAGATCGGCGCCGGTGACGTCGACCGTGACCTGGCCCACGTCATCGCGATCAAAAAAGCCCTGGGCGAGCGCGCCAGTGTGCGGGTCGACGTCAATCAGGCCTGGGACGAAGCCGTGGCCTTGCGTGCCTGCCGGATTCTGGGCGGCAATGGCATCGACCTGATCGAACAGCCGATTTCGCGCAACAACCGTTCCGGCATGGTGCGCCTGAACGCCATGAGCCCGGCGCCGATCATGGCGGACGAATCGATTGAGTGCGTCGAGGACGCGTTCAACCTGGCCCGCGAAGGCGCGGCCTCGGTGTTCGCCCTGAAGATCGCCAAGAATGGCGGTCCCCGCGCGGTGCTGCGCACGGCGGCGATTGCCGAAGCCGCGGGCATCGGCCTGTACGGTGGCACCATGCTCGAAGGCGGGATCGGTACCCTGGCCTCGGCCCATGCGTTCCTGACCCTGAACAAACTGAGTTGGGATACCGAGTTGTTTGGCCCGCTGCTGTTGACCGAAGACATCCTCAGCGAGCCGCTGGTGTACCGTGATTTCCAGTTACACGTTTCATCGGCGCCAGGCCTGGGCCTGAGCCTGGACGAAGAGCGCCTGGCGTTTTTCCGCCGCGACAAGAGCTCCACTGCCCACCATTTAGCCTGAGGAGTTGCGCATGCTGTTCCACGTAAAAATGACCGTGAACCTGCCGGTCGACATGCACGCTGAGCAAGCCGCTCAACTCAAGGCCGATGAGAAGGCCCTGGCCCAGCGCCTGCAGCAGCAGGGCAAGTGGCGGCACCTGTGGCGCATCGCCGGGTTGTACGCCAATTACAGCGTGTTCGACGTCGACAGCGTGCAGGAACTGCACGATCTGTTGATGCAATTGCCGCTGTATCCCTACATGGCTATCGAAGTGACCGCGATGTGCAGGCATCCTTCCTCAATTCATGAGGACGATCGCTGAGCCGCTGTTGCCTGTTCTGTACTCTAATAAATACAAGATGAGGATCAATCATGAACGTCAGAATTTCCCACACTGCCACGGCCCAGAAGTTTCTCGAAGAAGCCAGCGGCCTGCTCAACGATGACGGTAACCCGCGTGCCAAGGCCCTGGTCTACCGCATCCTGCGCGACTCGGTGAACATCATCGAAGACCTCAACGTGACCCCGGAGGAGTTCTGGAAAGCGGTCAACTACCTCAACGTGCTGGGCAGCCGCCAGGAAGCTGGCTTGCTGGTGGCCGGCCTGGGCCTGGAACACTACCTGGACCTGCTGATGGACGCCGCAGACGAGCAGGCCGGCAAGGCTGGCGGCACTCCGCGGACCATCGAAGGCCCGCTGTACGTGGCCGGCGCACCGCTGTCCGAGGCTGAGGCACGCCTGGATGACGGCGTCGACCCGGGCGTGGTGCTGTTCATGCAGGGCCAGGTCAAGAACACCGACGGCACACCATTGGCCGGGGCCGTGGTTGACGTCTGGCACGCCAACACCGGTGGCACCTATTCGTACTTCGATGCCAGCCAGTCGGAGTTCAACCTGCGTCGGCGCATCGTCACCGATGCCGACGGCCGCTATCGGTTCCGTAGCATCGTGCCGTCGGGCTACGGCTGCCCACCGGATGGTCCGACCCAGCAACTGCTCGATCAACTGGGCCGGCATGGCCAGCGTCCGGCGCACATCCACTTCTTCATCTCGGCCGATGACCATCGCCACCTGACCACCCAGATCAACCTGGATGGCGACAAGTACCTGCACGATGACTTCGCCTACGCCACCCGCGACGAACTGATCGCCAAGATCACCTTCAGCGACGATCAGCAGCGTGCCGCGGCCTATGGTGTGAGTGGCCGGTTTGCCGAAATCGAGTTCGATTTCACCCTGCAGCCCTCGGCCCAACCCCAGGAGCAGCAGCGTCATGAGCGGGTTCGCGCACTCGAGGACTGATCCGCGCGGGCACCCGACCACGAGATAACCCACCGTTTATCTCGTGGTCTTTCGCATTGTGGTCACTGGCATAGAATGGCCAGGCCTGATTTGCCTGAGGCGGGCGCCAGCGACCCGCCATTGCCTATAAAAACAATGAGAGTGACCGGTTATGCAAGCGCATCTCTTGAGTGAGCGCAGCAGTGTCTTTGCGCAGGCCGACCCTTACGCGGTGTCGGGTTACGTCAATCAGCACGTGGGCAACCACTGCATCCGACTGCCCAAGAGCGGCAGCCCGCAGGCCAGTCTCAATCACAGCAAATTCGCCAGCCTGGACCTGTGCCGGATCAGTTACGGTGGCAGCGTGCGGGTGACCTCACCGGCGCTGGAGACCATTTTTCACCTGCAGGTGCTGCTCAAGGGCAACTGCCTGTGGCGCGGTCATCGCCAGGAACACTACTTCGCCCCCGGTGAGCTGCTGCTGATCAACCCGGACGATCCGGTGGACCTGACGTATTCCGACGACTGCGAAAAATTCATCCTGAAAATGCCCGCCAGCCTGCTGGAATCGGTCTGCCAGGAGCAACGCTGGCTGCACCCGGGGCAGGGCGTACGCTTCCTCGAAAACCGCTACCAACTGGCCGAACTCGAAGGGTTTGTCAATTTGCTCGGCATGGTCTGCCAGGAAGCCGAGGCCACCGAGAGCCTGCCGCGGGTCCAGGAACACTACGCGCAGATCGTCGTCAGCAAGATGCTCAGCCTGATGAAAACCAACGTCAGCCGCGCCGGTCTCGGTTCCCAGACCTCGAGTTTCGAGCTGATCGCCGACTACATCGAGCACAATCTCAAGCAGGACATCTGCAGCGAGGAGCTGGCGCGCCAGGCCCGCATCAGCCTGCGCTCGCTGTATGGCCTGTTCGAGCGCCATGCCGCCACCACGCCGAAAAACTACATCCGCCAGAAGAAGCTGGAGCGGGTCAACGCCTGCCTCAGCGACCCCACCTGCACGGTGCGCAACGTCACCGAACTGGCCATGGACTACGGCTTCCTGCACCTGGGGCGGTTTTCCGAGAGCTATCGCAAGCAGTTCGGCGAGTTACCCTCCGATACCCTCAAGCGCCGCCATTGACCGCCATGGGTGCAATTGCACAAAACGGATAGTGATCTGCAGCCAATGGCTATTGCCCCTCCAGCACCGGCTCTAGCATGAGCCTTGCCTGAATAAAAACAATGGAGGCGGCGGCGATGTCCCTGCGACCCGAATACCTTCACTCCCTGCTCGAAGACGACAAAGAACAGGGTATTTTCCGTTGCAAGCGCGAGATGTTTACCGACCCGCGCCTGTTCGATCTCGAAATGCAGCACATTTTCGAGGGCAACTGGCTGTATCTGGCCCACGAGAGCCAGATCCCCAACAAAAACGATTTCTACACCACCACCATGGGCCGCCAGTCGATCTTCATCGCGCGCAACAAGGACGGTGAGCTCAATGCCTTCCTCAACGCCTGCAGCCACCGTGGGGCGATGCTCTGCCGCCACAAGACCGGCAACAAGTCGTCCTACACCTGTCCGTTCCACGGCTGGACCTTCAACAACTCCGGCAAGTTGCTCAAGGTCAAGGACCCCGCGGCGGCAGGTTACCCGGCCAGCTTCAATTGCGAAGGCTCCCACGACCTGACCAAAGTCGCGCGCTTCGAGTCCTACCGCGGCTTCCTGTTCGGCAGCCTCAAGGCCGATGTGGTGCCGCTGGTCGAGCACCTGGGGGAATCGGCGAAGATCATCGACATGATCGTCGATCAGTCCGCCGACGGCCTGGAAGTGCTGCGCGGCTCCAGCAGCTACCTCTACGAGGGCAACTGGAAACTCACTGCGGAAAATGGCGCCGACGGCTACCACGTCAGCTCCGTGCACTGGAACTACGCGGCCACCCAGAACCAGCGCAAGCAGCGCGAATGCGGTGACGAGAACCCGACCATGAGCGCCGGCACCTGGGCCAAGCAGGGCGGCGGCTTTTACTCCTTCGACAAGGGCCACATGCTGCTCTGGACCCGCTGGTCCAACCCCGAGGACCGTCCGCTGTACGAGCGCCGTGACGAACTGGCCAGGGACTTCGGCAAGGCGCGGGCCGACTGGATGATCGAGAACTCGCGCAACCTGTGCCTGTACCCCAACGTGTACCTGATGGACCAGTTCAGCTCGCAGATCCGCATTGCCCGGCCGATCTCGGTCAACCGCACCGAAATCACCATCTACTGCATCGCCCCCAAAGGGGAGAGCGACACCGCGCGCTCGAGCCGGATCCGCCAGTACGAGGATTTCTTCAACGTCAGCGGCATGGCCACCCCGGACGACCTGGAAGAGTTCCGCTCCTGCCAGATGGGCTACCAGGGCAGCACCAGCGCCTGGAACGACATGTCCCGTGGCGCCGAACACTGGGTCGAAGGCGCCGACGAGGCAGCCAAGGAAATAGACCTGCACCCGTTGCTCAGTGGCGTTCGCACCGAAGACGAAGGGCTGTTCGTGCTGCAGCACAAGTATTGGCAGCAGACCATGCTCAAGGCGTTGGATGCCGAGCAATCGGCGTTGATCAAGGTGGAGGAACTGGCATGAGCGTGACCTACGACAGCGTGCGCGATTTTCTCTACCGCGAAGCGCGCTACCTCGACGACAAGGACTGGGACAACTGGCTGGAGCTGTACGCTGCCGACGCCAGCTTCTGGATGCCGTCCTGGGACGACAACGACGAACTGACCGAAGACCCGCAGCGGGAAATTTCCCTGATCTGGTACGGCAACCGCACCGGCCTTGAAGACCGCATCTTCCGGATCAAGACCGAACGTTCCAGCGCCAGCGTGCCGGACACCCGGACCTCCCACAACATCAGCAACATCGAGCTGCTCGAACAGCACGACGGTCTGTGCAAGGTGCGCTTCAACTGGCACACCCTGAGTTTTCGCTACAAGACCGTCGACAGCTATTTCGGCAGCAGCTTCTACACCCTCGACGTGCGCGGCGACAGCCCGCTGATCAAGGCCAAGAAAGTGATCCTGAAGAACGATTACGTTCGCCAGGTCATCGATGTCTACCATTTGTGAGGCCGCGCTCATGTCCCATTCCATTGCTTTGAATTTTGAAGACGGCGTCACCCGCTTTGTTGACGCCCACCCGGGTGAAACCGTGGCCGATGCCGCCTACCGCCAGGGCATCAACATCCCGCTGGACTGCCGCGACGGCGCCTGCGGGACCTGCAAGTGTTTTGCCGAGGCCGGGCGCTATGACCTGGGTGAGGAATACATCGAAGACGCGCTGACGGCCGAGGAAGCGGAGCAGGGGTTTGTCCTGACCTGCCAGATGCGTGCCCAGAGCGACTGCGTGGTGCGGGTGCCGGCCTCGTCCGATGTCTGCCGCACCCAGCAGGCCAGCTACAGCGCCGCCATCAGCCAGGTGCGACAGTTGTCGGACAGCACCATCGCCCTGTCGATCAAGGGTGAGGCATTGAGCAAGCTGGCATTCCTGCCGGGGCAATACGTCAACCTGGGCATTCCCGGCAGCGAGCAGACCCGTGCCTATTCGTTCAGCTCGTTGCAGCGTGACGGCGAGGTCAGCTTCCTGATCCGCAACGTACCGGGCGGTTTGATGAGCAGTTTCCTCACCGGCATCGCCAAGGCCGGCGACAGCATCAGCCTGGCAGGCCCCCTGGGCAGTTTCTACCTGCGTGATATCCAGCGGCCGTTGCTGCTGCTGGCGGGCGGCACGGGGCTCGCGCCTTTCACCGCGATGCTGGAAAAAATCGCCGACCAGGGCAGCGCCCATCCGTTGCACCTGATCTACGGGGTGACCAACGATCTTGACCTGGTGGCGCTCGATCGCCTGCAAGCCTTTGCCGCACGCATCCCCAATTTCAGCTTCAGCGCCTGCGTGGCCAACCCGCACAGCACCCATCCGCTCAAGGGCTACGTGACCCAGCACATCGAACCCCAGCATTTGAACGATGGCGACGTCGACGTCTACCTCTGTGGTCCGCCGCCGATGGTCGAGGCGGTGAGCCAATACATTCATGAGCAGGGCATAGCGCCGACAAATTTCTACTACGAGAAATTTGCCGCGAGTGCTGCCTGACAGACTCAGGTAGCCACCCCATCCCCTGTGGGACCCGTCACACCGTCCTGAGGATTTGAAATGCACAGATTCCACGAAAAAGTCGCGCTGGTCACCGGCGCAGCCCAGGGTATCGGGCGTCGCGTGGCCGAGCGCATGGCGGCTGAAGGCGCGCGCCTGGTGCTGGTCGACCGCTCCGAGCTGGTCTTCGAGTTGCAGGAGCAACTGGGCACGCACAGCGAAGTCCTGAGCCTCACGGCCGACCTTGAACACTACACCGAGTGCGACCGGCTGATGCAGGCTGCGGTCGAGCGTTTCGGGCGCCTGGACATCCTGATCAACAATGTCGGCGGCACCATCTGGGCCAAGCCGTTCGAGCATTACGAGGCGCAGCAGATCGAGGCCGAAGTCCGCCGCTCGTTGTTTCCGACCCTGTGGTGCTGTCATGCCGCACTGCCGTACATGCTGGAGCAGGGCAGCGGGGCGATCGTCAACGTCTCGTCCATCGCCACCCGCAGCGTCAATCGGGTGCCCTACGGCGCAGCCAAGGGCGGGGTCAATGCCCTGACCGCGTGCCTGGCCTTCGAGACCGCCGGGCGCGGGATCCGGGTCAATGCCACGGCCCCCGGCGGCACCGAAGCGCCACCGCGGCGAATCCCGCGCAACAGCGTCGAGCAGAGCCCGCAGGAAAAGGTCTGGTACCAGCAGATCGTCGACCAGACGGTGGACAGCACCCTGATGAAGCGCTACGGCACCATTGATGAACAGGTCGAGCCGATCCTGTTCCTGGCCTCCGACGCCGCGGCCTACATCACCGGGCTGGTGATGCCGGTGGGCGGTGGCGACCAGGGCTGAGGCCGGCCAGTCTGCCACCGGGCTGTGGGTTGCAGCTCTGTGTTAAGATCGCCGCCCTACGCAAAATGCTACGCAGAAGGGGTGTATATAGATGGCTCAGAGGATGGTGGTGCTCGACACCGAAACCACCGGCATGCCGGTAACCGACGGGCACCGGATCATCGAGATCGGTTGCGTCGAGTTGCTCGGTCGACGTCTGACGGGCCGGCATTTCCACGTCTATTTGCAGCCCGACCGGGAAAGTGACGAGGGTGCGATTGGCGTCCACGGCATCACCAACGAATTCCTGGTGGGCAAGCCGCGGTTCGCTGAAGTGGCCGATGAGTTCTTTGAATTCATCAAGGGCGCCCAACTGATCATCCATAACGCGGCGTTCGACGTTGGTTTCATCAACAACGAATTTGCCCTGATGGGCCAGCACGACCGGGCGGACATCACCCAGCACTGCTCGATCCTCGACACCCTGATGATGGCCCGGGAGCGTCACCCCGGCCAGCGCAACAACCTCGATGCCCTGTGCAAACGCTACGGCGTCGACAACTCCGGCCGTGAACTGCACGGCGCCTTGCTCGACTCCGAGATCCTGGCCGACGTTTACCTGACCATGACCGGCGGCCAGACCAGTCTGTCGCTGGCCGGCAATGCCTCTGACGGCAATGGTTCGGGCGATGGCACAGGCAGCCAGGCCAGTGAAATCCGCCGCCTGCCGGCGGACCGCACCCCGGCGCGGATCATTCGGGCCAGCGAAGCCGAACTGGCCGAGCATGCCGCACGCCTGGAAATCATCGCCAAGTCCGCCGGCGCCCCCGCGCTGTGGACCCAACTGGCCGAAGCCAAAGCCCAGGGCTAAGCATCTAGCGCTCCCCCGTGGGAGCTGGCTTGCCAGCGATGGCGGTATGTCAGGCACCATCATTGAATGTACCTGGCCCATCGCTCGCGACATGGGCTGCAACCCTCTACCCTGAGTGTATTGGCAGACCATGGTCTGCCGTCTCAGGACGCCAAGCCCCATGTACAAAGACTTGAAGTTCCCGGTCCTCATCGTTCACCGCGACATCAAGGCCGACACGGTGGCCGGTGACCGCGTCCGGGGTATTGCCAGGGAGCTGGAGCAGGAAGGTTTCAGCGTGGTGTCGGCGGTGGATTACGCGGAAGGGCGGCTGGTTGCCTCGACCCACCACGGCCTGGCGTGCATGCTGATTGCCGCCGAGGGGGCGGGGGAAAACACCCACCTGCTGCAGAACCTGGCCGAGTTGATCCGGGTGGCCCGCGCCCGGGCACCGAACCTGCCGATTTTCGCCCTGGGCGAACAGGTCACCCTGGAAAACGCCCCCGCCGACGCCATGAGCGAACTCAACCAGTTGCGTGGCATTCTTTATCTGTTCGAAGACACCGTGCCCTTTCTCGCACGCCAGGTGGCGCGGGCGGCCCGCAGCTACCTGGATGGCTTGCTGCCGCCGTTCTTCAAGGCCCTGGTGCAGCACACCGCCGACTCCAACTATTCCTGGCACACCCCGGGGCACGGTGGGGGCGTGGCCTATCACAAGAGCCCGGTCGGGCAGGCCTTCCACCAGTTTTTCGGGGAAAACACCCTGCGTTCTGACCTCTCGGTCTCGGTGCCCGAACTCGGCTCGCTGCTCGACCACACCGGCCCCCTGGCCGAGGCCGAAGCCCGGGCCGCGCGCAACTTCGGTGCCGATCACACCTTTTTTGTGATCAATGGCACGTCCACCGCCAACAAGATCGTCTGGCAGGCCATGGTGGCCCGCGATGACCTGGTGCTGGTGGACCGCAACTGCCACAAGTCGGTGCTGCATTCGATCATCATGACCGGCGCCATCCCGCTGTACCTGTGCCCGGAGCGCAACGAGCTGGGGATCATCGGCCCGATCCCCTTGAGCGAGTTCAGCCACGAATCGATCCAGGCCAAGATCGACGCCAGCCCGCTGACCCGTGGCCGCGCCGCCAAAGTCAAGCTGGCGGTGGTCACCAACTCGACCTACGACGGCCTCTGCTACAACGCCGAGCTGATCAAGCAAACCCTGGGCAACAGCGTCGAAGTCCTGCACTTCGACGAGGCCTGGTACGCCTATGCGGCGTTTCACGAGTTCTTCGCCGGGCGCTACGGCATGGGCACGTCGCGCTCGGCCGACAGCCCGCTGGTGTTCACCACCCACTCGACCCACAAGCTGCTGGCGGCCTTCAGCCAAGCCTCGATGATTCACGTGCAGGATGGTGGTGCCCGGCAACTGGACCGCGACCGCTTCAATGAAGCGTTCATGATGCACATCTCGACGTCGCCGCAGTACAGCATCATCGCCTCGCTGGACGTGGCGTCGGCGATGATGGAGGGGCCGGCGGGACGCTCGCTGTTGCAGGAAATGTTCGATGAGGCCCTGAGCTTTCGCCGGGCGCTGGCCAACCTGCGCCAGCACATTGCTGCCGATGACTGGTGGTTCTCGATCTGGCAGCCGCCACTGGTGACGGGCATCGACCGGGTCGCGACCGCGGACTGGCTGTTGCTGCCCGAAGACGAGTGGCACGGTTTTGGTGATATCGCCGAGGACTACGTGCTGCTCGATCCGGTCAAGGTGACCCTGGTGATGCCCGGCCTGACGGCCGGCGGTGCATTGAGCGAGCGCGGGATCCCGGCGGCGGTGGTCAGCAAGTTCCTCTGGGAACGCGGCCTGGTGGTGGAGAAGACCGGCCTGTATTCGTTCCTGGTGCTGTTCTCGATGGGTATCACCAAGGGCAAATGGAGCACCTTGCTCACCGAGTTGCTGGAGTTCAAGCGCAGCTACGATGCCAACGTCAGCCTCGCCGCCTGCCTGCCCTGCGTAGCGCAACAGGACGGGGCCCGGTATCAAGGCATGGGGTTGCGCGACCTGTGCGACCAACTGCACGCCTGCTATCGCAGCAACGCCACGGCCAAGCACCTCAAGCGCATGTACACGGTGCTGCCGGAAGTCGCGATGAAACCGGCCGATGCCTATGATCAACTGGTGCGTGGCGAAGTCGAGGCGGTGCCCATCGATCAATTGCCGGGGCGCATCGCCGCCGTGATGCTGGTACCGTACCCACCGGGTATTCCACTGATCATGCCCGGCGAGCGCTTCACCGAGGCCACTCGCTCGATCATCGATTACCTGGCGTTTGCCCGCACCTTTGACCGCAGTTTCCCAGGGTTCGTCGCCGATGTGCACGGCCTGCAACATGAAGACGAGGGCAATGGGCGGTGCTACACCGTCGATTGCATCAAGATTTGAGGACGTTTCCCAGTATGCAACCGGTCATCAATCCCAAATACCCGGGCCTGGCAGTGCGTGTCGCTGACCAGGGCTTTGCCGCGTACATCTGGGGCAGCGACTTCAGTTTTGAAGTCAGGGCCTACGTCAGCGCCCATCTCGATACCCCGGTGGCGGCGTGGCCGCTGCAAGCCATCACGCCCTATCGCAAATGCTACGGCATCGACCCCGAAGAGTTCGCCAGTTTCCACAACGCCGCCGACAGTGCGATTTTCATGGCCTTCCTCGATGACCAGCCGGTGGGGCACGTAGTGGTCAGCACCAACTGGAACGGCTTTGCCCATATCGATGAACTGGCCGTGCACGCACCCGCGCGGCGCCATGGCGTGGCCAAGGCGTTGCTCGATGTGGCGCAATTCTGGAGTCGCAAGAAGAAGTTGCCGGGAATCATGCTGGAAACCCAGAACAACAACCTGGGCGCCTGTCGGCTGTATGAACGGTGCGGGTATGTGCTCGGTGGCATCGATCACCTGCGCTATCGCGGTATCGACCCGCAGACAGCGGAAGTGGCGTTGTTCTGGTACCGGCTGTTTGCCGACCCGCTGGAGCACTCGGTCAGCCTGCCAGCATCGCCTCGGCTTGTGCCTTGATGATCTCCAGCAGCGCGGTCAATGCCGGCGTAGCGTCCCCATTGTTGAGGGTCAAGGCATACAGGTTGATCGGCACCGCCGGTGACAGGGGGCAGACGTCCAGGCCGCCAGCCTTGGCGCCCAGGGCGGTAAACGGGTCGACAATGGCCAGGCCTTCGCCGGCCTCCACCATGCTGCGCATCATCTGGTGGGTCTGCACCCGGGTGTGAATCACCGGGGCGGGGCGCAGGGCCTGCAGTTTGCTGTCGAACAGTGGGCTCAGTGGGTCGTGGCCTTCCAGCCCCACCAGCGACTGGCCCGCCAGGTCCTGCACGCTGATGTACTTCTGCCGCGGTTGCAGCCAGCCGTGGGGGGCCAGGAGCTGCAGCTTGCCCTGGGCCAGGAGCTGGCACTGTATGTCGGCGTGCTCGGGGTTATGCAGGCTCAAGCCGAGGTCGCTTTCGCGCAGCAGCAGGCTCTTGACGATATCGCGGGTGGGTTGGCTGTGCAGCGAGCAGGGCGCATCGGGAAACCGCCGGCGCAGGCTGGCCAGTCCCTGGGGCACCAGTTGCTGGGCCAGGGGCGGGGTGCAGATGACCCGCAAGGGCGGGGCCTGGTACTGTCGCAGGCTGTCGGCCAGGCGTTGCACGGGCTCGAAGGCTTCATACACGCGGGCGATCTGCACCTGCAACTGCCGGGCTTCACGGGTCGCCTGCAGGCGCCCACGCACGCTGGCAAACAGCATGAAGCCGAGATGATCCTCGGCCTCGCGCAACAACCCCTCGATCGCAGCCACCGGCAATTGCAGCATCTCGGCAGCGGTGCCCAGATGACTGGTTTGCAGGAGTGCCTGGATCACTTCGATATGGCGTAGACGCATGCGTGAAGTCCATGTTCAGCAGGTGAGGGGTAGTGGCTGAATCCTAACCCAAGTCCGTGACGTTGACTTCAGCTCATGACGGTGGGCTCAAGAGGCGACGTTGGCGTCCGGTTCACGAATGATGGTGACGCCCGATTGCACCAGTACAAATTCGTTGCCGTCGAGTTTGTTGACTCGATCACCGATGGCCAGCTTGTAGGTGGTAACAGGTACGGCGCTGCTGAAACCGTCTGCCGACGGGGTGGAATCCTGGAACTCATGCACCGAATAGACACGGCCTTGCGCGTCTCTTGCATGGAATTGTCCGACGAGTACTGCTGCCATCTGCTTAGAACCTCTGGAGATAAGTCACTCAATTTGCGGTTCTGTAGACCGTCGATAAGCTTGGTAAGTTTTCCTACAGGAAAAAAATAGTGTTTTGCCGCAATAACAGGGCAACGCGCCCCTGGAATGGCACTGGATCATCTATAACTACAGGCTCCTTTAGCCAGATAGTCGGGAATCTCCAATGAGCAAGGTCTATACGGTCGCTGTCCTGGTGGGCAGCTTGAGAAAACAGTCGATCAACCGCAAAGTCGCGTTGGCGCTGGCCGAGCTGGCTCCGGCCAACCTGCGCTTGAACATCATCGAGATTGGTGATCTGGCGCTTTACAACGAAGACATCGACGTCACCCCGCCGGCAGCCTACAGCACTTTCCGCGATCAGGTGAGCTCATCCGACGCGGTGCTGTTCGTGACCCCGGAATACAACCGCTCGGTGCCGGCCCCCTTGAAGAACGCCATCGACGTCGGTTCACGGCCCTACGGCAAGAGCGCCTGGAGCGGCAAACCGGGCGCGGTGATCAGTGTTTCGCCGGGGGCGGTCGGCGGTTTTGGCGCCAACCACCACCTGCGCCAGTCCCTGGTGTTCCTCGACGTGCCGTGCATGCAGCAGCCGGAAGCGTACCTGGGGGGCGCCGGTGCGGCCTTCGATGAGGCGGGCAAACTCTCGGAAAAGGTCCAGCCGTTCTTGCAAGGCTTTATCGACGCCTACGCCAAGTGGGTCGAACAACACAAAAAATCCTGAGCGGACTGTGTAGCAGCTGCCGTAGGCTGCGTTGGGTTGCGCAGCGACCCCGTGCGGTGTTGCCAAATCGAATGAGCGTCCTGCGGCCGTTGACGCAGCCTCGCGAGCTCGACAGCGGCTATACGGGTGAACCCGATTCCCGCAGTTGCCGCACAGACATCGGACGCAGCCCGCCAGTCTGTGCTTTACCAAATATGCGAGATTCCATATATTTGCGCTTCGTTTGTCCAGGCGCGAGCCCTCCATGTCCCCATCCTGCAATCCCGTCGGGGTGTTCAAGGCGCTGGCCGATGACACCCGTACCCGTATCGCCTTGCTCATCACCCATGAAGGCGAGCTCTGTGTCTGTGAGCTGACCGCAGCCCTGGACCTGAGCCAACCGAAAATTTCCCGGCACCTGGCGCAATTGCGCAGCAGTGGTCTGCTCGCCGACCGTCGGCAAGGGCAGTGGGTGTATTACCGGGTTCACCCGCAACTTGCGCCCTGGGTTGGCAGGTTGTTGCAGGACGCCCTGGCCGCCAACGAGACCTGGCTGGCGGCGGATATCGCGCGGTTGTTGGCCATGCCCGGCCGTCCACAGCGCTGCTGCTGATGGTTTTCTCTCCCCTAAACTGCTTGATTGAAGGCTGCTGTGCATGCTGATCGCCTCATTGATTTTCCTGCTGACCATCACCCTGGTGATCTGGCAACCCAAAGGCCTGGGTGTCGGCTGGAGCGCCATGCTCGGCGCCGTGCTGGCCTTGCTCAGTGGGGGGGTGCACCTGAGCGACATCCCCTTGGTCTGGGAAATTATCTGGAATGCCACCGGGACCTTTGTCGCCCTGATCATCATCAGCCTGCTGCTGGATGAGGCCGGGTTTTTTGCCTGGGCGGCCCTGCATGTGGCGCGCTGGGGGCACGGCCGCGGGCGCAAGCTGTTTGCCTATATGGTCTTGCTCGGGGCCCTGGTTTCGGCGCTGTTTGCCAACGACGGCGCGGCACTGATCCTCACCCCGATCGTGATCTCCATGCTGCTGGCCCTGCGGTTCTCGCCCACGGCGACCCTGGCCTTCGTGATGGGCGCCGGATTTATCGCCGACACCGCCAGCCTGCCGCTGGTGGTGTCGAACCTGGTGAATATTGTCTCGGCCGACTTCTTCCACATTGGCTTCAACCGCTATGCCGCGGTGATGGTGCCGGTCAACCTGGTGGCCGTGGCCGCGACTCTGGCGGTGCTGTTGTGGTACTTCCGTCGCGACATTCCCCTGCGTTACGACCCTGAGCAATTGGCCGAGCCAAAGACCGCGATTCACGACCGGGCGACGTTTTTTGCCGGTTGGGCGGTGCTGGGGATTCTGCTGCTGGGGTGTTTCGCCCTGGAGCCGCTGGGAATCCCCATCAGTGCGATTTCCGCGGTGTGCGCGGCCCTGCTGCTGGCCATTGCCGCCCGTGGGCACAAGATATCTACGCGCAAGGTGTTGAAGGAAGCACCGTGGCACATCGTGGTGTTTTCCCTGGGCATGTACCTGGTGGTCTATGGCCTGCGTAATGCCGGGCTGACTGCCTACCTGGCCGGCTGGCTGGACCTGTTCGCCCAGTACGGCGTGTGGGGCGCGGCCATGGGCACCGGGCTGCTGACGGCGCTGCTGTCGTCGCTGATGAACAACCTGCCGACGGTGTTGATCGGCGCCTTGTCGATCGATGCCAGCCAGGCCACCGGGGTGGTCAAGGAGGCGATGATCTACGCCAACGTGATTGGCAGCGACCTGGGGCCGAAAATCACCCCCATCGGCAGCCTCGCCACCTTGCTTTGGCTGCATGTGCTGCAACGCAAGAACATCCACATTGGCTGGGGCTACTACTTCAAGGTCGGGATTGTGCTGACCTTGCCGGTGCTGCTGGTGACGCTGGCGGCCTTGGCGGTGCGGTTGTCGGTTTAGGACCGCGATGAGGCCAGTCCAGCCACCGCTCATCTCAGCTCGACCCCGGAACGTTCGGCCACCAATCAGAAACCAGAAACAACCGCTCGGCTTCCTCCCAGTCGCCCTGAGGGTTTTCGCTCAGGCGCACCATCAACTGTGCCGGCGCCATGGGGTGCAGCTCAGCCAGCCAGGTGTCCAGTTGCTCCTGGCGCCAGGTCTGGTCGGCGCTGTAGTGCGCCGGCGCCAGCCAGGCGTGGCGGGGCAGGTTTACCCAGCGCCCGGGCGGGCGCTGGGCGACAAAGGCCGGCCAGTCCTTCTGGTGCAGCCAACTGCCACGCAGGTGTTGCGGGTGGGCACCGGTCGGCGGTTCGGCGTGCCCCGGCCAGGGGTACAGCAGATAGCCGCCGAGCCACAGTCTGGCGCTGAAAGCCCCGATATCCAGCGCCGCCAGGGCCGCGCGGCTCTCTGGGCGCGCGGAGATCGGCAACTGGTGCTGGCTCAGGTGCGCCAGCTTCAGGTCCAGCCGGTCATGGCAGCCGGGGCCCAGCCACTGCGCCGGGTCCTGGCCGTTGCCTTGTTGCGGGCCGAGGTAGAGCTTGATCGCCAACTCCAGGTGATGCACGCCGTCGCGGTCGCGCAGTAACATGTCCAACTCCCCCAGGGTATGGCCTTCGCGGCGGATCGGCAGGTTGGCGGCAATCAGTTCGATGCCTGGCGCATGTTCCACCGCGAACTGCCACAGACGCTCGTAATACAGACCCAGGCGCCGGGTGCGGGCCTGGGACAGCCAGTGCAGCAGCGCGTAGCTGTCGCGGTCGAGCTGGCGCAGCCAGTGCTCCAGGCGCGACGGATCGCGCACCCAGTCGCTGCCGGCCAGCGGATGGCGTTGCGGCCAGGGCGTGGCACTGAGCATGGGCGGGGCGAGAATCACCCACGCCAGGTCGCGCACTTGGGGGTGGTGCAACTGGTGGGGCAGGGCGAGCAAATCGGGGAACAGGATCATTTTGCGAGCATAGCTTCTAAAGTCCCGGCTGAAAGGATTTTGTCTACGCAACGCTTTCGCCCATAATCGTGGTTTTCGCCGTCGCAGACCCCCGCAGGAGCCCCATGGAGCAATTTCGCAATATCGGCATTATCGGTCGCCTGGGCAGTTCCCAGGTGCTGGATACCGTTCGCCGACTGAAAAGATTCCTGCTAGACCGGCACTTGCACGTGATTCTCGAAGACACCATCGCCGAAGTCCTGCCCGGCCACGGCCTGCAGACCTCGTCGCGCAAGATGCTCGGCGAAGTCTGCGACATGGTGATTGTGGTCGGCGGTGACGGCAGCCTGCTGGGCGCCGCACGGGCGCTGGCACGGCACAACATCCCGGTACTGGGGATCAACCGCGGCAACCTGGGTTTTCTCACCGACATTCGTCCCGACGAGCTGGAAACCAAGGTCGCCGAAGTGCTGGACGGCCACTACCTGGTGGAAAACCGCTTCCTGCTGCAGGCCGAAGTGCGCCGCCATGCCGAAGCCATCGGCCAGGGCGATGCCCTCAATGACGTGGTGCTGCACCCCGGTAAATCGACGCGCATGATCGAGTTCGAGCTGTACATCGACGGCCAGTTCGTCTGCAGCCAGAAAGCCGACGGCCTGATCGTCGCCACACCCACCGGCTCCACGGCCTACGCGCTGTCGGCCGGCGGCCCGATCATGCATCCCAAGCTCGATGCCATTGTGATTGTGCCGATGTACCCCCATACCTTGTCCGGACGGCCGATCGTGGTCGATGGCAACAGTGAGCTGAAAATCGTCGTGTCCAAGGATATGCAGATTTACCCGCAGGTGTCCTGTGACGGGCAGAATCACTTTACCTGCGCGCCCGGCGACACCATCACCATCAGCAAGAAGGCGCAGAAGTTGCGGCTGATCCACCCCCTGGACCACAACTACTACGAAGTCTGCCGGACCAAGCTTGGCTGGGGCAGCCGTTTGGGTGGTGGAGGCGACTGATGCTCGATCCCGCGCGTAGCTACGACCTGATCGGTGACGTGCACGGTTGCGCTCATACCCTTGAGCATCTGCTGGACCGACTGGGGTACCACAAGCTGGGTGGCGTGTGGTGTCATCCGTCACGCATGGCGGTGTTCCTGGGCGATGTCATCGACCGTGGCCCGCGCATCCGCGAGGCGCTGCACCTGGTGCACGACATGGTCGAGGCGGGCCAGGCGCTGTGCATCATGGGCAACCACGAGTTCAACGCGCTGGGCTGGAGCACACCGGCCCCACCGGGCAGCGGCAAGCAGTACGTGCGCGAGCACACCCCACGCCACGCCCGGCTGATCGATGAAACCCTGAGCCAGTTTGCCCACCACCCCGGCGACTGGCACGACTTCCTCGAATGGTTCTACGAGATGCCGCTGTTTGTCGACGCCGGGCGTTTCCGGGTGGTGCATGCCTGCTGGGACGGCGGCTTGATCGACCTGCTGCGCCGCCAGCACCCCGACGGCTGCGTCGATGAACACTTCGTCCAGGCGGCGGCGGTGAACGGCAGTTTTGCCTGCATGGCCTTCGACCGCTTGTTGCGCGGCACCGACATGCGCCTGCCCCACGGCCTGACCATGACCAGCGGCGATGGCCTGACGCGTTCGTTCTTCCGTACCAAGTTCTGGGAAGACGACCCGCAGACCTACGGTGACATCGTGTTCCAGCCGGACGCCTTGCCCGAACCTGTGGCCAAGACGCCATTGACCCCGGTGGAAAAGAACACCCTGCTGCGTTACGGCATCGACGAGCCGTTGCTGTTCGTCGGCCATTACTGGCGCAGCGGCAAACCGGCGCCCATCCGCCAGAACCTGGCGTGCCTGGACTACAGCGCAGTGCTGTACGGCAAGCTGGTTGCCTATCGACTTGACCAGGAAACCCGTCTCGACCCGCGCAAATTCGTCTGGGTCGATGTCGAACGGCCGGAGGCCCCGCAATGAGTACTGTTGCTGTATTACGTCTGCCCCTGACTGTGGACCTCAGTGGTTTTGTCAAACTGCTGCAACGCATGCAGGTGCCCCATCGGGTCAGCGAGGAAGCGGGCCAGCAGGTGCTCTGGGTCCCGCACGCCGTCAGCGAAGACGTGCGCGCACTGTACGAACGGTTTCCGGCGGGTGATCCCGAGCAGCAACTGGACCTGCCACTCTCGGCGACACCCCAGCGCCTGGGGTTTGTTGCGCAACTGCGCGCCAGCCCCATGACCGCCTTGGTGCTGCTGCTGACCCTGATCGTCGGCGCCATCACCTTGCTGGGGACCAACCTCGACACGATGCGCTGGTTCACCTTCTTGCAGTTTCGCGTAGTCGGCGAGTACATCCATTTCGCCCCCCTGGCCGACAGTCTGGCGGCGGGGCAGTGGTGGCGCCTGGTGACGCCGATGCTGATCCACTTCGGTTTCCTCCACGTGGCCATGAACGGCATGTGGTACTGGGAACTGGGGCGGCGCATCGAAGCGCGCCAGGGCGGCATCAACCTGTTGGGCCTGACACTGCTGTTCAGCCTGGTGTCGAACTACGCCCAGTATTTTTACGGCGGTCCGGGGCTGTTCGGTGGCCTGTCCGGGGTGCTGTACGGCCTGCTTGGACATTGCTGGATCTACCAATGGCTGGCGCCGAACCCGGCTTATCGCCTGCCCCGTGGCGTGCTGGTGATGATGCTGGTGTGGCTGGTGCTCTGTCTGTCGGGGCTGATCTCGCTGATCGGCTTCGGCGAAATCGCCAATGCGGCCCACGTCGGCGGGTTACTCGTCGGCTGCGCCACCGGTTTGTTGGGCGGCTTGTACAGTCGCCGTAAAACAACCCTCTAATCTGTTTAGTGAATGAAGAGCACGGAGACCTTGATGTCCTCTTTCAACGAAATGATCAACAACATCACCCCCGAGATCTACCAGAGCCTGAAACTGGCAGTGGAGATCGGCAAGTGGTCCGACGGCGGCAAACTGACTGCCGAGCAACGTGAGCTGTCGTTGCAGGCCATGATTGCCTGGGAAGTGCAGAACCTGCCCGAAGACCAGCGCACCGGCTACATGGGGCCGCAGGAATGCAGCTCCAAGTCCATCGAAGTGCCGAATATCCTGTTCAAGTCGGATGCCATCCATTGATCGAGATTGGCCGCGGTGCAATCAACAAAATGTCGGCGCGCCTCGACGCGTCGGCGGTGCAATACGCTTTTCGCCTGGGTGATACCGAGGTGCCGGTCAACCCGCTGATCGGCAGCACGCTGCGCCTGGAGTTCCTGGGGGCGATCCACTGCTGCCATTGTGGACGCAAGACCAAGACCAGCTTCAGCCAGGGTTACTGCTACCCCTGCATGACCAAGCTGGCGCAGTGCGACGTCTGCATCATGAGCCCGGAACGCTGCCACTACGACGCCGGCACCTGCCGCGACCCGGGCTGGGGCGAGCAGTTCTGCATGACCGATCACATTGTGTATCTGTCCAATTCTTCCGGGGTCAAGGTCGGGATCACCCGTGCCACCCAGTTGCCGACCCGCTGGATTGACCAGGGCGCCCGCCAGGCACTGCCCATCATGCGGGTGTCGACCCGTCAGCAATCGGGGTTTGTCGAAGACCTGTTCCGCAGCCAGGTCGCCGACAAGACCAACTGGCGCGCCTTGCTCAAGGGCGAAGCGCCTTCGGTCGACCTGGCCGAGGTTCGTGATCAACTGTTTGCCAGCTGTGCCGAAGGCCTGCAACGCTTGCAGGAACGCTTTGGCTTGCAGGCGATCCAACCGGTGACCGATGTCGAGACGCTGGAGATCCATTACCCGGTGCAACAATACCCGGCGAAGATTGTCAGTTTTAACCTGGACAAGAACCCGATTGCCGAAGGCACGCTGATGGGGATCAAGGGCCAGTACCTGATCTTCGACACCGGCGTGATCAATATTCGTAAATACACGGCCTACCAGCTCGCCGTGCATCAGTAGAAGGATTCGAGCCATGCGCACCGAACAACCGAAGATGATTTACCTGAAGGACTATCAGGCGCCTGAGTACCTGATCGACGAGACGCACCTGACCTTCGAGTTGTTCGAGGACCACAGCCTGGTCCATGCGCAACTGGTGATGCGCCGCAACCCCGCCCGAGGCGCCGGCCTGCCGCCGCTGGTACTCGACGGCCAGCAGCTTGAGCTGCTGTCGGTGGCCCTGGGCGACAACACGCTGACGCCGGCCGACTATCAGTTGAGCGATAGCCACCTGACGCTGCACCCCACCAGCGCCAGCTTCACCGTCGATACCAGCGTGCGCATCCACCCGGAAACCAACACCGCCCTGGAAGGCCTGTACAAGTCCAGCGGTATGTTCTGTACCCAGTGCGAGGCCGAGGGCTTTCGCAAGATCACCTATTACCTCGACCGCCCGGACGTGATGAGCAAGTTCACCACCACGGTCAGCGCCGAGCAGCACAGCTACCCGGTGCTGCTGTCCAACGGCAACCCGATTGCCTCGGGGCCGGGCGAAGACGGCCGGCACTGGGCGACCTGGGAAGACCCGTTCATGAAGCCGGCCTACCTGTTCGCCCTGGTGGCCGGTGACCTGTGGTGCGTCGAAGACACCTTTACCACCATGACCCAACGCAGCGTGGCCCTGCGCGTCTATGTCGAGCCGGAAAACATCGACAAATGCCAGCACGCCATGAACAGCCTGAAGAAGTCCATGCGCTGGGACGAAGAAGTCTACGGTCGCGAGTACGACCTGGACATCTTCATGATCGTCGCGGTCAACGACTTCAACATGGGCGCGATGGAGAACAAGGGCCTCAACATCTTCAACTCCAGCTGCGTGCTGGCCCGTGCCGAAACTGCCACCGATGCGGCCCACCAGCGGGTCGAAGCGGTGGTCGCCCATGAATACTTCCACAACTGGTCGGGCAACCGCGTGACCTGCCGCGACTGGTTCCAGTTGTCGCTCAAGGAAGGTTTCACGGTGTTCCGCGATGCCGAGTTCTCCGCCGACATGCATTCGCGCACCGTCAAGCGGATCGAGGACGTCGCCTACCTGCGCACCCACCAGTTCGCCGAAGATGCCGGCCCCATGGCCCATGCCGTGCGCCCGGACAGCTTCATCGAGATTTCCAACTTCTACACCCTGACGGTCTACGAGAAGGGTTCGGAAGTGGTGCGCATGATCCGCACCTTGCTCGGCAACGAAGGGTTCCGCAAAGGCAGCGACCTGTACTTCGAGCGCCATGACGGCCAGGCCGTGACCTGCGATGACTTCATCAAGGCCATGGAAGACGCCAACGGGGTCGACCTGACCCAGTTCAAACGCTGGTACAGCCAGGCCGGCACGCCGCGCCTGGCGGTCGGCGAGTCGTACGACGCCGCGGCCAAGACCTACAGCCTGACCGTGCGCCAGAGCTGCCCGCAGACCCCGGACAAAGTGCAGAAACTGCCGTTCGTGATTCCCCTGGAGCTGGGCCTGCTGGACCGCCAGGGTGCGGCGATTGCCCTGCGCCTGAGTGGCGAAGCGGCGGCCAGTGGCACCTCCCGTGTGCTGTCGGTAACCGAGGCCGAACAGACCTTCACCTTCCTCGACATCGCCGAACATCCGCTGCCGTCCTTGCTGCGTGGCTTCTCGGCGCCGGTGAAACTGAGCTTCCCGTACAACCGCGACCAATTGATGTTTCTGATGCAGCACGACAGCGACGGCTTCAACCGTTGGGAAGCCGGCCAGCAACTGTCGGTGCAAGTGCTGCAGGAACTGATCGGCCAGCACCAGGCGGGGCAGGCGCTGGTCCTCGACCAGCGTTTGATCGAAGCATTGCGCAGCGTGCTCGCCGACCCGAGCCTGGACCAGGCCATGGTCGCCGAAATGCTCTCGTTGCCCAGCGAAGCCTACCTGACTGAAATCAGCGAAGTGGCGGACGTCGAGGCGATTCATGCCGCCCGCGAATTTGCCCGTAAACAACTGGCTGACCAACTGTTCGAAGGCCTGTGGCTGCGTTACCAGGCCAATCGCGAGCTGTCCCGGCAGACGCCGTACATCGCCGAGGCCGAGCACTTTGCCCGGCGCAGCCTGCAGAACATCGCCTTGTCCTACCTGATGCTCAGCGCCAAGCCTGAAGTCCTGGCTGCGACCCTCGAACAGTTCGAGGCTTGCGACAACATGACCGAGCGCCTGACCGCGCTGGCGGTGCTGGTCAATTCGCCGTTCGAAGCGGAGAGGGCCAAGGCCCTGGCGAGCTTCGCCGAGCACTTCAAGGACAACCCGCTGGTCATGGACCAATGGTTCAGCGTCCAGGCCGGCAGCGGCCTGCCGGGTGGCTTGCAGCGCGTGCGGCAATTGATGGAGCATCCGGCGTTCAACCTCAAGAACCCGAACAAGGTACGGGCCTTGGTCGGGGCGTTCGCCGGGCAGAACCTGATCAACTTCCACGCCGCCGACGGTTCGGGCTACCGCTTCCTCGCCGACCTGGTGATCGAGCTCAACGGCTTCAACCCGCAGATCGCTTCGCGCCAACTGGCGCCGTTGACCCGCTGGCGCAAATACGACAGCGCCCGCCAGGCGCTGATGAAAGCCGAACTGGAACGCATCCGTGCCTCGGGCGAGCTGTCCAGCGACGTATTCGAGGTGGTCAGCAAAAGCCTGGCTTAGGTCGGAGTAGGTGCCCGCTTGCGGCGCCTGCTTGCGGCTTGCTCGCGAAAAACGTCAACGATAACGCGTGTATTCAATATAAACGCGGCGCCTTTGAGTTCTTCGCGAGCAAGCTCGCTCCTACACTGTGAACTCACCGGCATTAACCTTCGTGGCCTTTTTTCATCCTGCGCACGAATGCCGTGCCATTCATCGCCTACCCTTATTCCCCAGGTTAACAAAACATAACGTGGCGTCGATTGTCAGGCGATTCCAAAGCTGGATAGGATAGGCCAGCTTCCGAGTAGGGGCTCTAGATTGCAGGTTTCAGCTCAGCGCTGAATCCGGTCATCCGGTAGCACGCCCCGCACGGCGCCCTGAAAGGTTGAACGACCTAACAATAATAATGGGGGAAAGGTCTATGAGTGAGCCTGTCATGGGTGTGGGTATTGGCCGCCCGCCGGCACTACGCAGATTCGCGTTGCTGGCTACAGCGCTCTCGCTGTTGGGCACCGCGGTCCTGTCGGCACCGGCCCTGGCGAATGCCACGCCAGCCGTCGACACTGTTTATTCGATTGAATCGGCCAAGTCCGCCAAGGGCTTGATGCTCGATGTCGTGCATGCCGGCAAACGGCTGATCGCGGTCGGTGACCGCGGGCACATTCTCTATTCCGACGACCAGGGCAGCACCTGGACCCAGGCCAAGGTGCCTTCGCGCCAGTTGCTGACCTCGGTGTTCTTCGTCGATGACCAGCACGGCTGGGCCGTCGGTCACGATGCGCAGATCCTCGCCAGCGCCGACGGCGGTGTGACCTGGACCAAGCAGTTCGAAGACCTCAAACGCGAAGCGCCGTTGCTCGACGTCTGGTTCAAGGACGCCAGCAACGGCTTTGCCGTGGGTGCCTATGGCGCGCTGCTGGAAACCACCGACGCCGGGAAAACCTGGGACGACGTCAGTGACCGCCTCGACAACGAAGACCAGTACCACCTCAACGCCATCGCCGCGGTCAAGGATGCCGGGCTGTTCATCGTCGGAGAGCAGGGCAGCATGTTCCGCTCCGCCGACTGGGGCCAGACCTGGGAACGGGTCGAAGGCCCATACGAAGGTTCGCTGTTCGGGGTCATCGGCACTGCCCAGCCATCGACACTGCTGGCCTACGGCTTGCGCGGCAACCTGTTCCGCTCCAGCGATTTTGGCGGCACCTGGGAGCCGGTCGAGCTCCAGGCCGCGCGCGGTGCCCTGGAATTCGGCCTGTCTGGCGCCACCTTGCTCGAAGACGGCTCGATCGTGATCGTCGGCAATGGCGGCAGCGTGGTACGCAGCAATGACGACGGGCAGACCTTCAGTGTGTTCAATCGCCCGGACCGGATTTCGGTGGCGGGTGTGACGGCGGCAGGCAACGGCAATTTGATTTTGGTCGGTCAGGGCGGCGTTCGCGCCACTTCGCCAACCGGCGCAGAACTGAATAAATGAGCCGGGCAAATAATAAGAAGGCGGAGAAATGACATCCATGAGCAGCCATCACCAAGACAAGGCGACGTTTCTCGAACGCCTGATTTTCAACAACCGCCCGGCAGTCATCGTGATCTGCCTGCTGGTGAGCCTTTTCCTGTTCTGGCAGGCGACGCTGATCCGGCCTTCCACCAGCTTCGAAAAGATGATCCCGCTGCAGCATCCGTTCATTGAAAAAATGATGGAGCATCGCAACGACCTGGCGAACCTGGGCAACACCGTGCGGATTTCGGTGGAGGCCACCAACGGCGACATCTTCTCCAAGGAGTACATGGAGACCCTGCGCCAGATCAACGACGAGGTGTTCTACATCTCCGGCGTTGACCGCTCGGGCCTGAAGTCGCTGTGGAGTCCCAGCGTCCGCTGGACCGAAGTGACTGAAGAGGGCTTCGCCGGCGGCGAAGTGATCCCGCAGAGCTACAATGGCTCGGCGGACAGCCTCGAACTGCTGCGCAACAACGTGCTCAAGTCCGGGCAGGTCGGGCGCCTGGTGTCCAACGACTTCAAGTCGAGCATCGTCGACATTCCGCTGCTGGAGTCCTACCCGGACCCGCAAGACCAGGGCAAGCTGCTGGCCCTGGACTACCAGAAGTTCTCCCACGAGCTTGAAGACAAGATCCGCAACAAGTTCGAGCAACAGAACCCCAACATCAAGATCCACATCGTCGGTTTTGCCAAGAAAGTCGGCGACCTGATCGATGGCCTGATCATGGTGGTGCTGTTCTTCGGCGTGGCCTTCGTCATTACCCTGGTCCTGCTGTTGTGGTTCACCAACTGCGTGCGCAGCACCATCGCCGTGCTGATTACCACCCTGGTGGCGGTCATCTGGCAACTGGGCCTGATGCATGCGTTCGGGTTCGGCCTGGATCCGTACTCTATGCTGGTGCCGTTCCTGATCTTCGCCATCGGTATTTCCCACGGCGTGCAGAAAATCAACGGTATCGCCCTGCAGTCCAGCGAGGCCGACAACGCACTGACGGCAGCCCGGCGCACCTTCCGCCAACTGTTCCTGCCAGGCATGATCGCGATCCTCGCGGACGCGGTGGGCTTCATTACCTTGTTGATCATCGACATCGGGGTGATTCGCGAGCTGGCCATCGGCGCCTCCATCGGCGTGGCGGTGATCGTGTTCACCAACCTGATCCTGTTGCCAGTGGCCATTTCCTATGTCGGCATCAGCAAGCGTGCCATCGCCAAAAGCAAGAAAGACGCGACCCGCGAACACCCGTTCTGGCGCCTGCTGTCGAACTTCGCCAGTTCCAAAGTCGCGCCGGTGTCGATCCTGATCGCCCTGGTCGCCTTCGGTGGCGGCCTGTGGTACAGCAAGAACCTGAAAATCGGCGACCTCGACCAGGGTGCGCCGGAGCTGCGTCCGGACTCGCGCTACAACAAGGACAACAACTTCATCATCAACAACTATTCCACCAGCTCCGACGTGCTGGTGGTGATGGTCAAGACCCAGTCCGAAGGCTGCTCGCGCTACGAGGCCATGGCGCCGATCGATGAGCTGATGTGGAAGATGCAGAACACCGAGGGCGTGCAGTCGGCGATTTCCCTGGTGACCGTGTCCAAGCAGATGATCAAGGGCATGAACGAGGGCAACCTGAAATGGGAAACCCTGTCGCGCAACCCGGACGTGCTGAACAACTCCATCGCCCGTGCCGACGGCCTGTACAACAACAGCTGCTCCCTGGCCCCGGTCCTGGTGTTCCTCAACGACCACAAGGCCGAAACCCTCGACCGTGCGGTGCATGCGGTGCAGGAGTTTGCCAAGGAAAACAACAAGGACGGCCTGGAGTTCATCCTCGCCGCCGGTAACGCCGGGATCGAGGCGGCCACCAACGAGGTGATCAAGGAGTCGGAGCTGACCATCCTGATCCTGGTGTACATCTGCGTGGCCACCATGTGCATGATCACCTTCCGGTCCTGGGCGGCGACCCTGTGCATCGTCCTGCCACTGGTGCTGACCTCGGTGCTGGGTAACGCCCTGATGGCCTTCATGGGCATCGGTGTGAAGGTCGCGACCTTGCCGGTGGTGGCGCTCGGGGTGGGGATTGGCGTGGACTACGGCATCTACATCTACAGCCGCCTGGAAACCTTCCTGCGTGCCGGCCTGCCGTTGCAAGAGGCCTACTACCAGACGCTGAAATCCACCGGCAAGGCGGTGCTGTTCACCGGCCTGTGCCTGGCCATCGGCGTGTGCACCTGGATCTTCTCGGCGATCAAGTTCCAGGCCGACATGGGCCTGATGCTGACCTTCATGCTGTTGTGGAACATGTTCGGTGCCCTGTGGCTGTTGCCAGCCCTGGCGCGGTTCCTGATCAAGCCGGAAAAACTGGCCGGGCAGAAGGGCAATTCGCTGTTTGCCCACTGATCTGGACCTGAAGTGAAAAAGCCGCAGCCCCAGGGTTGCGGTTTTTTTTGCCTGTTCGCTGCGCTGCAGGGCTCATGGCCGCTATCATTGCGCCTTTCAACTTGATGATTGATCGCCATGACTGCTGCAACCGATACCTTGCTCACCGTTCTCGAAACCTGCGACATGCTGGAAATCGATGGCCTGCACGCCTTCGACTTCTCGCTGGACGAGGAGGATCAGTTGCACATCGAGTGCATGGATGGCCGCGCGGCCAAGCGTTGGGTGTTCAGCCTGGCCCAGGTGCAGGCGGCCGTGTTCGATGCCGACCTGCAGAGCTGGACCCTGCGCGGCGACACCGGCGAGCACCGCCTGGTGTGCATGAGCGCATTCAGTGGCAGCAACGATGAAGGCGAAGACCATGGTGATGCGTAACCTCTGGCCGATCCTGATGGCCGGCAGCTTCGCCGCGATGGGGGTGCAAGCCGCGCCCGCCGAGCCTCATGAGCTGTTGGTCGGCACCTACACCCAGGGCCAGAGCCAGGGTATCTACCGCCTGCGGTTCGACAGCCGCAGCGGTCAGCTCGACGCCACGCCGCTGCAAGTGTTCCAGAGCGCCAACCCTTCCTGGCTGACCTTGTCCGGCGATCAGCGGCAACTGTTCGTGGTCAACGAAAATGGCCCGGGACAAGCCGACGTCGTCGGGCGGGTCAGCAGCCTGGCCATCGAGCCCAGCACCCGGCAACTGAGCCTGATCAACCAGGTGCAAAGCCTGGGCAACGAGCCGACTCATTCGAGCCTCAGCGCCGATGGCCAGTACCTGTTCGTCAGCAACTACTCGGTGGCGGCCGACCCGGGCGGCAGCCTGGCGGTGTTGCCGGTCAGTCGCCAGGGCCAGTTGTCGCCACCGGTGCAACTGAGCAGCCATCCGGCGAGCCGGGTCAACCCTGAGCGCCAACGGTCGGCCCACGTGCATTCGACGGTGTCTTCACCGGATGGCCGATTCGTGTTCTCCAATGACCTGGGGGCCGACCAGGTGTTTGTCTACCGCTACGACCCCAAGGCCAACCCGGAGCAGCCGCTGACGGCCGCCACGCCCGCCTCGGTGCAGTTGCCGCCAGGCAGCGGGCCACGGCACCTGCTGTTCGCCGCCGATGGCAAGCATGCCTACCTGAGCATGGAGATGAGTGCGCAAGTCGCGGTGTTCGACCACCAGGACGGCACGCTGACCCAACGCCAACGGGTGGACCTGGCGGCAGGGCAGCCGGCGGCGAAAAAAGCCGCGGCGGCCTTGCATGCCTCTGCCGATGGCAAGTTCCTCTATGTCAGCAACCGCGGTACAGCCAACGAACTGCTGGTGTTTGCCATCGATCCGAGCACGGGCGAGCTTAAGGAACTGCAACGGCGTTCGGTGGAGGGTGATCATCCCCGCGAGTTCAGCCTCGACCCAAGTGGCCGGTTTGTGTTGGTGGCCAACCAGAAAAGTAACCAGATCGTCGTCATCGAGCGCGATGCGCAGAGCGGCCTGCTGGGTAAAACCGTGCAGGCGCTGGCGTTCGATGCCCCCAGCGATATCAAGTTCCTGACCCGTCCGTAAGTCTGAGGCCCCGCCTGGCGGGGCCTGCACCTTTGTATTAATCGCAGTGATATCGGCTACTGATACAAAAGATTTCAAGCCCGCCAACCCTCGGGCGTAAGTTTGCTTCACGGCCTACACAGGCAAGCAAGCCAACTGCACACGAGGGTTACCGCCATGAACTTCAATCTCTTCTCCGTCATCGCCGCTTCCGCCATCTCCGCCAGCGTGGTGCTGCCAGCCCATGCAAACATCGAGATCAACGGCAAAAGAACCGGCACCCAGACCTACACCCAGAAATACCTGCAACAGAGCGCCAACTTCTATGCGGCGCTGGATCACAAAGTCCAGCATTGATCTGTCAGACACCCTGTGTGAGCCTCCGAAGGCTGCGATCTTTTGATCTTGGTTTTGTGGGCATATCCGTTGCTGCGGTAACGGCGGCTTAGGGTTCCGCCCTGACGTTCGGCCCCTCGCCAAGGCTCGGGGTTCCTTCGCTACGGTATCCATCCGGGGGCATCGCCCTCCGGTTTGCTGCGCTGCACCTCCTGCCGATGGGGCGGGTGGATCAAGATCAAGAGCTGCAGGCGAGCTAACGCTCGGCCTGTTGAGTGGTAAGGGCTGGCGAGGCGGCCTAGCGGCCGGCCTGTTTTTACGACTGTACGGATTTCCCCTGTGGGAGCGGGCTTGCCCGCGATGAGGCCAGTACCGCCAACATCGCCGGTGCCTGACCCACCGCCATCGCGAGCAGACGAACTGTTACGGCTTGGCCATGATCGCCGTGAACAACGCCGACTCGATCATCCCCGCAAGCCACGCCTGCAACGGCCGATAGGGCAGTTGCGCGAACCCGTCGCGGTCGACGTGGGCGAATTGGCGGATGAAGGGCATCAGGGCGATGTCGGCCAGGCTAGGGTGATCGGCCACTAAGTAGCGCTGCTGTTGCAGCAAGCCATCGAGTTTACGCAGAAACACTTCGCCCTCGGCGCGGTAGTGCTCCCGGGAATGCTCCGGGTAGCGCTCGGCGTACTTGTAGCGATTGAGGCTGACCTTGAACACCTGGTCGTTTTCTTCGATCAGCGCCGCGGTCAGTGATTGAGCGGCGGGGTTGTCCTTGAGTAACCAGTCCTCGGGATCGTTCTGCGCCAACGCCCAGGCCATGATCTCCAGGCTTTCGTCGATCACCCGGCCATCGACACTCAGCACCGGCACCGTGCCTTTGCTTGAGAGCGCAAGCATCTGCGCCGGCTTGGCCTTGAGGCTGACTTCCACGAGGGTCAATGGCACCGCGCTATAGCGCAGCGCCATGCGTGCCCGTATGGCGTAGGGGCAGCGGCGGAAGGAATACAGCGTGTTCATTTCACCTCCAGGGTACTCAGCCCATTGCCTTGGCGACGCACCTGAATCTGCACTGGAATCCGCTCGTGCATTTCCTGTACATGGGAAATCACCCCCACCTTGCGTCCCTGGGCCTGCAGGCCGTCGAGCGCGTCCATCGCCAGTTGCAGCGACTCCGGGTCGAGACTGCCGAAACCTTCGTCGATGAACAGCGATTCGATTTTCAAGGTGCTCGACGCCATCGAGGCCAGGCCCAGGGCCAACGCCAGCGACACCAGGAAGGTTTCCCCGCCGGACAATGAATGCACTGAGCGCAGTTCGTCGCCCATCTCGGTGTCCATCACCAGCAGGCCGAGCATGCTGCCGCCGCGCTTGAGGCGATAGCGCCGCACCAGTTGGCGCAATTGCACGTTGGCGTGATGCACCAGCAGGTCGAGGTTGTAGGCCTGGGCGATCTTGCGGAAGGTGTCGCCGGTGGCCGAGCCGATCAAGGCATTGAGCCGGGCCCAGCGCTGCCACTCCAGGTACGCCTGGTTGATGCGTTGTGCCAGCGCCTGGTTGGCGTCCTGGCGCCGTTGATCCTCGGCCTGTTGTGCACGCAGTTCGGCACACTGTTGTTCGCTGATGGCAGCTTGCGCCTGCAGATCGCCCAGGGCCGCGGCCAGTTGTTCGCCGTCCAGGTCAGCCTTGTGCTGGGCCTGATGCTCGTGCAGGCGCTGTTCGCGCTCCTGCAACAGGACCTTGGCTTGCTCGATCGCGGTTTCGCTGCGCTGCAACTGTTGGCGCAGTTGGCTGACCTGTTCGTCGCTGTAGCCCAGCAACTGCGCAAGTCCAGCGTCGTCCAGCTCGGGGTGCAGGGCACGCCAGTCGGCGATCTTGCTTTGCAATGCGTGCCGCTCACTGTCCAGCGCCTGTTGGCGCTGTTGCTGCGCCTTGAGTTCGGCCGCCAGCTGGATGAGCTGGCTATGCACGTCCTGCAGGTGCTCGCTGGCCGTGGCGTGTGCCTGGCGCGACAGCTCGAGCGCCTGCTCCAATTGTGTTTGCCAGGCTTCGGCACTGGGGTGTTCACCCAGCAATGCGCTGAGTTGCTGTTGAACGCCGTGCAGCTGTGCGCTGAGCAGGGCGTGCTGCTGTTGCGCGGCCTCGGTCTGTTGCACCCGGGTCAGTTGGCGGTCCTGCTCCATTTCCAGGCGTTGCTGGCGTTGCTGCTGTTCGTCCAGCTCTTCACGCTGCTGCGCCAGGTGCTCGAGGCGCTGGGCCACCTGTTGGTCGAGCTGGAGGAAGGTCGCCGCGGGTTCATGGCGCAGGCCTTCCAGGATGGACGCCGGGAGCAGGGTAGCGAACGCGGCGAGCTCTTCGTCCAGGCGTTGGCGGTCGTTGCCCAGTTCGCGCTGCTGCAGGGTCAGCTGCTGCGCTGCCTGCTGGCTGGCCTGTTCGGCGGCCTGCAGTTGCTGCGTCAGGCGCGCCGCTTCCTGTTGCAGGGTGAGCAGGGCGCTCTGGCGCTGTTCGTCCTGGCTGAGGTTCTGGTTCAACTGAGTAGTTTGCTGGGTTAGCCAGGCTTCGCGGCGGCCAGGGTCCTGTGCCAACAACGGGGCTGCCAGCGGATGGGCCGCAAGGATTGGGGCCAGGCTCTGCTGCTGGGCGAACAGTTGTTCCTGCTGTTGCAGCAGTTCTTTTTGCTGGGCGATCACGCCGCCGACGTCGGCGCGCAGTTCGGTGAGGGTTTCCTTGAGCAGGTCGACAGCGCTCTGGGCACTGGCCTGTTCGCTTTCATCGTGTCGACCCAGGCTTTGCAGCAACGCCTCGGGCTGGTGATACGGGTGCTCGACACTGCCGCAGACCGGGCAGGGCTGATCGTCCTGCAACTGCCCGCGCAATTCCTCGACACTGGCACTGCGGGCCAGGCGTTGGCGCTCCAGCAGCGCTTGGGTGACCTTCAGTGTCTGCTCGGCCACCGTCAGTTCGGCCTTGGCCTGCACCCCTTCGCGGGTCAGGCGTTCACGCTCGCCCTGGGCGCTGTGCAGGCGTTGTTGCAGGGCCTGCCCGCGGTTGTCCAGCTCCTGCTGGCTGGCCCACAGCCGCGTCAGCTCTTCCACCGCCCGCAGTTGCTTGCGGTTGTCTTGCAGCAGGCTGCCCAGAATCTGGATCTGTTCGGCGACCGCTTGGGGTTCCACGTCGGCTTCGCTGTACAGCACCTGCAATTGTTGGCGCTGCTCGTCCAGGTGAGTGGCGTGGGTACTGGCCAGTTGTTGCAGCCCCTGCAGTTCCGCCTCACCTTGTTTCAGGCGATTGCCCACCAGCATCAGCTGTTGCAAGCGCTCGCGGTGCAGGTTCCAGGCGTCGCTGACCGGCGCCCATTGCAGGCTCTGCTCCAACTGGCTGGCGATGTTGACCAGGCGTTCGGCCACGCGCTGTTGTTGCTCCAGCATCTGGGTGATGGCTTGCTGGCCTTGCAGGCTCGCCTGTTCGGCAGTCTGCTTGAGCTCTGCCGATGCGCTGATGGCCTGGGTCAGTCGCGCCAGGTTGCCCTGTTCTTCGAACGCCTGGCGCAGCAGCGGGGCATTGCTGGTGTGTTGGTGTTGGGCCTGGGTCAGTGCCGCCTTGGCCGATTCCAGGCTCAGTTCCAGGTGTGCCTGACGGGTTTGTTGTTCGGCCTGTTGGGCGCTGTGCTGCTGGATCGATGCGGCCAGGGGACTCAACTGGGCATCGAGTTCGGCCTGGCGGGCAAACTGGTGGCGTTGCGGTGCCAGGTGCTCCAGGCGCTTGAGGTTCAGGCGTGCATCCGCCTGGGCATCCCAGGCGTGCTGGGCCTGTTGCAGTTGCTCGGCGCCTGCCTGTTGCTGCTCCTGGATCTGCTGCAGTTCCTTGAGCCAGGTGTGCTGCAGCTCCAACTGCTTGAGCTGGGCTTGCTGGGTCTTGAGCTGCTGCTGGGCCTGATTGAAACGCTGGTCGAGTTCGGCGCGCGCCTCGGGTTCCAGCGGGGTGACGCCGCTGGCCTGGTCCTGCAGCTGCTTGTGCAGCTCGCGGGTTTCCTTGCTCTTGTCGAAGGCGCGCTTGCCCAGGCGCGTGTAGAGCGCGGTGTCAGTGAGCTTTTCCAGCAGTTCGCTGCGATCGTTGTCGTCGGCCTTGAGGAAGGCACTGAATTCGCTCTGGGCAAGCATCACTGCCCGGGTGAACTGTTCGAAGTTCAGGCCCAGCACGGCTTCGAGCTGGGTCTTGTACTCGCCTTTCTGGCTGGCCAGCAGTTGGTCGGTGTCCAGGTCGCGCAGGCTCTGGCGGCTGGCCTGCAGCTTGCCGTTGGCTTTTTCCCGGGCGCGGTTGGCTTCCCAGCGCGCGCGGTAGCGCCGGCCATCAATGCCGAGGAAATCGACCTCGGCGTAGCCCTCGCCGGTGCCTCGGCGCAGCAGGGTGCGTGGATCGCCGGTGGCGATTTCGCCGTCAGCGTCCGGCACCTTGGCGTCACGCCCGGTGTTGCTCAGGCGCGGTACCGCGCCAAACAGGGCCAGGCACAGGGCATCGAGCAAGGTGCTTTTGCCGGCCCCGGTGGGCCCGGTGATTGCAAACAGGCCGGCGCTGGCCAGCGGTTCGGCGCTGAAGTCGATCTCGAACGGACCGGCCAGCGAGGCCAGGTTCTTCAGGCGGATGGCGAGGATCTTCATGGCTGTTCGCTCTCCTGCTGGACGTCTTGCAGCAGTTGCGCAAAATCGCTGAGGGTCTGTTCGTCGACGGCGCTGCCGTAGTTATCCAGCCAGGCGCGGCTGAACAGCTCCTGGGGAGTGAGTTGGTCCAGTTCGATCAAGGCATCGCCCTCATCGCTGCCACCCCGGGCACCACTGCCGGCGTATTCGGCGGCGATCCGCACCAGGCGCACGGCTTTGCCTTGCAAAGCGGTCTCCACCTGTTGGCGCAGGTCCGGTTGCGGTTCGTCGAGGCGTACCCGTACCTCCAGCCAGGGCTGGCGCTGGACGTCGGCCAGCAGGTCGATGTCGGGCAGTGCTGCCAGTTGGCCGAGGATTTCGGCCAGCGGTGCGGGGCCCATGCGTTGCAGGTTGACCGCCCGCGGGATCAGGCGCGGCTCGACGCTGACCAGAGTCGAGCCGTCGAGGCGCACGTCGAGGATCTGATGTTTATAGCCAATCTCGGAGAACGACAAGGGGATGGGCGAGCCGCAGTAGCGAATGCGCTCCTCGCCGTTGACCTTCTGCGGTTTGTGCAGGTGGCCGAGGGCGACGTAGCTGATGCTGGGGCCAAACAGGCTGGCGGGCAGGGCTTCGGCATTGCCGATGATCAGGCTGCGCTCGGAGTCCTCGGACACCGAGCCGCCGGCCATGTGTGCATGGCTGATGGCGATCAGCGCCTGGCCCGGCTGGCGCTTGGCGTTGGCAGCTTCGATCAGCCACTCATGCACCTGGCCGATGCCGCGCAGGTAGTCGTCGCCCAGGTGGGCGCCGGTGACTTCGGCCGGCCGCAGGAATGGCAGCGCCAGGCACCAGCCGGCGATCTCGCCCGAGGCGTCGGGCAGGGGGATCAGCAAACGTTCGGCGTCCAGTTGCCCGTCATCGAGCCACAGCACCCGGCCGAGGGCGTGAGTGCGCAGGCGGCGCATCAGCGGCGCGGGCAGTTCGATCCGCGAACCGGAATCGTGGTTGCCGGCGATCATCACGATACTCAGCGCAGGCTGTTGTTCGTGGGCACTGACGATGAAGTCGTACAGGCGCTCCTGGGCTTTGACCGGCGGGTTGACCGTGTCGAAGATATCGCCGGCGATCAGCAGCACGTCGGGCTTTTCCTGCCCCAGTTGACGCAGCAGCCAGTCGAGGAAACAACCGTGTTCGTAGTCGCGTTCCTGGCCGTGCAGGTTTTGCCCAAGGTGCCAGTCGGAGGTGTGAAACAGACGCAAGGTAAACTCCGCGGAAAAGAAGGTAGTGGTCGCAGGAAAAAGGGTGGCGACGAAAGGGAAAAGAGTTTACTGGCAAAAAACCAAGCGTGCCTTCTTCAATCGCCCTCTGTGTTTGCCTCGAGGTCTGCACCGATCCGCAGGAGCACGGCTGCCCGCGATGATGACGGTGTGAACCGTGCTGCTGGTTCAGGCGGAGTAGGTCATGTGCGCTGTTTGCCCTTGCTATGACTCCGATGCACTTCGGCAAATATCTCGGTGATCGGCCGGCGCGGCTGGCGTTTGTGCAACTCGCGCACCTGTCGGCTCAAGTGCAACAGCTCTTCACTGGGTTTGGTCCATTGCTCCTTCGGCAGCGGCTCCGACCATTGGCGCATCACCTCGGGCAAGGCGTGTTGACCGATGGTTTTGATGCGGCGGATTTCCCATTCGGTGAGGTGGTTGGGCAGGGTCCAGAGGGTCATGACGTGGTACAGGTACCAGAAGAACCCGGATACCCGACTGCGTTCGCCGTCGCGGATTTGCTGGTGCATGCGCGCCCGCGCGTTGTGGAAGGTGTGCAGGCCTTCGTGGGGTGGGTCGTCGGGGCCTTGCAGGTCTTGCAGGTCCTGGATCGCGTTGAGGTCGTTGACTTCGTACTCCATGTAGCCACGGATCGCTTCCCAGTGGCTGATGGCCAAGGGCAGGCCGGCGCAGGGGAATTCGACGCTGGTCAGGGTTTCGCCGTGCTGGAAACCGATGCCCATGCCGTATTGGCGACGGATCCCGTACTGGGTGGCGCCCTGGGCTTCGATGACCCAGGCGGACAGGGATTCCCAGGGGACGAAGACCGGTTCGCTGGCGTCCTCGGGCATGAAGCAGACTTCGCGACGCTGACGGTTGAAGCGGGTGGGGATGATTTCGGCGCGTTTGTTGTGGTTGTGGCGCCAGACGCAGAGGCCGATGAGTAGGGTGAGAAAAGTAGTTAACAGTCCGAGTTCGGAAGCAGCAAAAAAAACATCCACTGCGAACTCCCATGAATAAAGCCACTCGTACCCTAGAACGAGACCGAAAAGAAAGCTGAACAATGGGAATAGAAAAGTAAACATACAGGCCATCGTTAAAGGGCCTCCTAATATGACTTGCCATGAGAACACCTGCGGCGATCCCAGCCCGATGTCCATGTACACCCCATTCAACTCCCCGATATGTGGGCCATGGGGGGGCAGCGGTGTCGGCAATGGCAGCGGTGCGAGATAGGTGATCTTCCCGCTTGGAAAGGGTTCTACATCCCCGGCTTTGCGGGATTGCTCCAGGCTCGGTGCAGGCATGGGGCCATCAAGGTTGTTGGGCATGGTCGGCCAACTCCAGCAGATGGGTTTCCACCAGCAACATCGGTGGATACTCGGTGACGGTTTGAGGGGCCAGCGCCGGGAAATGCCCCTCAGCACGGGGGTTCAGGTGAATGACGCGGGTGCGGGAAGTCCATTCCCCTGTGGCGCTCAAGGTCTGTATGCAGACCACCAGTTCCAGCGTTTCAGACGCCGGGGTAAATTCGGCGTCAAGGTCCAGCGGATACTCAAGGCACAGCACCAACCGGTCGGGCTCTGCTTGCGCGATGCGCAGGCTGTTCACGACCTCATCGCTGATGACAGTCTTGCGCTCTTGCGGGGCACCACGACGGTGAAGGGGAACGGAAATACGGTGGGCACCGATTCCCAGGCGGTGAACCGGCTTACCGCTTAAGGGGGGCTGGAAGTCATTGAGATTGAGCCTTGGCAGCACCAGGTGAATGTCTTTGGGCTGGGCCTTGCGCAACAGGTTTTTCAGCCACGAGTCATGCTCGTTCGGACCGAGTTGCGCATAAGGGGCGTGCAGCAAACGGGCTAGATAGTGCTGGTAATCATCCAGGGTATGGTCGCAGCGCTCATCGCTGTCCAGGCTCCAGGGCGTGGTTCTCAGCCACTTGTCGTGGGCGCTGATGTTGTAGCGGTTAAAAAGCCAGGCACCGCCGAACTCCATCACGGTAAATAAGGCGCCGGCCAGGTTGAGCCGGAAAAACACTGTTGATAGGCGTGTGCCGGCAGCGGTCCAGGCGGCTGTTCGAGCCGCGCCCCCTCGTGCGATCAGTACTTTAAAAGTTGCGTGTACAGTATGACTAAGGCCATGAGTGCCTACAGCAACCATGCCGCTGGCACCGACTGTCGCAAGGGCCGCACTGCTCTGGGCCGCTCGGTTTCCGCTGCGCGTGGCCTGCTGCCAATTCTGATGTTGGGTATTGAGGCTGGACAATGAAGATGCTAGACCAAAGCCGTAGGTAAAGAAGCCCAGTCCCACATGTAACTTTCCCATCTGCACATGCACATTCTGCAAGGCGTGATGCTGAAAAGCGGCGACGAGATCGGCGCTACGTGCTTTAAGGGCTGTGTCCGAGAGACTCTGCGCCGCTGCGAAGCCGGTAGATCCGGTGGCCACCGCCGCACACAACAATGGCCCAATAGTTCGTTTGTTTCCTGACTGTTTGATCGTCTCTTTGAAGATCGAAACCAAATTCACCGCCTGCACCAAAAACACCAACAACCCGACCCCTTCGCTCTTGATCAGGTTGGCATTCGGCACCTCCTGAACCCCCAACCGAATATTCCCCAGCAAACGCCGCACCTCTTGCTGCTGCGCCGGCGGAAACACCACGGTCACTCCCGCTCGAGCCGGTGTGGCGCCGTAGGTGCGTACCGACTGATCCGGCAGTTCGGCAATCGGGCTCAGTGCATCCGCCAGTCTGCCTTCGAACTGAGTCAACACCGCACGCACCCGAACGATCTCGTTCTGCAACTCGACCGCCCGCGGCGTCTTGTGGCCGGCCCAGTTTTTGTTGTGGATGAACCGTTTGCGTTCGTCGGTCAGGCTCTTGAGGTACTCGCGCTCGCTGAGTACGTCCTTGATGTTGGTTTGCAGCGCCGCGTGTTCTTGCGCGGTGGCAAGGGTGAAGGTCACCCCGGTGGTTTTCGCCGCATCGAGGATCCGCGCCGGCAGTGCCTTGGGCAGGTGGCGAAAGAGTTCGTCGAGGTCGGGGATTTTTCCTCCAGCCAGATCGAAACCTTCCAGCGCCCGACTCAGTCCCAGGTTCAACGCGGGGCTGTAGCTGTGTTGCACCGCATCCGCGACGGCACGGGTGTGGTCGGGTAAGTCGTCGAGGGCGGGCAGGTGGGGTTGTTCGATTTTCTGCAGGGCTTGCAGCCAGTAGGGCAGGTTGTTAAACAGGCCGATGCCGGCGTTGGACAACACGCTGTATTGCACCAGCAGTTCAGGCCGAATGCGCAGCGGCAAGGTATAGAACAGCGGTCGCGTCAGCTCCGGGTGTTGTTCCAGGTAGCCGAGCAGGGTTTTGCTGGTCTGGTCGCTGCGGCAGATGTCTTTGAGGCAGGCGTATTCGGCCGCGAGGACCTCGCCCAGTTGCTGCAGATTCTGCGCGTCGTAGTACCAGGCCGAGCGATGGTAGTGGCCGGCACACACCAGTTGTGTGCGGTCGGCGGTGATGCGATCGAGCAAGCGGTTCCAGCGACCGAGGTCGGCACGCAGCCGAAACAGCGCGCTGTCCATGGTGGTGCGGTCGATGAGATCGTTGATCCCGCGCTTGCCGGTGAAGTCGGAGCCCTCGACCACGTCCGTGATGCGTTTGTTTTGCTCCTTGCCGAGCTTGATCAGGGTTTTGAGGTGGCGTTCGACGAAGTCGGCGGGGGCGAGCTTGAAATGTTCGCGAGTGTAGTAACGACGGTCGGCATCGTCACTGGCGCGACCATGGGCCGTGAAGTCGGGGGTGGCGCCTTGGTACCTGGCCATCTCGAAAGCTTCGGCATGAGCCTCCTTGCGCAACTGCACCAGCTCCGGGGGAGCCGACACGTCTACCGGCTCGACCTTGCCGCCCTTGTTCAGGTAGTCCAGCAAGGCTTTGCGGGTGTGTGCCCGAGTCGGCTCGGGCACCTGTTGCAGATCGCCAAGCAGGGCCTTGACCTTCGGGTCGTCGCTGGCATCGGCCAGGTTATCGATATCCGTCGGGCTGAGCAGGCTCAGGGATTCGATGTAGCAGGCCAGCAAGTAATCGCGTGCGTTGTGGTCGGTATTGCTCCAGTCGTCGACCCAGCCGACCACCGTGTCCTGATACTCGGCCAGGTCGCGCAGCACGCCGAGGTCGTCCTGCACCAGCAGGAACAGCGTGTCGTCCTGATAAGGCCCGCGAACCCGTCCCAGAAAGTCGCCGATATGTGCCTCGCGAAAGCGCCGAGGCTGTTCCCACAGATAGGGTTCACGTTCGTGTTCGGGGGCGTCGCTGACCTGCACTGCCGGTAATAGAACGCCCGGCGGCAGTGGGTTGGCGGCGAGTTCGGCTTCCAGCTCGGTGCGGTCCTTGGCGGCTTGGGCCTGCTGGGCCGGCACCGTAGCGATTTCCGCCAACCAGCGTTTGCCTTGCTCGACGGTGAGCAGGTGGGTGCCACCGTTTTCACAATTCACCGGGCCGAGGTCGACGACCTGCATGAAGTGGTCGCGCTCCTCGCGGCTATCGAGCACCTGATGGCATTTGACTGCGGTCCACTGCACCTCGGCGAATGCCACATGCAGGGTGCTGTGCCGTGAAAAAATCAGCGCGGGACACTCCTCGATGGGCGTGCGCTGATCGCAGTCGACCTTGGCACCCTTGTGCAGCAAGGCACTGACCTGTCCGTCGAGTATCTGGTATTCATGCAGGTGACGGGTGACGCTGTCGATCACGTACAGCCAGCCATCGCGCAGGCTGCGGATGCCCAGCGGACGGGTTTGGAGGGTGTAGGGCAGTTTCAGTTCGGCGCTGGGGTCGAGCAGCTTTTCGACCAGGCCGTAGCGCAAGGGCAGCAGTTGCACGTGGGTTTGCCGCAAGGGGCAGGTTCCGAAGGAGCCGATGGCGCTTTTGGACGCTACTGCGGCAGCGAGGTTGGCAGGTGCGGTCATGAGCGTTCCCTTTCAGTGGCCCAGCGGTGGGCCAGGTGAGCGGCCAGCGCAACGCGCTCGCCGGGCGATTGCAGCGAGGGCGCATGGAGCAATTGGGCGATGTGCGGATGCTGGTCCAGCGTCGACCCGTTCAGCCAGGCCATGACGTTGGCGTAATAGTAACGCTCGGATTGGCTGCTCAACCCCAAGGTGCTGGCCTCGGCCGCCAGCTGTTCAAGCCTTGGCCAGCGCTCGGCCACGGTTTCACCGACCAGATAGCGGGGGAAAAAACGGAGCAAGTGTGTGTCGAGTTCGAGCAGCGCGCGACGTCGATCGACCTGATTCAGCGCGGCATTCTGTTCGGGGCTCAGGCGAAAGGGGGTGGGGAGCTCCGCTGGTTGGGGCAGTCGAGGTGCATGACGATGCCAGTTCGCACCGAGGTGATCGGCCGTCACCACGCAAGAAAGGGGGCCGAACAAGCGCTGGTCGCCGCTGCCGAACAGGGCGTGTGCAACCCCGGCATCTGCCAGGCGCAGCAGGGTCTTGTGCTCCTCGGCAGGTTCCACGATCAGCAGTTTGCGCAAGTGCTGTGCGACGGAATGTGCCGGCTCCTGGCTGAACAACAGCACGCCCCATTCTTCGTGCGCGTGCTCCAGATAAAACTGAAAAATCGGTTCGTCAGGTTGTTGGACTGTCACCAGCAGCGGGGAAACATCGCGCAGCGCATAAAAAGGCGGGTAGTCGTACAGCGCGAGCTTGCTGGCTGCGGGGGCCAGTCTCGCGACAAGTGCCGGTAGATCGGGCCGTGTCGCGCCATCCAGTAACAGGAATGACCGGTGATCGGCCCATGGCAGGTCTTCAGGCAGCAACGTCGAGAGCATCATGTTTGGGCTACCTCGCAAATCAGGCAACGTGAGCTGCGTGTTGAAACCAGCGCATGGCGTTGTTGTGCTGCGTCGAATGTCACTTTCAGCAAGGGCTGCGCGCCGGGTATCAACGGCTCTGCCGGCAGGCCTACGGCCAGGGCGCCGCCCTGCAGAATCGGTACGCTGCTGAAAATGCCTTCCGGTCCGAGCGTCAGCCAGTGACCGCCAGCCTGGAGTGTCAGGTTGGCTCCGCCATCGATGACGACGTGTTGCCCGGCGCTGAGATGGATGTGCTGCGTGGCACTGAGTTGCTGACTGGTGAGGCGAATGTGTTGGTCTCCGTGGACCAGCAGGTGATCGCCCTGTTTGAGCTCGGTCAGGCGGTTGCCATGGGTGAAGTGATGTTCTTCACCGCGCAGCTCGTGGCTGGCAGTGCCGCCGACCACCACGGTGCGCTGGTTGTCGACTTGAATGCGTTCGTCGTTGAGTACCAGTTGTACGAAGTCGCGCTGGGCACGCACGGCGATTTCCTCGGCGCCTTTTCTGTCCTCGATGCGCAACTCGTTGTAGCCATCACCACCGGGGCTGCTCTGGCTGCGAAATATGCTGGCGGTGTACTCGGCAGGCAGGTTCAGTGGCACGGGGGTCTCTGCGTTAGGCAGGCAGCCAAGGACGAAGGGTTTGTCAGGGTCGCCATCGGTAAACCCCACCAGCACTTCCATGCCGACCCGCGGGATCAGCACACTGCCATAACGGTCATGGGCCCAGCCGCTGGCGACCCGTAGCCAGCAACTGGAGTGTTCGTTGTGTTGGCCATCACGGTCCCACGCCAGTTGAACTGTCACCCGGCCGTACTCGTCGCAGTAGATCTCTTCGCCGGGCGGGCCGGTGATCACCGCATGCTGATGGCCTGTCATCCGTGGCTTGGGGTGCTCAAGGGGCGGGCGAAAGAACACGTCCCATGGCGTGGCGACGAAGTGGTTGCGATAGCCCTGACTGAAACCATCCTCCTGGCTAAGGTCCGTGATCAACTCGCGCAGCACCTGGGGTTGTTTGCCAACATGCTCGACCTCGGTCAGTAGCCACAGGCCATTCCAGTCTTGCTGTGGATGCTCGACCATGTCGAGGAAATGCCCGCTGCGCAGGGCGTTTTGATCGCTGCGTCCGCGGGCTTGTCGGTAGTCGGCGCGGTGGCGCTCCAGAGCGCGGTTGGCCAGGTAATTGCCGTGCTTGCGTTGGGTGAATCGCCCTGGGAAGGCGTAGTCCTCAAGGTGCGGTAGTGCTGCGTGCCTGATCGCGCTGTCGAGTTGCAGGCGTGGCTTTTCGAAGTCGTAATCCCGACGGCTGACGTGGGTCGTGCGGGTTTCCAGGCGCAGGTTGAAACGGTCGATGATCGGTTGTTCTGCAACCAGGCCGCTGTCTTGTACATAGGCCGTCGGTCGGGACGGTTTCGGGAACACGGTCTGATCATCGCCCACTACCAGCACATGAGCGGTGGCCTTGTGCTGGAAGTGGAAGTGCAACCCTTCCTCTTCGCACAGGCGCTGGATGAACGTCAGGTCGGTTTCCTGGTATTGCACGCAATAGAGGCGTGGCGGGTAGTCCGCGCTCAATTGAAAGCGCCAGACGTCGGACTGCATCCCCTGTTCAGTCAGCACCTTGGCGATGATCTGCGGCACGCTAAGGTGCTGAAAAATACGTTAGTTATAACGGTGGGCGAGGTAGGCCAGGCGCGGCGCAAGGGTTATCTGATAGTGGTTCAGATGGTTGCCAGAGTCGCCTTGGGCGATGCGATAGATCAGGCCGTGAATGCCAGTCTCGTCGGGGCCGAAGGTCAGAAAGGCTGGGCGGTGCAGCAACGACTCGAGATCGAGTCTCGCGTATTCGCTGACCAGTTTAAGCTCGACCGTGTAAGGCCGGTTCAGCGCTTCTTTGGCGTGAAACTCCAGCACGTCGAGAGTGTAGGAAAACCCTTCAATGTCGAGACGGAAAACCACTTGGTTGGCAGCGTCGAACATCCACAGATCCTTGTGCGTTTTTAAAAGCACAGGACTCTGCGGGGTGTCACCCAGGGAGCGCAGTCAGTCAGATCTTTATCTGCTGTAGGACGTGTCGCTTAAATGTTGCGTATGGACAAAAGAACTGATGGCGAGGACGTTTTTTCCTCGCCACAGGGGACGATTTTATTTGGGGTAAAGCGGCGGCAAGCCACTGTCGCCCACGGGGTCCTGGACCCGTTCGGCGGTGGGGATGGCGCGGATCGCGCGCCACAGGTCTTCGCCTTGCCAGTGTTGCCCGGTTTCGCTGTAGAGCGCGCCGTTGAGGCCGTCGAGGGCGTCGGACAGCGGCACGAAACGCGCCGCCATGTCGGCCAGGGTTTCCGGTTGCTGGCGCGCCCAGGCGTCCAACGCCTGGCGGGTGGCTTGGGGGTCGTTGGCCTGGCTGGCGCGCTTGAGGTCGTCAAGCAGGGTGCGCGGGCTCGGCCCGGTCTGGGCGGCCCGCAGGATCGCCGGTTGCCAACGCGCGCGCCACCACAGGCCGAAGCCCAGCAACGTGGTGCAGGACAGGATCAGCGTAGCGAGCTTCCAGTACCACAGCGCTTCGCTGTCGAGTGTGGGCTGGGCCGGCGCGTTGCCGGCCGGGGTGTCGACCATCAGGCTCGGATTGTTCAGGATCTGCAGGGTACGGGCCGGCAGGCTGCTGCGTTCCAGGCGATCTTCGTCGGTGTTCCACCACACCACCTCCACGGCCGGCAATTCGATGGTGCCGCTGCGCGTCGGGACCAGGGCTTCGCGGTCCTCGCGGCTGCCGATCAGCCCCCGCTCGTTGTGCTGAGTGCTCAACTGGGGTTGGTCGGGGTAACGCCGCAAGCCGCTGACGTCGGTTGCCGGCAAGGGTGGCAGTTGGGAGCTGGCCAGGCCTTCAGCCTTGAGGGTCAGGCTGCGGGTCAGCGAGTCGCCGACCTGGCTGCGGTCCGGTTCCGGGCTCCAGCTTTCCCCCAGGCTCAGGCTGCGGGCCGGTAGCCACGGGGTGTCCGCCGGATACTCGGCAGGCTTGGCCTTGACGGTGAGGGAGGTCTGGGCGGAGCTGACGCGCAGCAGCTTGCCGGATTTCGGCCCCTGGGCGGCTGGGTCCTGGCTCGGCTGGGCGTCCACCAGGGTAGCGCTGAAGATCTGCGGCGGGATGCTCAAGACACCGCTGTGCTGGGGGTAGATCCCATAACGTTGCTCGATCACACCATGGCGCAGGTCATTGATGACTTTTTCGTAGGTGCGCGACTCGCCCAGTGGTTCGACGCGCGCATCGGGAATTTGCAGTGGCGTGATGTTGCTGTCGTCGTACAGCGACACCGAGTGGTAGATGCGCAGGGTCAGGATGGCCTGGGCCTGCACGTAGACGCTGTCCTGATCCAGGCTGGCCTCCACGAACACCGGTGCCAGCTTACTCGGGGTGTCCTGGGTCTGGCTTTGCACCACATTCAGTTCAATCGGCTCACTGGTGAACTCCCCCAGTTGCAGCGGCGCAATCACCACGGTGCCGTTGGTTTTGGGCAGCAGGGTGATGATCCAGCGGGTGGTGGCGTGGTTTTCGCCGTTGAGGCTGGTCAACTGGTTGACCTGGCGGGTGCCGCGCACTTCGAACTGCGCTTGCAGGGCACTGAGGTCGGGTTTGCCGAAGAGTGTGACGTCGCTGGACTCCAGGGTCAGCTCCACCGTTTCCCCGGAGCTCAACTGGTTGCGGTCGACACTGGCGACCAGGCCCGCCGCCTGGGTTTGCAGGGTGCAGAACAGCAGGCCGAGTAAGAGTGCGGTGCAGCGAGTCATCGAGTTGTTCCCTGATCTTGATGTTGTTGCTGTTCGTACCAGAACTTGCGTCTTAGCAGTTCTCCCGGCTCATCGGGGATTTTACGCAGCCATTGCTCCAGTGCTTCGCGGTGCTCGCCATTGAAGTCGGTGTCGGCGCTGCTCAGCGGCGGGGTGGTGGTTCGTTCGTCCCCCAACTCACTGCCCGGCACTTCATTATTGCCTGGTTGGGGCGGGTGCTCGGGGGGGAGGGGCGGCACGGGGGGATTCTCCACCACGGGCTCGCCTGGCTCGTTTGGCGTCTCGGCGGGCTGCTCTTCGCTGTTGGACGGCGGTGTCGACGCACCCGGTGGTGAAGTGTGCGCGCTGGATGGCGGGGTTTGCTCGGTGGGCGGTTCGGGCTCGGTGGCGGGCGGCGTGGCGTTCTGCTTGAGCAGGGCCTCCACCAGGGCCTTGTTGGTTTGTGCCGGGCGCAGTTCCGGTTGCAGCTCCAGGGCTTGCTCGTAGGCATCCAGCGCAGCCTCCAGCTCACCGCCCTTGGCCAGGGCATTGCCGCGATTGTAGTGGGCACGGGCATCGCTGCCCTGGGCGAATCGTTCGGCGGCCGCGGCGTACTGGCCGGCCTCGTACAGCGCCACCCCTTGCCATTGCGGGTCCTGGAAATGTTCGGCGGCGGCCAGCGGTTGCTTCTGCCGAAGCAGGTGCAGGCCCTGTTGATCAGGGCGCAACCACAGGTCGTTGAACTCGAAGGCCTGGCTCGGCTGCGGCAGCATGAACAGCAGGGGCAGGCACAGTAGCCAGCCCCTGCGCCCGGCACAAGCGGCCAGCAGCAACAGCGGCAGCAACAGCCAGTAGCCCTGGTCGGCCCAGGTGTCGAGGCGCAAGGTCTGGCCGTCGTCGCGCAAACGATGGGGGGCGTCAAACAGGCCCAGGCCGCGCAGGTCATTGTCATCCACCCGCGCCTGGCGGTACCGGCCGCCCAGTTCATTGGCAAAGGCTTTCAGGCTGGGGCTGTCCAGGCGCGGCACCAGGATCGCGCCCTGGGCGTCCTTGAGGAAGCTGCCATCTTCGGCGGTGACGGGCGCCCCCTGGGGCGTGCCGATGCCGAGCATCAACCACTGCGGTGCCTGCCCGCGCAGGGCCTGGGCAATACCCTGGCGCTCCTGTTCGCTGAGGGAGGAGCCGATCAGCAGGATGCGACCCTGGCCCAGGGCGCCGCGCTCCAGCAAGGTCAAGGCCTTGGTCACGGCGAGGTCGGCGCGCTGGCCGACTTGCGGCATGATCGAGGGCTTGAGGGCTTCGAGCAGGTTGCGGCTGGTGGTCAGGTCGTCCGACAGCGGCACCAGGGTGTGGGCGCTGCCGGAATACACGACGATCGCCGTTTGCGCATCGCTGCGGCTCTGCAGCAGGTCGAGCAGTTTGCGCCGCGCTTGTTCCAGGCGCGTCGGCGTCACGTCGGTGGCGAGCATTTGCGGGGTCAGTTCGAGCAGGACCACCAGCGGGTCGGCGGGTTTTTGCGCAGACTGTTCGACCCGGTCCCAGCTCGGACCGAGCAGCGCCAGCACGGCCAGCAGCCACCCCAGGCCGAGGACGATCCACGGCGTCTTGCTTTCACGACCATTGCCGCCCTTGAGCAGTGCGGCGTGAAAGGCCGGCGGCAGGATCATCTGCCAGCGCCCGGCGCGTTTTTGCCGGTGCCAGAGTTGCCACAGCAACCAGCCCAGCAGCGGCAGGAGCAACCACCACCAGGGGCGGAACCAATGGGGCCAGAGGTCGATCATCGACGCCTCCGCAGACGCAGGCGTTTGAGCCGTTGGCGCCAGTCCGGGTGTTGTTGCAGAAAGTGCGACGAGCTGAACAGGCGTTGCAGCGGGTTGTGCGGCCAGCGCTCGCGAATCGCCAGCAGCATGCTCATCAGCAATGCCGCCGCCAATGGCCAGCTGTACAACGCCTGGGCGGGGCGGGCCTGGGTGGGTTGCTGGATCACCGGTTCGAGTTCATCGAGGGTTTGTTTGATTGCTTCCAGCTCGGCACCGTCGCGGGCGCGGAAATAGCGCCCGCCGGTGGCCTTGGCAATCGCCTGGAGCGCCGGCTCGTCAAGGTCCAGGCTCGGGTTGAGGCCGAGCAGGCCCAGGGTCCCGGTTTGTTCCGGGTCGGCACCGATACCGATGGGGTAGATCTTCACGCCTTCCTCGGCTGCCAGGCGGGCCGCCGTCAGGGGATCGATTTCCCCACCATTGTTGGCGCCGTCGGTGACCAGGATCAGCACCCGGCTTTGCGCCGGACGCTGGCGCAGGCGCTTGAGGGCCAGGCCGATGGCATCGCCAATGGCGGTGTTCTTGCCGGCGATACCGATCCGCGCCTCGTCGAGCCAGACCCGCACGGTGCGTCGGTCGAACGTCAGCGGGGCCTGCAGGTAGGCCTGACTGCCGAACAGGATCAGGCCGACCCGATCACCGTCGCGCTGTTCAAGAAAGTCCCCCAGCAGGTGCTGGACCAGCGCCAGGCGGCTGACGTCTTCGCCTTGCCACTGCATATCGGGAAAGTCCATCGAGCCGGACACGTCGACAGCCACCAGCAGGTCGCGGCCGCTGGCGGCGATCGGCAAGGGCTCACCCAGCCATTGTGGGCGAGCAGCGGCCACCAGCAGCAGTAACCACAGGACAATGAACGGAGCCTGCTGGCGCCAGGCCGGCAGGTTGGCGCGGGCGCGGCGGCGCGCCAGGCCTTCGAGGTCGCTGAGGAAGCTGACTTTGAGCACCGGTTCGCCGCTGTCAGCCACTGGCAGCAGGACGCGCATCAGCCACGGCAGCGGCAGCAAGGCGAACATCCACGGCCAGGCGAACTCAAACATGTTTGCGGATCCAGGTGTCGATGGCCTGCGTCAGGCCGGCGATGGCCTTGTCATCGAGTTTGCATTCCGGCTTGTAGGCGCCTTCGACCAGGATCATCCAGCGGGTGAGGCCGGCCGCCGGGCAACGGTTATCGAGGAACGCCAGCCATTTGCGGCCGTTGAGGGTGTGGCTCTGGCTGTAGGGGTAGTCGTTGCGGCACAGGCGCTTGAGCAAGCCGTTGAGTTGTTGCAGCCAGGCCCCCGCCGGTGCGCCGTCGTAGGGCTTGGGCATCTGGGCCAACTCGGCCAGCGCCGCGATCCGCAGAGGGTCCAGAGGCTGTTCGGCGCGCACCAGGTTGCGCTTGACCGGCAGGAACCGGCGCAACTGCCACAGGCCAAATCCGAGTGCCGGCAACAGCAGGAGCAATAGCCACCAGCCCGGGGCCGGCGGCCAGAACGGGATCGGCGGTGGGGTCATCAATGGCTGCAACTGCTCGAGACTGCTCATTGGCTTTTTCCCGGGCGTTGCGGGTTCAGGTATTCGCGCAATTGCTCGACCATTTCGCTCTGGGTGCTCAGGGGCATCAGCAGCACCCGCAGTTTTTGCGCCAGCAACTCCCAACGGGCGATACGCGCTTCGGCCTGGGCGCGATAGCTCTGGCGCAGGTCGAGGTTCAGGGTGTCGAGCTCCAGTTGCGCGCCGTGCTCGGCAAAACGCAACAGGCCGGCGGCGGGCAGGGCGTGGTCCAGGGGATCGGACAGCGGCAGCAGCAACAGATCGCAATGGCGGGAGAGCAGGCTCAGTTGTTGTTCGGCGCCCTCGGTCAGGGCGCGTTCGTCACAGATCACGATCACCAGGCTGCCGGGGCGCAGCACTTCCCGGGCGCGGCGCAGGGCCATGCCGAGGTCGTCGCTGGCCGGCTCACCTTCAGTGCTCAGGCTCTGGTTGACCCGCACCAGGCGGTTGAGTAACTGCAGCAGGCTCTGTTTGCTGCGCCGGGGTTTGATCTCGTAGTGCTCGTTGTCACCGTACACCAGCCCGCCCACCCGGTCGTTGTGGCCGAGCGCGGCCCAGCCGATCAGGCTCGCGGCCTGGGCGGCGAGGACCGACTTGAACATCAGGCCGGAACCGAAAAACAAGCGCCGGCTTTGCTCGACCATGATGAAGATCGGCCGCTCGCGCTCTTCGTGAAACAGCTTGGTGTGGGGTTCCTGGGTGCGCGCGGTGACGCGCCAGTCGATGGTGCGCACGTCGTCGCCGGCCTGGTAGACCCGCACCTGGTCGAAGTCCACGCCACGCCCGCGCAGCTTGGAGTGGTGCAGGCCGATCAGCGGGCTGCGCTGGCTCGGCGTGGAAAACAGCTGGACTTCGCGCACGCGATGGCGCATTTCGATCAGTTCCGAGAGGCTGACACGAATGCCCGGCTCGGGCGCTGCGGGGGGGCTCATCGGGGTCAAGCGACGGCTACAACGTCGAGAATCCGCTGGACCACGCGGTCCTGGTCGATACCGGCGGCCTCGGCTTCGAAGGACAGAATGATGCGGTGGCGCAATACGTCGAACAGCACCGCCTGGATGTCCTCGGGGCTGACGAAGTCGCGACCGGCCAGCCAGGCGTGCGCCCGGGCGCAGCGGTCGAGGGCGATCGAGCCCCGCGGGCTGGCGCCGTAGGCGATCCATTCGGCCATTTCCGGGTCGAATTTGCCCGGTGTGCGGGTGGCCATGACCAGTTGCACCAGGTACTCCTCCACGGCGTCGGCCATGTACAACCCAAGGATTTCCTTGCGCGCGGCAAAAATCGCCTGCTGGCTGACCCGGCGTTCGGGCTTGGTTTCGCCATTGAGCGCTTCACCCCGTGCCTGTTGCAGGATTCGCCGTTCGACGGCGGCGTCCGGGAAGCCGATTTTGACGTGCATCAGGAAGCGGTCGAGCTGGGCTTCGGGCAGCGGGTAGGTGCCTTCCTGCTCGATCGGGTTCTGCGTGGCCATCACCAGGAACAGCGGTGACAGCTCGTAAGTGCTGCGTCCGACACTGACCTGGCGTTCGGCCATGGCTTCCAGCAGTGCCGACTGCACTTTGGCTGGGGCCCGGTTGATTTCGTCGGCCAGTACCAGGTTGTGGAAGATCGGCCCTTGCTGGAACACGAAGCTGCCGGTTTCCGGGCGGTAGATCTCGGTGCCGGTGATGTCGGCGGGCAACAGGTCGGGGGTGAACTGGATACGATGGAACTGAGCCTCGATCCCTTCGGCAAGCTCTTTGATGGCCTTGGTCTTGGCCAGGCCTGGTGCGCCCTCGACCAGCATATGGCCGTCAGCGAGCAGGGCGATGAGCAAACGCTCGATGAGCTTTTCCTGGCCGAGAATCTGCGTGGAAAGAAAGGTTCGCAGCGCCAGCAGCGCTTCACGGTGTTCCATCATCGAGTGTTCCTGGAAGAGGCCCGGGGTACACAGCATCAGAAGCGCCCGGGCGGGGGCTGCTACTTTAATCTATCCGGGCCCCTGGCGACTAACGGCACCGGGGAAAAATCTGCAAATAAGTGGGTGGGTATGAGTCACCAAGGGCTCTTGCCCCGCAGGTGCGATGACTCAATGTTCCATAACCCTGTGGGAGCGAGCGTGCTCGCGAAGAACGCAAGGACGCTGCACTGAATCAAGATGGGCGCGACCATCGCGAGCAAGCTCGCTCCTACAGTGGTTTTGGGGGCTTATACGGATACGCCCCTCATGCATATGCCCCCACCCCGTCTTCAGTTCTTGAAGCTGGAATGCTTACGCCCCTGGTCAAACAGCGCAAACACCACCACCAGCACTCCGGAAATCAGCAAAATCACCGCCACGCCGTCAGTGGAGTGGGTCGCCGAGTTCGCCACCAACGCCAGTCCGCCCAAAGGCGCCAGGCCACCGGCGATCGCCGTGCCGATTTCACGACCGGTACCAAACCCCGAAGAGCGCGTCTGGGTCGGGAACTGACGGCTGAGGAACGAGCCCTGGGGGGCGAACATCATGGGGGCGAGGATCCCGGTGCCGATGGCGATGGCCAGGTAGATCATCAGCGGCTCGCCCGTGTTGAGCAGGGTCAGGAACGGATAGGCGAACAGCGCCGAGAGCACACCGCCGAGCATCAGCACTTTTTTGCTGCTCCACGTGTCGCAGAGCCAGCCGAAGCACGGCACGGCAACGATCGCCACCAAGCTGGCAATGGTCACCGACAACGAGGTGACGTGGGCTTCCACCCCCTTGAATTGGGTCAGGTAGGCCAGGGAAAAGGTTTTGAAAATGTAGCTCAGGGCGTTGTAGCCAATCGCCACGAACAGCACCACCACCAGGCCCTTCAGGTCATTCTTGAACAGCAGCTTGAGCGGCGAAACCTGTTCTTTGGCAACAGTTGCGTCGAGTTCCTTGAACTGCGGGGTTTCCGGAATGCTGCGACGTACCCACAGGCCAACACCCACCAGGACGATGCTGCAGATAAACGGGATACGCCAGCCGCCGGACAGCAGGAACTCGTTGCCATTCATGGTCAGCACGTAGACGGTCAGCGACGACAGCAGCAAGCCCAAATTCAGGCCCAGGGCCGGCCAGGCGCCCTGGCTGCCGCGCTTGCCTTCGCTGGCGTGTTCGTAGGACGTGACGGCGGCGCCAGACAGTTCGGCACCCGCGCCCAGGCCCTGGATGATCCGCACCAGCACCAGGATGATCGGTGCCCAGATGCCAATCGAGGCATAGCTGGGGATCAGCCCGATCAGGGTGGTGCACACGCCCATCATGCAGAAGGTGATAACCAGCACTTGCTTGCGGCCGAAACGGTCGCCCAGGTAGCCGAACAGAATGCCGCCAAACGGGCGGGCGATGAAACCAATGGCAAAAGTCGAGAAGGCCAGCAGCGAGGCGACCGCGGGGTTGCTCGGGTCAAAGAAAATTTTCGAGAAGACGATCGCCGCCATGGTGGCGTACAGGTAGAAGTCGTACCACTCCAGCATCGAGCCGAAGATCGTCGCGGCAGCCACCTTGCGCAGGCGTTTTTGCTTTTGGAGCGGGGTTTCCGGGGCGGTCGGGGCCGCTTGATGTACCGACATCGGTGATTTCCTTTGGTCTTTGTAGTTATTTTTTAGTGGGTGAGGGCACCCGTGCAGCGGGGTTCAGCGGTTCTTGAGGATTTTCTCGGCGATCATCTGGCCGATGGGAATGGCCGAGGTCGCGGCCGGCGATGGGGCGTTGCACACGTGCACCATGCGTGGCGTCTCGGCGAACAGGAAGTCGTGCACCAGGGTGCCGTCGCGCATGACCGCCTGGGCGCGGATCCCGGCTTCATAGGGCAGCAGGTCGTCGACTTCCAGCGACGGGCAGTACTTGCGGCACTGTTCCAGGTAGCCACGCTTGAACAGCGAGTTCTTCATCTCCGTGGTGCCGGAGCCGAGGTTGTTCCAGATGGTTTTCCAGAAGCCGGGAAAGCCCGCGTACTCGGCGACGTCGCGCCAGTTGATCGAGAACTTGCGGTAGTTCTCCCGGCCCAGGCCCAGTACGGCGTTGGGACCGACCGTGACGCTGCCATCGATCATCCGTGTCAGGTGAACGCCCAGGAACGGCAGCTCCGGGTCGGGAATCGGGTAGATCAGGTGATTGACGATCTCGTTCCGGGATGCCGGCAGGCGGTAGTACTCGCCACGGAACGGAATGATCTGATGGTCGATCTTGACCCCGGCCAGCTTCGCCAGGCGGTCGGATTGCAAGCCGGCGCACGCCACCAGTTGGCAGGCCTGCCAGACCTGGTCGAGGCTGCTGACGGTGACGCTGTCGGCGCTTTCGCTAATCGCGGTGACGCTGGTCTGCAGGCGGATCTCGCCGCCCGCGGCCTCGATCACCCGGGCCATGGCCTGGCACACCTGGCGGTAGTCGACAATCCCGGTGGCATCGAGAAACAGCCCGCCCAGGCCAACGATGTTGGGCTCGCGGCGGCGCAGTTCGGCGGCATCCAGTTGCTCGACTTTCAGACCGTTCTGTTTCGAACGCTCATACAGCGCATGCATGCGGCTGACTTCCAGTGGCGTCGAGGCCACCAGCAACTTGCCGCAGACGTCGAACTTGATCCGGTGCTCGGTGCAGAACGCCTTGGTCGCTTCGGCGCCACGCTTGCACAGGTCAGCCTTGAGGCTGCCGGGGGCGTAGTAGATGCCGGCGTGGATCACGCCACTGTTGTGCCCGGTCTGGTGTTGCGCCAGCACCGCTTCCTTTTCCAGGATCAGCAAGGTAGCGCCGGGCTGGCGTTCGAGCAGCGCCATGGCAGTGGCGAGGCCGACGATGCCGCCGCCGATGATGCAATAGTCATAAATCATGCAGGTGTCACCTTGGAGTGCTGGCAGATGGTCTGCTTATCAGGTTGTCAGACAAAGTAATCGGTAAAAAAGACGCCTGGTCGTGGCGTCCTCGCTGTTGTCGGTAATCAGTCGATGCTGGGCAGGTCGATCTTCAGGCGTTTGGCAGCTGCGCGCAGGTGGGCTTCGGCACAGGCGGCCGCCTGGTAACGGTCGCCAGCGGCGATGGCTTCGTACAGCGCCTGGTGCTCACGTCCGGCGTCCGCCGAGCCGCCCACCGAGTGCGCGGCGGAGTTTTCCCACGCCCTGCGCCGGGCTTCGGCCAGTTGGCCGCGCAGGAAATCGTGGAAAGCCACGAAATAGTCATTCTTGCTGGCATCGGCAATCGCCCGGTGGAACTCGACGTCGGCCAGGGCCGCTGCGGCAAATTCGCTGCGCTTGTCGTGCATTTCCTGCAAGGCACTGCGCATGCGCAGCAGGTCTGCTTCGTCGCGGCGCTGGGCGGCGATGGACGCGGCCTGGGTTTCGGTCCACAGGCGCATTTCGAACAGTTGCACCAGGTCTGGCTTGCGGCCTTTCTGGCTGGGGAAGCGGAACACCGTGCCGTTGGGGTTCTGGGAAATGTACGAGCCCAAGCCCCGGCGGCTGATCAGGATGCCATCGGCCTTGAGCTGGGCCACGGCCTCACGTACCACCGAGCGGCTGACATTCAACTGTTCGGTCAATTGCTGTTCGGTGGGCAGGCGCGATTCGGCGGTCAGCCGGCCGGATTCGATTTCTTCGCGGATGGCATTGACCACTCGTTCAACCAGAGAGTCGGGGCGCTGTAGCTGAAGCATGAGGAGTGTGGCTCGTAGGTCAGGTTGTCAGACAATGCCTGTGCGCTGCGGTGATGTCAAGGTGCCCGGCGGTGCGAGTACCGCGCATGTCCGTCGAACTCGCCAGCACTGACGCGTGCTCGAGGCCAGACCCGGTTTGGCCTCGCCAGAGAGTAATCGGGTCTTCAAAGACAGTAGAACTGTTATTTCTAACAGGTCAAAAGCACCGTGCCTCTGTGCTCAACTGGTGCTGCCCCTCTTGCAAGGGAGTCCTTCACTCTAGGAACGGAGCTCTGCCATGAGTACACAGTCGATCAATGTTCAGTCCGAGGCGCTTGATCCTTCTTTTGGTGATCAGGGGGTGCTGACCTTGCCTATTCCCGGCCTGCAAGGAGCCAGGCCTTTACTTGTTCAGGCATTACCGGAAGGCAAGTCGCTGCTGGTGTTCGGGGGGGCAGAAACGGCGCCGATTTACATTGCGCGGCTACACGAGTCGGGGGCCCTTGATCAGTCGTTTGGACAGCAGGGTGTGGTCGAACTATCGCTCGGTACAACGGACTATTTTTTTCCGAGCGCTATTCACTTGTTAGACAGTAAGGGGTGGCTCATTACTGGCAGGCACAGCGATGAGGATTTCTTCGTTCCGGAGAGTTTGGCCGTCGTACGGCAAAACGAAGATGGTTCGTTCGACACGGCATTTGGTGATGGCGGCAAAGTGATCATCAGGATCGCAGACCTTGTTGAGGATTCTGAAGGTAAAAAGGCGCACTTGGTACGCGACGACGATCAAGATGAACCAGATAAGCACTTGCCAGGGCAGCTGTCCTTGAATGTGTTTTCTGCCGTTCAACCGCAAGCCGGGCGCAAGGAGAAAACGTTGATTAGCGCTACCATCCTGTTCGGTCTTGATGACTTGAAGGGGGTTGTGCTGCGTCTCGATGACCAAGGGAATATCGATAAGACCTTTAATCGAAACGGTTTTCTGCTAGTGGACATTCCCGATGTGACTGAACGCTTCAACTATGGCCGTGGCGTGGTGGTGCAGTCGGACAATAAGGTAGTCGTCTGCGGCTATTTTATGAGTGCCGACCAGGACCACGAGCAAGCCTATGTCATTCGCTACCAAGAGAACGGTACGGTTGATACGCGCTTTGGCAGTCGGGGCGATGGTGTCGTGACACTCGGTGATTCCAACGGATCGTTTGTGCTCACCCGTCTGAGCCTTAAAGCAGATGGCACGATATTAGCTGTGGGGGCCAGAGGAGGGGAGCTGACGAATAGGTCTGAAGGGCTGATGATCAATCTCAATGCGAGCGGCTCATACAATCTTATCTTTAATGACGGTAAACCACTGGTTGTCGACATGAGTCCATTTCAACTTGAGTTTGGACGCTGCACTTTCCAGGCGGATGGGAAGATAGTGGTTGTGGGTACTAACGGCTCGGGCAGGATTGATGAGACGAACAGGCAGTGGATTGGACGCTATCTGGCAAACGGCAAGCTGGATAACAGTTTTGGTGCTGGAAAAGGTTGGACCGAATTCCTGAGTCCAGGTGGGATTAATCGTCTCAACAGTGCTACCTACCTGTCAGATAATCGAATTATCACCTCAAATTTATTGATGCCACAGGAACCGCCCTTCGATTTCGGTGGTTTTCTGGTGCGCTTTGTTGGCTGAAAGAGTGTTCGGCTGGGCGGGATACCTTGAGTCCGTTCCGATCAATGAACCGCGAGTGTGCGGCTCGTTGATCGGGACTGTTTTGCTGGCGTGAAAACAGGCGAGTCCTAGCGCGTTTGCGTATGACGGCCAGGGCGCAACGACAATCGATCAGGCAAGCTCACTGACGTAAGTGCCGGTGCCCTTGAGGATATTCAGTAGGGTTTGTTCTACCTCGGCCAAGTCTGCATGGGCGGTGCTGTGGAGGATCTCCAGGTAGTCGTCGCCATTGAGCGCGTCGGCGTCGCTGGCGGCGATCTCGATCAACAGGCGGGTAGGGCTGAGGGTGACTTTCACGCCGTCGAGGGTCGAGGGCTCGCCATCGAGAGTGATTTCCAGCTCGTCCTCGTCTGGGTAGCGGGTCATCAGGAACATGTCGCCCTGACTGCTGTGGCAGCACAGCATGGCCAGGTTGTCTTCTTCGTCGTCGCACGGGTTGGCGATCAGGTGGGCGGTGGTCAGTTGCATGGGAGCAGTCCTGGCGCAGGGCGCGGTGTTGGCAGGCAAAGGGGGATTTTGCCAGCCCCGGCGGTTTTTTGCTTCGGTTGTTTTGCGCCGGGAACGATGGGGGTGGAGCGTTTATGGGCTCGCCCCCCCTGATAGATGTAGGTATTTTCCTTAAGTTAACCAGCACTTGCACTCACGAACTTTCCGCTGCTGTTGTAGGGCCAGGAGAGGGCGTAGGAATAACGCCAAGTTAGCGAATTATTACTTGTTAGTAGCGCTCTTTGTCCCGTACTTTTCGGCCCTGGGTGCAAGGGAGTGCAGGGTAAGTTGGTTGAAGAGGGAAGGGCTTGAATGAAACCGTATTTCGAGTTGCTGGGTGAAGTAAAGCATCTGTCCGAAGAGGACATAGAGCAGCTTTATCAGCGTTATCTGGCGGGAGAAAAAACCAGCGACCTGATTGCCGAGTACAAAATTCCGGTGACGGTCAGAAGTTTGCTGACGGTATTGCCACCGCTACTCGACAAAGCATTGAAGTGCCCCTACTGCGACCTGCCGATGTGGGCGAAGAGGTACGCCAAGGGCACTCCGGCGGCCCTCAGGCCAGCCTTCAAGTGTGTCAGTTGTGACCACCGTTTTGTGCCGGTCGGCCAGTACCGGCGTCACAGCCATTGCACCTGTACAGCGTGCTACAAGGTCCGGCAGCAGGAGATCGCCGCCCAGGCCGAGCGTGATCGCGAGGAGTTATGCAGTCGTTATGCGCTGGGCGGGCCGCCGGTGGCCTATGCCAGCCTGGGCTTCGTGCAGAAGCTGACCCTGCTGGCGTTACTCGAAGGGCTCAAGCCGGGCAACGACAGCATCGCGCCGCTGGAGGGGGCGAACCGCAATGAGAGCGTGGCACCCAGCGCAGCGGCCGCTGAAGAGTTGTTGAAAAACCTCTACCAGGCAGGCGTCCTGCGGGTAGATGCCGACTCGGATATCCAGGCATTCGATCCTGGCGCCGGCTACCGGATCCGGCGGTTCTGCGCGGTGCGCTGGTTACCCAATGTGGCCCTTGAAGCGGGCGTGCGTTGCCCCTGCGACGAACTGTATGGAGCGCTGTACCAGGAGCTGTCCGGTTTTATACCGGCTGCATGGAAAAGTGAGTTGTACGCCCTGATGTTCAGTCTGGCCCGGGAAGAGTCGTTAAGTTATGTCCGGGTCCTGGCGGAGGAAGTTGACCTGGTATTTTCCGCTGCCAATCGTGGTGAAGCGGTAGTCGGTCAACTCCTGCAGGACTTTTCCGTGAGCGAGATTTACTACTTCGCCAAACTGGCGGTCAAAAACGCGGCGCATTTTTTTGCCACCGGCAACTCCAAGGGCCGCACCCACGCCTCCAATACCATTCCCGGCTACATGCTCAGCACTGCACAACATGCCCTGGCCGGAGGCTGGCGGCGGCCTTCCTACCGCGACTCACGCATTGCCAAGTCAGCACTGCATCGCCTGCTGTATGACGTGGTCTTCAAGGACAGCGGTGCAGGGTTTGCCAAGTCCCCCGGCGTGTACTGGCGTGAACAAGTGCTGCCACGATTTTTCGCGAGCCAGACCGGCTACGAATCAGGGCATTCGTCTGCACAGCTTTTCTGCCGCGAGTGCGACTCCGGCAACATCGATGTCTGGATGAACAAGGTGATCCTGGAAACCACCTGCTATGACTGCGCGACGGTCAGCCGGTTTCAGGCGGTATATGAGGTGGAGGACTGATGGGCTCCCTGACTCAAATGTCAGGAAATATGTCGTGAACAAATCCCCGGATTCAGTCATTTCCAATACGCAAGCCCCGGGAATCCAGGGATAAAACCGCCATTTTCTCCCACGCCTGCTAGTGTTGTTCGAGGCCCCGCCGCGGGGCTGCGTACCGATGACCGAATATGTCGCAGCATCGCAAGCACGGGCCTTGCCGCACTCGTTAAGCTGCGCAACGGATGGACACCTGTAAAGACATTGCCGGGATGCCCGGCAGTCGTTTTTGCAGATGCCCATTCTTGGAAGGTGAATGTGACCTGAGTGTCTCGTCCAGCTTCACCCACCTGTCGCCCTGTTTCCTCTGCCCGAGAATCAGGAGCCGGGTGACGGGTTGCCCCGAACAGGGGTTTTGCACGCGACGCTTCCATCAATAACAAGCCCAAGCGGAGTACCACAGATGGCGTTCTTCACCGCAGCCAGCAAAGCCGACTTCCAGCACCAACTGCAAGCGGCACTGGCGCAGCACATCAGTGAACAGGCACTGCCACAAGTGGCGCTGTTCGCTGAACAATTCTTCGGCATTATTTCTCTTGATGAACTGACCCAGCGCCGGTTGTCCGACCTCACCGGCTGCACACTTTCCGCCTGGCGCCTGCTTGAGCGCTTTGATCACGCGCAGCCGCAAGTGCGCGTCTACAACCCCGACTACGAACGCCATGGCTGGCAGTCGACCCACACCGCGGTCGAAGTGCTGCACCACGACCTGCCGTTCCTGGTGGACTCGGTGCGTACCGAACTGAACCGTCGCGGCTACAGCATCCATACCCTGCAGACCACCGTGCTGAGCGTGCGTCGCGGGGCCAAGGGCGAGTTGCTGGAAATCCTGCCCAAAGGCACCCAGGGCGAAGGCATCGAGCAAGAATCGCTGATGTACCTGGAGATCGACCGTTGCGCCAACGCGGCCGAACTCAATGTGCTGAGCAAGGAACTGGAGCAGGTGCTCGGTGAGGTCCGCGTAGCGGTCGCCGATTTCGAGCCGATGAAAGACAAGGTCCAGGAGCTGATCGACGGCGTCGACACCAGCCAGTTCATCATCGCCGCTGACGAGAAGGGCGAGATCAAGAGCTTCCTCGAATGGCTGGTGGGCAACCACTTCACCTTCCTGGGCTACGAAGAGTTCGTGGTTCGCGAAGACCAGGAAGGCGGTCACATCGAATATGACCAGGACTCCTTCCTCGGCCTGACCAAACTGCTGCGCGCCGGCCTCACCGCCGAAGACCTGCGCATCGAAGACTACGCCGTGAACTACCTGCGCGAAGCGACCCCGCTGTCGTTCGCCAAGGCGGCCCACCCAAGCCGGGTGCACCGTCCTGCATACCCTGACTACGTGTCGATCCGCCAGATCGACGCCGATGGCAACGTCATCAAGGAATGCCGCTTCATGGGCCTGTACACCTCCTCGGTGTATGGCGAAAGCGTGCGGGTGATTCCTTACATCCGCCGCAAGGTGGAGATCATCGAGCAGCGCTCCGGCTTCCAGGCCAAGGCCCACCTGGGCAAGGAACTGGCCCAGGTGCTGGAAGTACTGCCTCGCGACGACCTGTTCCAGACCCCGGTGGACGAGCTGTTCAGCACCGTGATGTCGATCGTGCAAATCCAGGAACGCAACAAGATCCGCGTGTTCCTGCGCAAAGACCCCTACGGCCGCTTCTGCTACTGCCTGGCCTACGTGCCACGCGACATCTACTCCACGGAAGTGCGGCAGAAGATCCAGCAAGTGCTGATGGATCGCCTCAAGGCCTCCGATTGCGAGTTCTGGACCTTCTTCTCCGAGTCCGTGCTGGCTCGTGTGCAACTGATTCTGCGGGTCGACCCGAAGAACCGCCTGGACATCGACCCGTTGCTGCTGGAAAAAGAAGTGGTGCAGGCCTGCCGCAGCTGGCAGGACGACTACGCCGCCCTGACCGTTGAAAGCTTCGGCGAAGCCCACGGCACCAACGTGCTGGCCGACTTCCCGAAAGGCTTCCCGGCCGGTTACCGCGAGCGTTTTGCCGCTCACTCGGCAGTGGTCGACATGCAGCACCTGCTGAGCCTGAACGAAAAAAATCCGCTGGTGATGAGCTTCTACCAGCCGCTGGGCCAGGTTTCCGGCCAGCGCATGCTGCACTGCAAGCTGTACCACGCCGATACCCCGCTGGCGTTGTCCGACGTCCTGCCGATCCTGGAAAACCTCGGCCTGCGCGTGCTGGGTGAGTTCCCGTACCGCCTGCGCCACAACAGTGGCCGCGAGTTCTGGATTCACGATTTCGCGTTCACGGCCGCCGAAGGCCTGGAGCTGGACATCCAGCAGCTCAACGACACGCTGCAGGACGCCTTTGTCCACATCGTGCGTGGCGATGCCGAGAACGACGCATTCAACCGCCTGGTGCTGACTGCCGGCCTGCCATGGCGCGACGTGGCGCTGCTGCGTGCCTACGCCCGCTACATGAAGCAGATCCGCCTGGGCTTCGACCTGGGTTACATCGCCAGCACCCTGAACAACCACACCGACATCGCTCGCGAGCTGACCCGGTTGTTCAAGACCCGTTTCTACCTGGCGCGCAAGCTGACCGGCGACGATCTGGAAGACAAGCAGCAACGCCTGGAACACGCGATCCTCAGCGCCCTGGACGACGTCCAGGTGCTCAACGAAGACCGCATCCTGCGTCGCTACCTGGACCTGATCAAGGCCACCCTGCGCACCAACTTCTACCAGACTGACGCCCACGGCCATAACAAGTCGTACTTCAGCTTCAAGTTCAACCCGCACCAGATTCCAGAACTGCCCAAGCCGGTACCGAAGTTCGAAATCTTCGTTTACTCGCCGCGCGTCGAAGGCGTGCACCTGCGCTTCGGTACTGTGGCGCGTGGTGGTCTGCGCTGGTCGGACCGTGAAGAAGACTTCCGCACCGAAGTCCTGGGCCTGGTAAAAGCCCAACAAGTGAAGAACTCGGTCATCGTGCCGGTGGGCGCCAAGGGCGGCTTCCTGCCGCGTCGCCTGCCACTGGGTGGCAGCCGTGACGAGATTGCGGCCGAGGGCATCGCCTGCTACCGCATCTTCATTTCGGGCTTGCTGGACATCACCGACAACCTGAAAGACGGCGCCCTGGTGCCGCCGGCCAACGTCGTGCGCCATGACGACGATGACCCGTACCTGGTGGTGGCGGCGGACAAGGGCACTGCAACCTTCTCCGACATCGCCAACGGTATCGCCATCGACTACGGCTTCTGGCTGGGTGACGCGTTCGCTTCCGGCGGTTCTGCCGGTTACGACCACAAGAAAATGGGCATTACCGCCAAGGGCGCGTGGGTTGGCGTACAACGTCACTTCCGCGAACGCGGCATCAATGTGCAGAAAGACAGCATCACCGTGGTCGGTGTCGGCGACATGGCCGGTGACGTGTTCGGTAACGGCCTGTTGATGTCCGAGACCCTGCAACTGGTGGCTGCATTCAACCACCTGCACATCTTCATCGACCCGAATCCAGAGCCTGCCAACAGCTTCGCTGAACGTCAGCGCCTGTTCGACCTGCCGCGTTCGGCCTGGTCGGACTACGACACCAGCATCATGTCCGAAGGCGGCGGGATCTTCTCCCGTAGCGCAAAAAGCATCGCGATTTCCCCGCAGATGAAAGAGCGCTTCGACATTCAAGCCGACAAGCTGACCCCCACCGAACTGCTCAATGCCTTGCTCAAGGCACCGGTGGACCTGCTGTGGAACGGTGGTATCGGGACTTACGTCAAGGCCAGCAGCGAAAGCCACGCCGATGTCGGCGACAAGGCCAACGATGCACTGCGGGTCAACGGTAACGAACTGCGCTGCAAGGTCGTGGGCGAGGGCGGCAACCTGGGCATGACCCAACTGGGTCGCGTCGAGTTCGGCCTCAATGGCGGTGGCTCCAACACCGACTTCATCGACAACGCCGGTGGCGTGGACTGCTCCGACCACGAAGTGAACATCAAGATCCTGCTCAACGAAGTGGTGCAGGCAGGCGACATGACCGACAAGCAACGCAACCAGTTGCTGGCGAGCATGACCGACGAAGTCGGTGGCCTGGTGTTGGGCAACAACTACAAGCAAACCCAGGCCCTGTCCCTGGCAGCCCGTCGCGCCTTGCCGCGGATTGCCGAGTACAAGCGCCTGATGAACGACCTGGAAGGCCGTGGCAAGCTGGATCGCGCCATCGAGTTCCTGCCGTCGGAAGAGGCCATCAACGAGCGCGTTGCGGCAGGCCATGGCCTGACCCGTGCCGAGCTGTCGGTGCTGATCTCCTACAGCAAGATCGACCTCAAGGAGCAGCTGCTGGGCTCCCTGGTGCCGGATGACGACTATCTGACCCGCGACATGGAAACCGCTTTCCCGCCGACCCTGGTGAGCAAGTTCTCCGATGCCATGCGTCGTCACCGTCTGAAGCGTGAAATTGTCAGCACCCAGATCGCCAACGACTTGGTCAACCACATGGGCATCACCTTCGTGCAGCGACTCAAAGAGTCGACTGGCATGAGCCCGGCGAACGTGGCCGGCGCCTATGTGATCGTGCGCGACATTTTCCACCTCCCGCACTGGTTCCGCCAGATTGAAGCCCTGGACTACCAGGTCAGCGCCGACGTGCAACTGGAGCTGATGGACGAACTGATGCGTCTGGGCCGTCGTGCCACTCGCTGGTTCCTGCGTACCCGTCGCAACGAGCAGAACGCGGCGCGTGACGTGGCGCATTTCGGTCCGCACCTGGCAGCCCTGGGCCTCAAACTCGACGAGTTGCTGGAAGGCCCGACCCGCGAAGGCTGGCAGACCCGCTACACCGCGTACGTCGATGCTGGCGTGCCGGAGTTGCTGGCGCGCATGGTTGCAGGCACTACCCACCTGTACACCTTGCTGCCGATCATCGAAGCCTCGGACGTCACCGGGCAGAACGCAGCGGACGTGGCCAAGGCCTACTTCGCCGTGGGCAGCGCGCTGGACATCACCTGGTACCTGCAACAGATCAGCGCACTGCCGGTGGAAAACAACTGGCAAGCACTGGCCCGTGAAGCCTTCCGTGATGACGTCGACTGGCAACAGCGGGCGATCACCATCTCCGTCCTGCAACAGGGCGACGGCAGCCTGGACGTGGAAACACGCCTGACCCTGTGGATGGAGCAACACGAAGGCATGATTGAACGCTGGCGTGCCATGCTGGTGGAAATCCGTGCCGCCAGCGGTACGGACTACGCTATGTACGCGGTGGCCAACCGCGAACTGCTGGACCTGGCGTTGAGCGGTCAAGCGGTAGTACCTGCGACTGCCTGATTGAGCGTTGAATGAAAAAGCCCCGTATCGCGAGATACGGGGCTTTTTTTTGTTGGGTGCGATACCTAGGTGTTGATTGGCGCGTGACGTGATTCCTGCGCTTGAACTTGACTCGACAGTGGTTGTTTACCCGCTGTGTGGACCTATCACCCTAAGCGGGGTTGCGTTCGATGATATTCAGATTGAATGTGGTGCTATCGCCCAAGCTGTCGTGAAAGCAAAAACGGTCGACCGGTGATTTCCACCGAAACTTCCTGATAATTCCGGCTCCTCGGGCACGTAGATAAATCGTGGGATTGTCGGTTTTCAGGTCGTCGAGGGTAATAATGTTGAGGCCTCCATCCAGCAAGTTGAACGACGTTGTGTCGCCACCGGCGGCTGGAAAGGCTCCCAGAGCGCCATCACTGTTTTTACTGATGTATCTATAGGCGTAGGGCGCGCTGACGATTTGCAGGTTGTAATAGTCGTCATAACACCTGAAGTGCACCAGAAGAGCCGTCGGAACTTCTCCTGCTGCCACAGCGATCGGAAGTATCTGCTCGCTGATAGGGTCATAGGATTCAAGGGTGGTAACCGTGTTGCCCCGTAGTGTTTCGTAGTCATGGTTCAACTGAAGAAAGTTTTCACTCAAGACCTTTTCGAAGAAGGTCATGGCGATGCCATTGCAATCAATCCGTGCAATGAAGGAACGTTCCTTGTTCTTGCTCATGGGTCTGTCCTTTGTTTTGTTGTTTCGCCTGCTGGTACCTCCAAGACTATCGTGACTTTAATCGGGTGGGTTGTGGGAGGTGGTGCGTTGATACTAAGGATTAATCCGCTTTATAGGGGCGATGTTTAGGTTTCAACTATCGGCACGTTGTTGCAGTCGACGCTGCTGGCCAGTTGGCTGTCGAGCACGTTGATGCAACCTTGCATTTCTGGGCAGCAGAAATGTGCCTGCAGGGCGGCTTCCGATTGCCAGTGGGTGCTGACGGTGCTGCGATTGTCATCTTCCGGGCAGCGGTCGAGCATATAGCTGTCGCATCCCGGAAGCTGGCGCAAGGTATCGACGATCTGCTGTAAATGCTGGCCCAGCGCATCCGAGCCGCCGTCGGCCTTCAGCTGGAAGGTCTTGATCCTTTCGATGGGCATCGCACACGCTCCTCTATCAAGCCCCACAGACCCTGTTCAGGGAGGGGTAACGTTGGTGCAGGATAGGCCGGTAAAAGGGTGGGGCCAACAGCCAATTGGCAGTAAAAAACCCCTGCCCATAGACCCCAGGCGACGGGCTGCCAGGCTCCCACAGGGGTATCAGGGGCAATGGTATCGTCATGGGGGGTGAGCGGTTTACACTCGGTGGCCCATCGTTCTCAAGGAAGAATCACTATGTCGAGCATCGACTCCATCATTGCCATCGAGCGTTTCAGCGAAGCCCACATCGAGGGCATTACCGCGCTGTACAACGACCCGGCGGTGGCCCGCCAGGTTCTGCAGATGCCGTTTCAATCGACTGACGTCTGGCGCAAACGCCTGGCCCCCGACAATGAACGGGTGGTGCAACTGGTGGCCCTGCACCAGGGGCAGGTGATCGGCAACATCGGCCTGGAACAGATTTCGCGGATTCGCCGCAGCCACTGCGCCCACATCGGCATGGGCGTGGCGCTCGCCTGGCAAGGCCAGGGCCTGGGCAGCCGCTTGCTGGCGACGGTGCTGGATCTGGCGGACAACTGGATGAATGTGCAGCGCGTGGAACTGTCGGTGTATGCCGATAACCCGGCAGCGATCGCCTTGTACCGCAAATTCGGCTTCGAGACCGAAGGGCTGCTGCGCCAGTATGCGGTGCGCGATGGCGCGCTGGTGGATGCCCTGGCCATGGCACGCTTGCGCCACGGCCCCACGGCGGCCTGAGTCAGTCGCCGAGGGCGAAGGCCACCGCCGCGCGGGCGTGCAACTCAGTGGTATCGAGCAAGGGCAGGGCGCTGTGCTCGGGTTTGATCAACAGGCTGATTTCCGTGCAGCCAAGGATGATCGCCTGGGCCCCACGCTCGGCCAGGGCCTGGATCACCCGCTGGTAGGTGGCGCGCGACTCCTCGGCAATCACCCCCACGCACAGTTCGTCGTAGATGATTCGGTGCACTGCCTGGCGCTCCGTCGCCTCCGGTACCAGCACCTGCAACCCGCGGGCTGTGAGCCGGTCCTTGAGAAAGTCCTGCTCCATGGTGAAGGCGGTACCCAGCAGGCCGACGGTCAGGTGGCCGGCAGCCTCTGCCGCTTGCCCGGCCGGGTCGGCAATGTGCAGGAAGGGCACGGTGATTGCGTCCTGGATCTGCCCGGCCACCTTGTGCATGGTGTTGGTACATAGCACCACGCACTCGGCACCGCCGGCTTGCAGGCGGCGGGCGGCGTCCACCAGGATCTGCGCCGCATCGTCCCAGCGCCCGGCATGCTGGGCCTGTTCGACCGGCCCGAAATCGACGCTGTACATCAGCAGGCGCGCCGAGCGCAGTGGCCCCAGGCGGTCACGCACCTGCTGGTTGATCAGACGATAATATTCAGCGCTGGACTCCCAGCTCATGCCGCCGATAAGGCCGATGGTGCGCATGCGATGCTCCCGTTGATGGCTGATGTGCGGGCCTACAGTGCCCGCGATTGGCCGGCGCTGCAATCGCTCGTCCGGCGGTTAGTCGTACGTGAGGGGCGCACATCTGCCATGCTCAATGTCCGTAACACCGGTTTATCCAAGGAACAGCGCAATGGACGACGTACAGCAACTGGGTGAGATGCTTCGCCACTATGCAGAAAGCGAAGCGCACAAGAAGCAGCTGTTTGAAAACCAGTCGGCCGTGTGGGCCACGCGCATCGCTGAGTTGTTCGACCAGATCGAGCAGTGGCTGGCGCCAGTCAAGGCGCCGAACCTGCTGGAGGTCAGCCGTGAGGCCTATGTGGCGTTTGGCGCGAGCGTGCCAGTGGAAAGCTCGACCTTCAACACCGAGAAACTGAGCATCCTGATTGCCGGCAAACCGGTGGAGTTCGTGCCCGAGGTGATGGGCGCGACAGGACTGATCTCCCTGGCAGTGATGGGCTTGACCGCGGCCCGCTACGGCAGCGTGTCGCTGGTGTGCCAGCCGCCCGCGAGCGGCTGGCAGTGGCGCAAGACCAACGGCCTGAAAGACCCCGATACCTTCGCCTTTGACGCGAACTTCCTGGCCCAGCAGTTGCAGAGCCTGATCCCCCGCGATCGCGGTTGATCCCCCGGCGATCAAACGTCCAGATTGCCCCAACCCGGTTGCGCCTGCGGCGGTGCGACCGCGTTGACGGTCTTGCCGGTGGCCAGCTCCACCCGGCGCGCCACCTCCGGGTCATCGGCAAAGGGGATCAGGCTGGCGTCATCCAGGCTCTTGGCGGTCTGGTGGCGCAGGCAATACTCGATGGCGAACCACAGGAACGCCACGCCCAGCCCGTTCATGACTGTCTCGAACATCACAGACTCCTTGCCTCAGGCAATCTGCGCTTCACGTTCGGCCATCCGCACATCGGCCACCCGCACGGTGCGCCAGGTGTTGTAGGCCATCAGCAGCATGCCGCTCAAGAAAAACACCCCACCGATAAACCGCACGATGAAGCCCGGGTGACTGGCCTGCAGCGCCTCGACGAAGGAGTAGGTGAGGGTGCCGTCGTCGTTGATGGCGCGCCACATCAGGCCCTGGGTGATGCCGTTGACCCACATCGAGGCGATGTACAGCACGGTACCGATGGTCGCCAGCCAGAAGTGCGCGTTGATCAGGCCGATGCTGTGCATCTGTAAACGTCCGAAGATTTTCGGGATCATGTGATAGGTGGCGCCGAAGGTGATCATCGCTACCCAACCCAAGGCCCCGGCGTGGACGTGGCCGATGGTCCAGTCGGTGTAGTGGGACAGGGCGTTGACGGTTTTGATCGCCATCATCGGCCCTTCGAAGGTCGACATGCCGTAGAGCGCCAGCGACAACACCAGGAAGCGCAGGATCGGGTCGGTGCGCAACTTATGCCAGGCGCCAGAGAGGGTCATCATGCCGTTGATCATGCCGCCCCAGCTTGGCGCCAGCAGGATCAGCGACATCGCCATGCCCAGCGACTGCGCCCAGTCCGGCAGCGCGGTGTAGTGCAAGTGGTGGGGGCCGGCCCAGATGTACAGGGTGATCAAGGCCCAGAAGTGCACAATCGATAGGCGATAGGAGTACACCGGACGGCCGACCTGTTTCGGCACGAAGTAATACATCATCCCCAGGAAACCGGTGGTCAGGAAGAAGCCCACGGCGTTGTGCCCATACCACCACTGGACCATGGCATCGGTCGCGCCGGAGTACACCGGGTAGGACTTGAACCAGTCCACCGGAATCGACAGGTGGTTGACCACGTGCAGCATGGCGATTACCACGATAAAGGCACCGAAAAACCAGTTGTCGACGTAGATGTGCTTGGTCTTGCGCTGCACCACGGTGGTGAAGAACACGATGGCGTAGGCCACCCAGACCACGGTCATCCACACCGCGCCGGTGAACTCGATCTCGGCGTATTCCTTGGTGGTGGTGTAGCCCAGCGGCAGGCTCACCAGCATGCTGACGATCACCGATTGCCAGCCCCAGAAGGTGAAGGCGGCGAGCTTGTCGCTGTACAGCCGCACCTGGCAGGTGCGTTGCACCGCGTAATAGCTGGCGGCGAACTGCGCGCTGCCGGCAAAGCCGAAAATCACCAGGCTGGTGTGCAACGGCCGCAAGCGCCCGAAGGTGGTCCAGGGCAAATCGAGGTTCGCCTCCGGCCACACCAGTTGCGAGGCGATCCACACGCCCATCGCCATCCCGATAACGCCCCATACCACTGTTGCCACGACGAATTGGCGGACGACCTTGTAGTTGTAGGCCTGTCCGATTGTAGCTGTGCTCATGGTCAATGCTTCCACGGTTGCAAAGTCTTGCCAGGCCACCCGGTCTGGCATGGGGCGAACTGTAGGAAACCGTGAAGAAACAAAACAGGCTCAGAAAAACTGCATTAATGCGGAGCAGATTTTTCCCGTGCCTGCGGTGATCTGCCGCAAGCTGATATGGTTTTTTAGTTTTTAGCTGGATCTGTAACGCACTGAGCTGTTGTCCCATAGTCCTCTTCACACAAGAACCCCACCCAACTGCAACTGCAACTGCTACGGAGCGGCGACACAGCGTCAAGACAAATGCGCCGAAGACGCCCTCAAGGGGCTGGCGGGCATGAGCGTGACGTATGGCCGCTCGGCGATCGAGCCAAGGCCTTTGTTTCGTCGACGCCAGGCGGGGGATGCCTGAGCCTATCGCGAGCAGACGGAACGCCGCCCGACTCGCATCCTACCGATGCTTGTGAATTTTCAGAGCCTGTCACAGCAATCGTCTTAACTTTTGGCTATACCTGTTAATCCGTTTGACAGTACCGTTGTCGCCCTTTTGACAGGAGTTACCGAATGAAGCTTGCCCTCATGATGAGTACGCTGTGCATGGCCTCCCTTGGGGTAATGGGTTGTTCCAGCACGATCACCAAGCCCGAAGACTATTCCGGGTTTCTCAAGGACTACAGCCAACTCAAGGAGGCCAAGTCGCCGTCGGGCGTCGACGTGCTGCGCTGGGTCGATCCCACGCTTGATATCAACCAGTACTCCAGTGTCTATGTCGAACCTACCCAGTTCTATCCGCAGCCCAAGCCGACGATGAAAATCCCGCAAAGCACGCTGTCCGGCATTACCCATTATTACGACCAGGCGCTCAAGCGTGAGCTGGGTAAAAACCTGCCTTTGGCCAACGCCCCAGGCCCGGGTGTCGTGGTGGTGCGTGCGGCGATCACCGCCGTCAGCAGCCAGACCGAAGGCCTGAAAGCCTAGATGGTGGCAACAACAAGGTCATCGCCCAGGTGGTCCGCAAGGGCACCGGCAGACCGCTGGAAAACGACTCGCAAGTGATGATTGCCAACGACGTGAAAAACGTCGTCGATGGCTGGGCCCACGACCTGGGCCAGTCGTATATCAAGCTCAAGGCCAAGTAAGGGCCGGGAGGGGGGCGAGTCGGCGGGGGCCTTCCATCACTACGCCGGGATAGGCTGATTGCGGCATTCGTGGTTAACTCTGGCTCCTCGCAATACCAGACGATTGTTCATAACCATTGCATTGATAAGGATACTGTTCATGGCTCAAGTCACTCTTAAAGGCAACCCGGTCCAGGTCAACGGTCAGCTGCCACAAGCCGGTTCCAAGGCGCCAGCCTTTTCCCTGGTTGCCGGCAATCTGTCGGACGTGACCCTGGCGGACTTCGCCGGCAAACGTAAAGTGCTGAACATCTTCCCAAGCGTCGACACCCCGACCTGCGCGACCTCCGTGCGCACCTTCAACGCCCAGGCCAATGACGTGGCCAACACCGTGGTGCTGTGCATCTCGGCTGACCTGCCGTTCGCCCAGGCCCGTTTCTGCGGCGCCGAAGGCCTGGAAAACGTACAGAACCTGTCCACCCTGCGGGGTGCCGAGTTCATCGAAAACTACGGCGTAGCGATTGCCGACGGTCCACTCAAGGGCCTGACTGCTCGCGCCGTGGTAGTGCTGGACGAAAACGACAACGTGCTGCACAGCGAACTGGTGAAAGAAATCGCCGAAGAGCCTGACTACACAGCAGCGTTGGCCGTTCTCAAGTAACAGGCTTTACAATTAGTCACGGTCTGGCCCTGTCCAGGCCGTTTTCATTTGTGCTTCAGTAATTTAGCAAACACTCGCAAAAGTCAGCTGAAGGTAAATTGCCGGTAAAGGCGCTTTGCTAAAAGGCCTCTAGTGCTTATCTTTCAGCCTCCCGTAAAGATGCCCACGCGCCCAATGGTTGATCACTCCATGCAATCCTCTGCTTCCCGTAAATCTCGTCGCTGGTTGTTCGGCCTGCTGGTCCTGTTGCTCGTTGGCGGCCTGTGCTGGACGTTCTGGCCCACCAGTTCTGCCAGCAAGGATGCCCCGGCGTCCAAGGCGGCGGCCGGCCATACCGGCAAGGCAGGTGGCATGCGCCCGGGTTTCGGCGGCGCAGCGGGGGCAGTTCCGGTGCGGGTGGCGCCGGCAGTACTGGGCGATTTCCCGTTGTACTACAAGGCCCTGGGCACCGTTACCGCGCTCAACACCATCAATGTGCGCAGCCGGGTTGGCGGTGAACTGGTGAAGATCGCCTTCGAAGAAGGACAGATGGTCAAGGCCGGCGACCTGCTCGCTGAAATCGACCCGCGTCCGTACCAGAACGCCTTGCTCCAGGCCGAAGGGACCTTGCTGCAGAACCAGGCCCAATTGAAAAACGCCCTGGTGGACCTGGAGCGCTACCGCGGCCTGTACGCCGAGGACAGCATTGCCAAGCAGACCCTCGACACCGCCGCGGCGCTGGTGGGCCAGTACCAGGGTACGGTCAAGACCAATCAGGCGGCGGTCAACGACGCCAAGCTCAACCTTGAATTCACCCGGATCCGCGCGCCAATCACCGGGCGTGTCGGCCTGCGCCAGCTGGATGTCGGCAACCTGGTGGCGGCCAACGACACCACGGCCCTGGCGATCATCACCCAGACCCAACCGATCAGCGTGGCCTTCACCTTGCCGGAGAGCAGCCTCGACGTCGTGCTGGCTCGCTATCGCTCCGGGGCCAAGCTGCCGGTCGAAGCCTGGGACCGTGGCGACACCCAACTGCAAGCCACCGGGGTGCTGCAGAGCCTGGACAACCAGATCGACACCACCACCGGCACCTTGAAGTTCAAGGCGCGCTACGACAACCGCGACCAGGTGCTGTTCCCCAATCAGTTCGTCAACGTGCGCTTGCTCGCCGACACCCTCAAGGGGGTGATCCTGGCACCTTCGGTGGCCATTCAGTTCGGCACCAATGGCACCTTTGTCTACGCCCTGGATGGCGACAAAAAAGTCACCATTCGCCCACTGACAATCGGCGCCACCGACGGTGACAACACCGTGATCAAGGAAGGCCTCAAGCCGGGTGACCGGGTGGTGCTCGAAGGCACCGATCGCCTGAAAGAGGGCAGTGAGGTGGAAGTGGTCAACGACAGCAACCAGGTCCCGGCCACGCCGGCCGACAACCTCCATAGCCAGGCGAGCGATACCGCGCCCGCACCCCAGGCCAATGGCAAGGCGCATAAGGGCGGCGCATGAACATCTCCCGCCTGTTCATCCTGCGTCCGGTCGCGACCACCCTGAGCATGCTGGCCATCGTCCTGGCCGGCCTGATCGCCTATCGCCTGCTGCCGGTCTCGGCCCTGCCGCAAGTGGATTATCCGACCATCCGGGTCATGACCCTGTACCCGGGCGCCAGCCCGGACGTGATGACCAGTGCGGTCACCGCGCCCCTGGAGCGGCAGTTCGGGCAGATGCCCGGCCTGACCCAGATGGCCTCGACCAGTTCCGGCGGCGCCTCGGTGCTGACCCTGCGTTTCAACCTCGATATCAACATGGACGTCGCCGAGCAACAGGTGCAGGCCGCGATCAACGCCGCCAGCAACCTGCTGCCCAGCGACCTGCCGGCGCCGCCGGTGTACAACAAGGTCAACCCCGCGGACACCCCGGTGCTGACCCTGGCGATCACCTCCAAAACCATGCTGCTGCCCAAGCTCAATGACCTGGTCGATACGCGCATGGCGCAGAAAATCGCCCAGATCAGCGGGGTCGGCATGGTCAGCATCGCCGGCGGGCAACGCCAGGCGGTGCGGATCAAGGTCAACCCCGAGGCCCTGGCGGCCAGCGGCCTGAACCTGTCGGATGTGCGCACTCTGATTGCCGCCTCCAACGTCAACCAGCCCAAGGGCAACTTCGACGGCCCGACCCGGGTGTCGATGCTCGACGCCAACGATCAGTTGACTTCGCCCAAGGACTACGCCGAGCTGATCCTCGCCTACAACAACGGTGCGCCGTTGCGGCTCAAGGATGTCGCACAGATCGTCGACGGCGCCGAGAACGAACGCCTCGCGGCCTGGGCCAACGAAAACCAGGCGGTGCTGCTGAACATCCAGCGTCAGCCGGGGGCCAACGTGATCGAGGTGGTTGACCGGATCAAGGCGCTGCTGCCAAGCATCACCGACAACCTGCCAGCCGGGCTGGATGTCACGGTGCTGACCGACCGCACCCAGACCATCCGCGCCTCGGTCACCGACGTGCAGCACGAATTGCTGATCGCCATCGCGCTGGTGGTGATGGTGACCTTCCTGTTCCTGCGCCGCGTCAGCGCCACCCTCATCCCGTCGATTGCCGTGCCCCTGTCGTTGATCGGCACCTTCGGGGTGATGTACCTGGCGGGTTTCTCGGTCAACAACCTGACCCTGATGGCCTTGACCATCGCCACCGGTTTTGTGGTGGACGATGCCATCGTCATGCTGGAAAACATCTCACGCTACATCGAGGAGGGCGACAGCCCGCTGCAGGCGGCGCTCAAGGGCGCAAAACAGATCGGCTTCACCCTGATCTCCCTGACCTTGTCGCTGATTGCGGTACTGATTCCGCTGCTGTTCATGGCCGATGTGGTCGGGCGACTGTTCCGCGAGTTCGCCATCACCCTGGCGGTGGCGATCCTGATTTCCCTGGTGGTGTCCCTGACCTTGACGCCGATGATGTGCGCTCGCTTGCTCAAGCCTGAGCCAAAGCCTGAAGCGCAGAGCCGTTTCTATCGTGCCAGCGGCGCGTGGATCGACTGGATGATTGCCGCCTACGGGCGCAAATTGCAGTGGGTGCTCAAGCACCAACCGCTGACCCTGATGGTGGCCATCGGCACCCTGGCCCTCACCGTGTTCCTCTACATGATCGTGCCCAAGGGCTTCTTCCCGGTGCAGGACACTGGGGTGATCCAGGGGATTTCCGAGGCGCCGCAGTCGATTTCCTTTGCGGCCATGAGCCAGCGCCAACAGGAACTGGCCAAGATCATCCTGCAAGACCCGGCGGTGCAAAGCCTGTCGTCCTACATCGGTGTGGACGGCGACAACGCCACCCTCAACAGCGGCCGCCTGCTGATCAACCTCAAGCCCCACAAGGAGCGTGACCTCAGCGCCGCCCAGGTGATCACCCGCTTGCAGCCAGAACTGGACAAGTTGGTGGGTATTCGCCTGTTCATGCAGCCGGTGCAGGACCTGACCATCGAAGACCGGGTCAGTCGCACCCAATACCAGTTCAGCATGTCGTCACCGGATGCCGAGTTGCTCAGCCTGTGGAGCGGGCGCCTGGTGGAGGCCCTGGGCCAACACCCGGAGCTGACCGACGTCGCCAGCGACCTGCAGGACAAGGGCCTGCAGGTCTACCTGGTGATCGACCGCGACGCGGCGTCGCGCATCGGCGTGTCGGTGGCCAACATCACCGATGCCCTGTACGACGCCTTCGGCCAACGGCAGATCTCGACCATCTACACCCAGGCCAGCCAGTACCGCGTGGTGCTGCAGGCCAAGGACGGCGAGAAGATCGGTCCGCAGGCGCTGGAGCAGATCCACGTCAAGACCACTGACGGCGGCCAAGTCCGGCTGTCCAGCCTGGCGCGCATCGAGGAGCGCCAGGCGCAACTGTCGATCGCCCATATCGGCCAGTTCCCGGCGGTGATGATGTCGTTCAACCTGGCGCCCGGCGTGGCGCTGGGGCAAGCGGTGGAACTGATCGAACAGGTGCAGAAGGACATCGGCATGCCACTGGGCGTGCAGAGCCAGTTCCAGGGCGCGGCCCAGGCGTTCCAGGCCTCGCTGTCGAGCACTTTGCTGCTGATCCTGGCGGCGGTGGTGACTATGTACATCGTGCTCGGCGTGCTCTACGAGAGTTACATCCACCCGATCACCATCCTGTCGACCTTGCCCTCGGCGGCGGTCGGGGCGTTGCTGGCGTTGCTCTTGAGTGGCAATGACCTGGGGATGATCGCGATCATCGGCATCATCCTGCTGATCGGCATCGTCAAGAAAAACGCGATCATGATGATCGACTTCGCTCTGGAGGCCGAGCGCAACCAGGGCATGGACCCGGCGACGGCGATCTATCAGGCGGCGTTGCTGCGTTTCCGGCCCATCCTGATGACCACCCTGGCCGCGCTGTTTGGTGCGGTGCCGCTGATGCTGGCCACCGGTTCCGGCGCGGAACTGCGCCAGCCCCTGGGCCTGGTGATGGTCGGCGGACTGTTGGTCAGCCAGGTCCTGACGCTGTTCACCACGCCGGTGATCTACCTGTACTTCGACCGCCTTGGGCGGCGCTGGCGGCCCGCGCCTGAGCGCCTGGAGCCGGTAGAACAGCCATGAACCTGTCCGGACCTTTCATCAAGCGCCCGGTCGCCACCATGCTCTTGAGCCTGGCGATCATGCTCCTGGGTGGCGTCAGCTTCGGCCTGTTGCCCGTGTCGCCGCTTCCGCAAATGGATTTTCCGGTGATCGTGGTCCAGGCGAGCCTGCCGGGTGCCAGCCCCGAGGTCATGGCCTCCACCGTGGCCACCCCGCTGGAGCGCTCCTTCGGCGCCATCGCCGGGGTCAACACCATGAGCAGCCGCTCCAGCCAGGGCTCGACCCGGGTGATCCTGCAATTTGACCTGGACCGCGACATCAATGGCGCGGCGCGGGAAGTGCAGGCGGCGATCAACGCCTCGCGCAACCTGCTGCCCAGCGGCATGCGCAGCATGCCCACCTACAAGAAGGTCAACCCGTCCCAGGCGCCGATCATGGTGCTGTCGCTGACCTCGGACGTGCTGGAAAAAGGCCAGCTGTATGACCTGGCCTCGACCATCCTTTCGCAAAGCCTGTCCCAGGTGCCGGGCGTGGGCGAAGTGCAGATCGGTGGCAGTTCCTTGCCGGCGGTGCGCATCGAGCTCGAGCCGCAGTTGCTCAACCAGTACGGCGTGGCCCTGGATGACGTGCGCAACACCATTGCCAACGCCAACGTGCGCCGGCCCAAAGGCTCGATCGAGGACGATCAGCGCATGTGGCAGGTGCAGGCCAACGACCAGTTGGAGAAGGCCAAGGACTACGAACCGCTGATCATCCGCTACCAGAACGGCTCGGCGTTGCGCCTCAGTGACGTGGCCAAGGTCAGCGACGGCGTCGAGGACCGCTACAACAGCGGCTTCTTCAACGACGACTCGGCGGTGCTGCTGGTGATCAACCGCCAGGCCGGCGCCAACATCATCGAGACGGTCAACGAGATCAAGGCGCAGTTGCCGGCCTTGCAGGCGGTGCTGCCGGCCAGCGTCAAGCTGAACCTGGCGATGGACCGTTCGCCGGTGATCAAGGCCACCTTGCACGAAGCAGAGATGACCCTGCTGATTGCCGTGGCCCTGGTGGTCCTGGTGGTGTTCCTGTTCCTGGGCAACTTCCGCGCCTCGTTGATCCCGACCCTGGCGGTCCCGGTGTCGCTGGTGGGCACCTTTGCGGTGATGTACCTCTATGGTTTCTCCCTGAACAACCTGTCGCTGATGGCGCTGATCCTGGCCACGGGCCTGGTGGTGGACGACGCCATCGTGGTGCTGGAGAACATTTCCCGGCACATCGACGATGGCATCGCCCCGATGAAGGCGGCGTACCTGGGGGCCAAGGAAGTCGGCTTCACCCTGTTGTCGATGAACGTCTCGCTGGTGGCGGTGTTCCTCTCGATCCTGTTCATGGGCGGGATCATCGAGAGCCTGTTCCGCGAGTTCTCCATCACCCTGGCGGCCTCGATCGTGGTCTCGCTGGTGGTGTCCCTGACCCTGACCCCGATGCTCTGCGCCCGCTGGTTGAAACCCCACACCCCAGGCCAGGAAAACCGCCTGCAGCGCGGCAGCCGCAAGGCCAACGACTGGATGGTCAAGCACTACGCCAGCAGCCTGGACTGGGTGCTGCGCCATCCGCGCCTGACCCTGTTCAGCCTGTTCATCACCATCGGCGTCAACGTGGCGCTGTACGTGGTGGTGCCCAAGACCTTCCTGCCGCAGCAGGACACTGGCCAGTTGATCGGTTTTGTGCGCGGTGACGACGGTCTGTCGTTCAGCGTGATGCAGCCGAAAATGGAGATCTTCCGCCGTGCGGTGCTCAAGGACCCGGCGGTGGAAAGCGTCGCCGGGTTCATCGGTGGCAACAACGGGACCAACAACGCCTTCATGCTGGTGCGCCTCAAGCCGATCAAGGAGCGTAATCTCTCGGCGCAGAAAGTCATCGAGCGCCTGCGCAAGGAAATGCCCAAGGTGCCCGGCGCGCAACTGATGCTGATGGCCGACCAGGACCTGCAGTTTGGCGGTGGCCGCGAGCAGCAGTCGTCGCAATACAGCTACATCCTGCAAAGCGGTGACCTGTCGGCGCTGCGTGAGTGGTACCCGAAAGTGGTGACGGCGCTCAAGGCCCTGCCGGAACTCACGGCCATCGACGCCCGCGAGGGCAGTGGTGCGGCGCAAGTGACGCTGGTGGTCGACCGGGACCAGGCCAAGCGCCTGGGCATCGACATGGCCATGGTCACCTCAGTGCTCAACAACGCCTACAGCCAGCGACAGATTTCCACCATCTACGACAGCCTCAACCAGTACCAGGTGGTGATGGAGGTCAATCCCAAATATGCCCAGGACCCGATCACCCTCAACCAGGTGCAGGTGATCACCTCGACCGGCGCGCGGATTCCGCTGTCGGCCATTGCCCACTACGAAAACAGCCTGGAAAACGACCGCGTCAGCCACGAAGGGCAGTTTGCTTCCGAAAGCATTGCCTTTGACATGGCCGAAGGGGTGACGGTGGAGCAGGGGGGGGCCGCCATCGAGCGGGCCATCGCCAGACTCGGCCTGCCGGAGGAAGTGATCGCCAAGATGGCCGGTACCGCCGACGCCTTTGCCGCGACCCAGAAGAGCCAGCCGTGGATGATCCTCGGCGCCTTGCTGGCGGTCTACCTGGTGCTTGGGGTGCTGTATGAAAGTTACGTGCACCCGCTGACCATTCTCTCCACGCTACCGTCCGCCGGAGTCGGCGCCTTGCTGTCGATCTATGTGCTGGGGGGCGAATTCAGCCTGATTTCGCTGTTGGGGCTGTTTTTGCTGATTGGCGTGGTGAAGAAAAACGCCATCCTGATGATCGACCTGGCGCTGCAACTCGAACGCCACCAGGGCCTGGCGCCGCTGGAGTCGATCCGCAGCGCCTGCCTGTTGCGCTTACGGCCGATCCTGATGACCACCCTGGCGGCCATCCTCGGCGCCTTGCCCTTGCTGCTCGGCAGTGCCGAAGGCGCGGAAATGCGCCAGCCGCTGGGCCTGACCATCATTGGCGGGCTGATCTTCAGCCAGGTGCTGACGCTCTACACCACCCCGGTGGTCTACCTCTATCTCGACCGTTTGCGCCACCGGGTCAACCGCTGGCGTGGGGTTCGTACCGATGCTGCTCTGGAAACTGCGCTATGACTGACCGTTACCCACTCAACCGCGACTGCCTGTCGCCCCAGCGCCTGGTGACGGCCCGTGGCTCGCGGTTGCTGAGCCTATCCCTCAGCGTCCTGTTGCTCAGTGCCTGCGCCGTCGGCCCGGACTATCAGCGCCCCAGCGTCGCGCAGCCGCCGCAGTACAAGCAGGCCCAGGGCTGGCGCCAGGCCAATCCGAGCGACTCCCTGGCCCGTGGCGCCTGGTGGGAGTTGTATGGCGATCGACAGCTCAATGGCCTGCTGGAAAAACTCAACCTTTCCAACCAGACCGTCGCCCAGGCCGAGGCCCAGTACCGTCAGGCCCGGGCCCTGGTCGCCAGCGCGCGTGGCGCGTTCTACCCCACGGTTGACCTGAGTGCCGGAAAAACCCGCTCCAGCCAGGGCACCGGCAGTAGCAGTTCATCCTTGAGCAGTTCCAGCAGCGGTATCCGCGACACCTACAACACCCAGTTGGGGGTGAGCTGGGAAGCCGACATCTGGGGCAAGCTGCGCCGCAGCCTGGAGGCCAACGAGGCCAGCGCCGAGGCGAGCTTTGCGGACCTGGCGGCCATGCGCCTGAGCCAGCAGTCGGAACTGGTGCAGAACTACCTGCAACTGCGGGTCATCGACCAGCAGCGGCGTCTGCTGCAGGCCACGGTGGACAACTACCAGCGCTCGCTGAAGATGACCGAAAACCAGTACCGCGCCGGGGTGTCCGGCAAGGACGCGGTGGCCCAGGCCCAGACCCAGCTCAGAAGCACCCAGGCCGACATGATCGACCTGATCTGGCAGCGCGCGCAGTTCGAGAACGCCATCGCGGTGCTGATGGGCCAGGCGCCCGCCGAATTCACCCTGGCCGAAACCCAGGACATCCCGGCCTTGCCCGAGGTGCCGCTGAGCCTGCCTTCGCAATTGCTCGAGCGCCGTCCGGATATCGCCTCGGCCGAGCGCTCGGTGATTGCCGCCAACGCCAATATCGGCGTGGCCAAGGCCGCCTACTACCCGGACCTGACCCTGAGCCTGTCCGGTGGTTACAGCAGCAGCACCTCGACCGACCTGATCAGCGTACCCAACCGTTTCTGGTCGGTGGGGCCGCAGCTCAACCTGCCCCTGTTCGACGGCGGCCAGCGTTCGGCAGAAGTCGATCGCAACGAGGCAGTGTATGACCAGACGGTGGCCAAGTACCGGCAGACCGTGCTCGACGGGTTTCGCGAGGTGGAAAACTACCTGGTCCAGCTCAGGGTCCTGGGCGACGAAGCCGTGGTGCGCCAGCAGGCGCTGGATGCGGCCCGTGAGTCGTTGCGCCTGATCCAGAACCAGTACAAGGCCGGTTTGATCGCCTACCTCGATGTGGTGGTGGTGCAGGCCACGGCCTTGAGCAATGAGCGCAGCGTGCTGACCTTGCAGCAGAGCCGTCTGATCGCCAGCGTGCAGTTGATCGCAGCGTTGGGCGGTGGTTGGGACGGGCAGTTGATGCCCGCCGAACGCCAATGACCTTGGCCCTGTAAGGGCTTTATCGTGCTGGTTACAGTCTTTCTGTCGCGCTAGTGGCCTTTTGATTACTTTGCAGGTGCTTTCGCCCTGGGAATCAGTACAATCGGCAACTTTCGCCCAGGGTGTACAGACGCTTGAGCCAGGGCATAGTCGAGAAGTCTGATGCTCATCGGTAACTATTCCCCTGCGCTGGTCCTGATTTCGCTCTGTGTAGCCATCTTGGCGTCCTACACCGCCTTGGACATGACCGGGCGTATCGCCACGGCGAAGGGCCGGGCAGCCCACCTGTGGACTGTCGGCGGCGCCCTGGCCATGGGCGTCGGGGTCTGGTCCATGCACTTTATCGGCATGCTCGCCTTCAGTTTGCCCATCGACCTGGGCTATGACTTCGGCATCACCGCCTTGTCGCTGCTGATCGCCATTCTCTCCTGCGGTTTTGCCCTGTGGCTGGTCAGCCAGCCTCAGTTGCCGGCCTGGCAGTTGGGATTTGGTGCCCTGATCATGGGGGCGGGCATCAGCGCCATGCATTACACCGGCATGGCAGCCATGCGCATGACCCCAGGTATCGACTATGACCCGAGCCTGTTCGGCGCCTCCCTGATGATCGCGGTGGGGGCCTCGGCCGCGGCGCTGTGGATCGCCTTCCGCCTGCGCCAGAACACCCCCTATGTGCGCCTCGCCCGGGGCGGGGCGGCGGTGATCATGGGCCTGGCGATTGTCGGCATGCATTACACCGGGATGGCCGCGGCAGGCTTTGTCGACGGCAGTTTCTGCGGTGCGGCCGTTGATGGCTTGAGCGGCAAGGGCCTGGACAGCCTGGTGCTGGTGACCACCTTGGCGGTACTGAGCATTGCCTTGCTGACCTCGATTCTCGATGCCCGCCTTGAAGCGCGCACCTCGGCGCTGGCCAATTCCTTGACCCTGGCCAACCGCGAACTGACCCAACTGGCGCTGCATGACACCCTGACCGGGCTGCCCAACCGGGTGTTGCTGGCCGACCGCATCGACCAGGCCATGCTCGTGGTGCAGGAGCAGGGCGGCTGCTTTGCCCTGATGTTCATCGACCTGGACGGTTTTAAACCGGTCAACGATGCCTTTGGGCACCACATGGGGGATCAGTTGCTGCGCGAGGTCAGCCTGCGCCTGCGTGAGGACTTGCGCAGCCAGGACACCCTGGCGCGGATCGGCGGTGATGAGTTTGTGTTGCTGGTGCAGTTGCAGGAGCCGGACGATGCGTTGCGCCTGGCAGCACGCCAGGTGGGCCTGGTGTCCCAGGTATTCCGGGTCGGCGAGCACGACCTGCAGATCTCGGCCAGCGTCGGCATCGCGGTCTACCCCGGCAACGGCCACACTGCCCAAGAGCTGTTGATGAACGCCGACGCGGCGATGTACCACGCCAAGGGCACCGGCAAGAACGGCTACCGCTTCTTCGACGTGTCGATGAACAACAATGCGCGGCGCCAGTTGCAGTTGCTGCAGGACCTGCGCAGTGCGCTCGAACAGAATCAGTTCCGCCTGCATTACCAGCCCAAATTCGACGCCAGCAACGGCCAGCCGGTGGGTGCCGAGGCACTGCTACGCTGGGAACACCCGACCCAGGGCATGCTGCTGCCGGACAAGTTCATCGAACTGGCGGAGAAAACCGGCTTGATCATCCCGATTGGCGATTGGGTACTCAATGAAGCCTGCCGGCAGATGCGCCTGTGGCACCTGCAGGGCTACACCCACTGGCGCATTGCGGTGAACCTCTCGGCGTTGCAGTTCTGTCACACCGAGTTGGTCCACAGCGTCGCCAAGGCCCTGGCCACCCATGGCCTGCCTGCCAACAGCCTGACCCTGGAAATCACCGAGACCACGGCCATGAGCGACGCCGACGCGAGCATGACGGTGCTCCAGCAGCTTTCGCAAATGGGCGTCGACCTGTCCATCGATGATTTTGGCACCGGGTATTCAAGCCTGATGTACCTCAAGCGCCTGCCCGCCAACGAGCTGAAAATCGATCGCGGCTTCGTGCGTGACCTGGAGCGTGACAGCGATGACGCCGCCATCGTCTCGGCCATCGTCGCCCTGGGCCAGGCATTGGGGCTGCGGATCGTTGCCGAGGGCGTGGAAACCGACATGCAGCAGGACTTCCTGACCCAGTTGGGGTGTGATTCGCTGCAAGGCTACCTGCTCGGCCATCCGTTGCCGGCGGAACGCTTCATGCTCGACATCCTTAGGGCGGAGCAGGTGGCGTAATACCTCTGTAGCAGCCGTCGCAAACGCGGACCCCGAGGTGCTCGGATTGGCGAGCGCTGCGCGCTCGAACGCAGGCTACGCCAGCTGCTACAAGGGTATCGAGCGTCGAAAAAAAAGGGCGGACCACAACGGTCAGCCCTTTTTCGTTTGCCGCCACCGGACCTATCAGGCCAGGTCCACTACGACAATCTCGCTGTCCTCGATTGCAGTGACCCGGAGCACCCGCTCATCGGCAACCGCCACACCGTCCCGCGCCTGGGCGCGCAAGCCATTGACTTCAATGACCCCCGTGGCCGGTACCAGGTACGCCCGGCGGCCGCTATCCAGCACGTATTCGGCGCTTTCCCCGGCTTTCAGGTTGGCCGCCACCAAGCGTGCATCGGCGCGGATACGCAGGCTCTGGTCATCGCCGGCCTTGCCGCTGGCCAGGGTCACGAAGCCTTCGCGCTGGCCCTTGGGAAAAGGCTTGGCGCCCCAGGACGGAGCCGAACCGGCCTCGTTGGGGATGATCCAGATCTGGAAGATCCGGGTCGCCGTCGACTCCAGGTTGTACTCGCTGTGGGTGATCCCGGTCCCGGCACTCATCACCTGGATGTCGCCGGCTTCGGTACGGCCCTTGTTGCCCAGGTTGTCTTCGTGGCTGATGGCGCCTTCGCGAACGTAGGTAATGATTTCCATGTCCCGGTGCGGGTGTCTGGGGAAGCCGGTGCCCGGCGCGATCACATCGTCGTTCCACACACGCAGGTTGCCCCAGTTCATACGCGTGGGATCGTAGTACTCGGCAAACGAGAAGTGATGGTGGGCGTCGAGCCAGCCGTGGTTTGCGCCGCCCAGGGAGGTGAAGGGTCTGAGTTCAAGCATGATCGTCTCCTGAAAGGTTCGTCATACAACGAGAACCGGTGGTTGATGGCGGGCATCTTCCACCAGGTATAAATCGATAAAAAGCGTAAAAACTCCTTCAAACCTATCTATCAGTTCGATATTTATGAGGGCCGCTTGCTTGCGCAGCACCTTCACTTCATCACTTAAACCAATGATGGATAAGCATTTGACTAGAACTCATCGGCAAATGCAGACACCATAGCCCGCAACAGCCTCACACCCTGGAGTCAGCGTGCCGCAACACACCCCCGATCTTCCCCCCGAGCTTTTGCCCCTGGCCGATATGCCCTTGTTCAAGCGCCTGGCCGCACGCTTTTTTGGTCATGGCCTGACCCGCCTGCGGGCCCAGCATCGGGCGTCCTGGTTGCACGGCCAGGCCGACGGCTTTCGTAGCGGACACACCGCCGGGGTCGATTACGGCTACCAGGAAGGTCGGGCTGAGGGGTTGGAAGAAGGGCGCCAGGTCCTGCTGATTCGCGACAGCCGCAGCACTGAGCACCCGGCACCCAAGGTCGACGAGCACTTGTTCGACGACTGGCGGCTGCCCTTGAGTGCCGAGCTCAAGAAGCGCGTGAAGGCCGATGTCGCGCGCCTGCTGCCAGCCGATGCACAACCCAGCGCCGCGCAGTGGAAGATGATTTTCAGCGATACGCCATCCACCTCGGTGATTGCCGGGGCGGGTGCTGGCAAGTCGACGACCCTGGCGCTGCGCATCGTGTTGCTGACCCAGTACCTGGGCTTCGAGCTGGATTCCCTGACCGTGGTGACCTTTACCCGGGAGTCGCGCAAGGACTTCATCAACAAGCTGATCGCCCTGTATGCCCTGTGGGGCCGGACGCTGGCCCAGAAAGAGGCGCGCGACCTGGTGCGCACCTTCCATTCACGGATATTGCCGATGGTCCGCAGCCTGCCGGGCTTCGAGCGCCTGCAAGCCTTTGAAAACCTCAGCGAGCGGACACTGCTGGATGACTCGCAGGTCGACAGCAACCCCTTTGACCTGCGGATCAATGACACTCAGCGCCAGCAACTCAACGCCTGTTTTCACCGGTTGTTTACCGACAACCTGCGCTTTCGCGAGCTGATCACCCCGCTGTCGCGGCACGCTTTGCAGCTCAAGGCGCTGGAACGCGACCACCCGGACGTGCAAAAGCGCATGGCCGTGACAGAACTGGCAGCCAAGCGCGACGAAGAACTGTGCGATGTCGTCGAGGACCTGTGGTTGCGGGCCGGCGCCTGGCCGATCAAGGGTATCGAGCCCAGCCGGCAGACGTTCGAGATCAATGGCGCGACCTTCCACTGCCACGGCTATATCCCGAGCCTGGACGCCTGGGTGGTGCTGGGCTTCGACCCCCGGGAAAACCCCCAGGTGAGCCGCCCCAATGCCAAGCTCACGGTGCGCGCAGAATGGGCGGTAAAACGCACCCTGTTTCAAGCTTTCTGCCACAAGCCTTTGATTTGGTTAGATAGTTATGACTCGTCAAAGCGGGTTTTGGCCACGTTGGCGGGGGATGCCAGTGCCGGTCCCGGGTTCGACTACAAGGTCAAGGGCGAGTTGGCCAGTGCGCCGTTGCTCGACTGTTTTGTCGGCGCCGCCAGCTTTATCGAGAACCTCGGCCTGGACGTGCCCGCCGCGGTGGGCCAGATGTCCTTTGCCAAGGATGATCCGGACCGGTTTTTCTTCGAGGCACTGAGCCTGTTCTGGCGCACCTTCGAGGACCATCTGTTGGACCAGAAGCCGCCCGTGATGACCTACAACCGCATGTTCGCCTTGTTCAGCGAACACTCGCCGGAAAACCTCAGGCTGCTCAGCGACGAACTGCTGCGACCGATGTCACACCTGATGATCGACGAATTCCAGGACGTTTCGCCGCAGATCGTCTCCTGGCTGCGGGCGACCCTCAGCGAAATCCGCCGCCGCGGGCCGGCCATGCATGTCGGCCGTGGGGCCCAGCGCTCTTCACTGTTGTGCGTGGGCGATGACTGGCAATCGATCTACGGCTGGCGTGGCAGTTCACCCAAGTATTTCATGGAGTTCAACCAGCAGTTTCCGTCACCCACCACCACCCGGGTGATGCTCAGCGACAACTACCGAAGCCACCAGTACATCATTGATGCGGCCGAGCATATCGTGCGCGCGGCCCCGGCGATCCCGGGCAAGAAGGCCAAGGCGTGCGGGCCGGCGGCAGCCTTGCTGCCGGTGCAGATCCATGATCGGGATGAGGCCGCGCTGGGCAAGCGCTTGACAGAGCACTACCAGAAGGGTGACTCAATCTTGATGCTGTATCGAAAAAGCAGCGATAAACTATTGATAGAGCGCCATATTTCATCTGTAGTTAATGTGGATTCTAGCTTGCCGTACGAGGCCCGACGTCTCAAGCAGTTGACCTATCACAGTGCCAAGGGGCTCCAGGCGGACGCGGTGTTTTTGTTGGGGGACTGTCAGCACCTGACCAGTTCGCCCTACAAGAACCAGGTCTATCGGATGGCGGGACTGGGCAAGGACGGTGATGTCGAACCCTACGACAGCGCGCAAAAAGACGAAATCCTGCGCCTGGCGTATGTCGGGATTACCCGTGCGGTCAGTCATTGCCATTGGTACGTCGATGCCCAGGAAGGACCGCTGGTGAACATGCCGCGGGCCTCCGACCGGATCGCCGCCACCAAGCCGTTCTTCGCCGATCAACGCACTGCTGGTGGTATTGGTGGGAGCGAGTCGGGCGGCGCTCCGTCTGCTCGCGAAAGTCGTCAGCGATAATGCGATCGACCTGACACCCTGGGGCGATCTCAGGGTCATCGCGAGCAGGTTCGCCCACGGGTTTCAACGTCGTCAGGGTTGGGGGCTCAGGCGTAACGCTTGAGCGCCTGGGAGGGGATGAAGGCTTCGAGTTCGTCCTCCACGGCTTCGATGATGCGCTCCACATCGGCAGCGCTCATCACGGTGGCGCAGGGAATACCGGCAATGGCCAGCAGTGTCTCGCCGCTGACGCGGTCGAACAGCCGGGCGATCATGCTGCCGGGGGCATCCATGTTGGCCTCGAAGCCCACCGGATGAAAATGCCAGCGCATCAACTGGCAGGCGTTGGGAAATGTGACTTTGCTGAGCGCAGCTTTGTTCATCTGTTGCCCACCTGGGTGATCGAGCGCTTCCATTAGCTCATGGCAGGAGAGAGAGCCTTCTGTGGCTCCATCGGTTGAGTGAATAAAAATAGCACTCGCTCAACCCGAAGTTGCGCGGCTTTTCAGGCCATTTGGCGATTGAATGCGATTTTTTTGCGGTGGATCACGTTCTGCCCTTGCCCTGCGCCCATTGAAGCTCGCGGGCAAGTTCGACAAGCTCCTCACTTTATGCCGTTGAGTGCCTTATGCCTGACCCAGAAGATGGCCCGTTGTTGACCCAGGCTACCGGCGAGACGGTGTTGCGTTATCACCTGTGCTGGAAACACCGCGACCTGGACGGCGTCATGGCGCTGTACCACCCGGACATCCAGTACCACGACTTTTTCCAGAACCGGGTGCTGGGCTTGAGTGAGCTGCGCGAGTACGTGCGCAGCAGCATGCCTCGGGATCCAGAGGAGGCGCTGGAGCATTCGGACCGCATCCGCCTGGATGGCGACACCGCGTTCATCCAGTACCGCATGACCTTGCGCGGCAGTGAAGGGCTGGTGTCGTTTCGCTCCAGCGAGGCAATTACCGTGCGTGACGGGCTGATCTGGCGCGTCAACGAGTACGCCTCCCTGGTCCACGAACAGCGCAGCAGCGAAACGCCTGGAGGGCCGCGCCCGGCGGCCAGTCGGCTGGGGCTGTCACCCCGTCAGTTGAGTTTCATGGCCCAGGACCTGCAGCAGTACTTCGAGCGCCAGCAAGCCTACCTCGACCCGCAACTGGACCTGCAGCGGGTCGCCGAAGAGTGCGGGTACAGCCGCAACCAGATTTCCTACCTGCTTAACCAGGTCCTGGGGCAAAGCTTCTACCGCTACGTCAACCAGGCGCGGTTGCGCCATCTGCTGGCAGCGCTGGACAAGGCCACGCCTGCGGTGCGCATCGACGAACTGGCTTTCGCCGCCGGGTTCAATTCGTTGTCGGCGTTCTACAGTTGTTTTCGCCAGCACACCGGACTGTCGCCCAAGGCCTACGTCAAACAGATTTCTTTGCGTGCACGCACGCAAGACAAGCCCTGAGCCAACCCACTAGGATCGACGCCATCGAAACTTGAAGGGCGGAGACTTGCATGCCAGCGTGGCGCACGATCAGTTTGTGGATGGACCAACTCGAGGAGCCGCTGCTGCCGCGGCCTGCCCTTGAGCACGACCTGGATGTCGACGTGGTCATCGTCGGCGCCGGGTACACCGGCCTCTGGACCGCCTATTACCTCAAGCGCCAGGCTCCGGAGCTGAACATCGCCATCGTCGAGGCGCAAACCGCCGGCTTTGGCGCTTCGGGCCGCAATGGCGGCTGGCTGATGGGTAACCTGCTGGGCGAAGACCGCTTGCTGGCCGGCTTGTCCGCCGAACAGCGGCGGGCCTCCTTCGACTTGCTGCACAGTATTCCCGATGAGGTGGAGATCGTCATCGAACGGGAGGGCATCGACTGTGATTACCGCAAGGGCGGGGTGCTGTATTGCGCCGCTCGTTATCCCGAACAGGCGCACAGCCTGCGTCAGTTCCTGGACGGGCTCTATGCCCAGGGCCTGAATGAGTCCGACTATCGTTGGTTGAGCCCTGAACAGCTCAACCAGCAGATCCGGGTCGCCAGGCCCTATGGCGGCATCTTTGCGCCGCACTGCGCGACGATCCACCCAGCCAAGCTGGTGCGTGGCCTGGCGCGAACCGTGGAGCGCATGGGGGTCAAGCTCTACGAAAACAGCCCGGTGACGGCCTGGCAGTCGGGCAGCGTGCGGACCGCCAAGGCCAGCGTGCGTGCGCGCTGGGTGGTGCCAGCGGTGGAGGGGTATGCCGTGACACTGGCCCCGCTGGGCCGTTATCAATTGCCGGTGCAGAGCCTGCTGGTCGCCACCGAGCCGTTGTCCGCAGCGACCTGGGACGAAATCGGCCTGACCCGGGGCCAGGCCTTCAGCGAAAGCAGCCGCCAGGTCACCTATGGCCAGCGTACCGCTGATAATCGCCTGGTGTTCGGTGCCCGCGGCGGTTACCAGTTCGCCGGGCAGCTGCGGCACAACTTCGACTTGACCCGCAGTGAGGTGGAGCTACGGCGCTACCTGTTCGGTGAGTTGTTCCCGCAGCTCAAGAACGTGCAGATCACCCATTCCTGGGGCGGCAACCTGGGCATGTCCCGCAACTTCAAGCCGCACATGCTGTGCGACGTACGCAGCGGCATTGCCCTGTCGGGCGGTTATGGCGGCGAAGGGGTCGGCGCCAGCAACCTTGGTGGCCGAACCCTGGCCGACCTGATCCTGCAACGCGACAGCGAGTTGGTGCGCCAGCCCTGGGTCATCCCCCAGGGCGGACTCGACACGCTGCGCGCCTGGGAGCCGGAGCCGCTGCGCTGGTTGGGCTACAACGCGATCATCCGCAGCTTTATCCATGAAGACCGCACCCTGGCCGACCTGCACAGCGCGCCCTGGCGCCGCAAGCTCGCCACGCAGGTGGCGGGGTTCATGGAAGGCTTGATGCACTAGACGCGCTTCACTCACCCACAGGTATCGACATGAGCATTACCCAGTTCAAGAACACCCATCAGGTGCCGCTGCAGGCATCCGCCTCGGTCGCCGTACCGCTCGGCACTCCAGTGGCCGTCACCTCGACCACCAGCGTGGAGCGCAGCGACGGCGTCGAAACCGGAATCTGGGAGTGCACCCCGGGTCGCTGGCGGCGGCAGATCGTCGCGCAAGAGTTCTGCCACTTCGTCCGGGGCCGCTGCACCTTTACGCCGGATAACGGCGAGCCCCTGCAGATAGAAGCCGGCGATGCCCTGATGCTGCCCGCCAACAGCACCGGAATCTGGGACATCGAGGAAACGGTGCGCAAGACCTACGTATTGATTTTTTGATCCTCTGATCAACCGAAGACCTGCCAATAAAAACGCCAAACAGGAATCGAATCATGATCCGCTTACCCCGTGCCCCCATGATGCTGGCCCCACTGATGCTGGCTGCGTCCCTCAGCCAGGCGGCCGAGACCGTGAAGATCTACAACTGGTCGGACTACATCGCGCCGGACACCACGAAAAACTTTCAGAAAGAAACCGGTATCGGTTTCAGCTACGACGTCTACGACAGCAACGAAACCCTCGACGGTAAGCTGATGACCGGCAAATCGGGGTATGACGTGGTATTCCCCTCCAACCACTTCATGGCGCGCCAGATCGCCGGCGGGGCGCTGAAGAAACTCGACAAGAGCCAGTTGCCGAACTGGCAGAACCTCAATCCGGTGTTGCTCAAGGCCCTGCAAGACAACGACCCGGGCAACGAGCACGGCTTTCCCTACCTATGGGGCAGTACCGGGATCGGCTACAACATCGCCAAGGTCAAGGCGGTGCTGGGGGACAATGCCCCCGTGGACTCCTGGGACCTGATCTTCAAGCCCGAATACATGGAAAAGCTGCAGAAGTGCGGTGTGGCGATCCTCGACAACGGCCCTGAACTGCTGCCGGCGGCCTTGAATTACCTGGGCTTGCCCCACCACAGCAAGGACCCGGCGGACTACAAGCAGGCCGAAGCCCTGCTGATGAAAGTACGGCCCTACGTCAGCTATTTCCATTCATCCAAGTACACCAGTGACCTGGCCAACGGCGACATCTGCGTCGCGGTGGGGTTCTCCGGTGACATCCTGCAGGCCGAAAGCCGGGCCAGGGAAGCCAATAACGGCGTGGACATCGGCTACGCCATTCCCAAGGAAGGCGCAGCGATCTGGTTCGACATGGTGGCCATGCCCGTCGACGCCCCCGACGAAAAACAAGGCTACGCCTTCATGAACTACCTGCTGCGCCCCGACGTCATGGCCAGCATCAGCAACCATGTGCATTACGCCAACGGCAACCAGCAGGCCGACGGCCTGATCGACCCAGCCATCAAGAACGACACCAAGGTCTACCCAAGCGAGGAGATGATGGGCAAATTGTTCGCCCTGCAAGCCATGCCCCTGAACATCGACCGGATCCGTACCCGGTTGTGGAACAAGATCCGTACCGGCAGTTGACCGGCAACATCCGGTAGGGCATTGCGCCTCAGCCTGGTGATCAATCGCACCCTGGGGCTTAAAGGCCGGTTGTGGCAAAAGGGCTACTACGACCGCGCAGTGCGCAAGGATGAAGATGTAAAACACATGGCGCGGTACGTGGTTCAAAACCCGATCCGCGCGGGGCTGGTGCACAGAGTTCACGATTACCCGTTATGGGACAGCCTGCTGGCTGTAGCCGCGGTATTACCCCATCGAATGAACGTCCTGCGGCCGTTAACGCAGCCTCGCGGGCTCGGCAGCGGCTACAGGCGACCCGGTTCCTGTAGCCGCTGGCGAAGCCTGCGTTGGGTTGCGCAGCGACCCCTGCGGTATTACAGGCTATACCCCAACCGGGTAATGGGCGCGCGGGCCGGGGTTCTCTAGAGTAGCGGTCCTTCGCCGGTGCGAATCGGTGCATCAATATTGCTGAGGAGAGGACATGCGTGCACGTGAATTGGGCATCACCCTGGGCTTGGGTGTGCCGGGGCCGTTGAATGCCATTACCGATGTCCCTGGGGTTCGGGTCGGGCACAGTACGCTGCGCGAGCAGGTCAATGGTAAGCAGGTCAGGACCGGTGTCACGCTGATCCAGCCGCGGGCCGGCCATGCGCGGCAGCAGCCGTGTTTCGCCGGTTGCCATGTGCTCAACGGCAATGGCGATGCCACGGGGCTGGAGTGGATTCGTGAAGCCGGGCTGCTGGCAACCCCGATTGCCATCACTAACACCCACAGCGTCGGAGTGGTGCGCGATGCCCTGGTGGCGCTGGAGCGTGACAACCTGGCGGACCCCGCGGCCTACTGGTGCATGCCGGTGGTGATGGAGACGTACGATGGTGTGCTCAACGACATCTGGGGCCAGCATGTGCGGGCCCATCACCTGGCAGAAGCGGCCGCCAATGCCAGCGCCGGCCCGGTGGCGGAGGGCGCGGTCGGCGGGGGCACCGGGATGATCTGCCATGAGTTCAAGGGCGGTATCGGTACCGCGTCGCGGCAAGTATCGGCCGGGCAGGGTGGCTATACCGTCGGCGCACTGGTCCAGGCCAACCATGGCAAACGCCGTGAACTGCGGATCGACGGCTACCCGGTCGGTCGGCAGTTAGCGCCAAGCCCATCGCCCTTCGAACACCAGGGCACGCCCGGCATGGGCTCGATCGTGGTGATCCTCGCAACCGATGCGCCCCTGCTGCCGCACCAGTGCCAGCGCCTGGCCCAGCGCGCCTCGATCGGTATCGCCCGCACCGGCGGCGGCACCGAAGATTCCAGCGGTGACATTTTCCTGGCCTTTGCCACCGGCAACCAGGATCTGCCGCCCGCGGACTACGGGCGCAAGGACCTGCCCTTGAGCACGCCACTGGCCATGCTCAACAACGACTACCTCTCGGCCCTGTTCAGCGCCGCAGCCGAAGCGGTGGAGGAGGCGATCATCAATGCGTTGCTGGCAGGCGAGGACATGGAGAGCGACGATGGCCGCCGAGTGGATGGGCTCAAGCCCGAGCTGCTGTTGCCGGCATTGCGTGCCTCGGGCTGGTCCGGCGCACGCTTGTAGGTCGTTACTTTTCCTTGCGGATGGTGGCGACATCATCCGCCTTGACCTTGACCGTCGCGCCGGAAATATCCTTGAACTCGACAAAGCCGTCGTCACGGGTGGTGTCCGGCATGTCTTCGGTCAGGTATTGGGTGCCGTTCTGCAGGGTCACCACCGTTTGTGTCGAGCAGCCTGCCAGCGCCAGCAGGGCGACCATGGCCAGGGGCGTGCACAGCGTACGGATGTTCATACTAAAACCTCTCATTCCAGAATCACTCGATCGGCCTGATGGACGATCATCGGCACGATATCACTCGGCCCTTGGTCCCGTTTATCTCGGGAAAGTTCGCTTAGGCCCTGAAAAAGCTGGAAAAAACGCCATTTCAAGGGAGAAGGGACGGACAAAACCCGGCCATTTATCCTTTTCCATTTGCCAGCGGCGCGGCTGAACTGCTATCTGTATGCATAACCAGTATCCGTTCACCATGGCCCTTTCTATCTGTGACCGTCAATCCGCTCGAAGATCCGTTCTACTACCTGAATAACTTTCAGCAGGTACTCGCCTGGCTGCAGCAGCGTTATGCCGATGTGCTGAGCCCCCGGGAGCAGGCGTTCATCGAGCGTTTCGGCCAATTGCCGCGGGCTTCCCAGGCGCTGCTGGTGCGCATGGTGATGCGCAAGGGCGAACACTTTCGCCTGGGCAAGTTGCAGTACCCGGAAATCGGCGCGACGGCGCTGGCGGTGCAGCCGTTGCTGGCGCTGGGCTGGATCGACGATCAGGCGCCATTGACCCTGGACCAGTTGTTCGAGGTGCTGCTCAAGGGGGAGATCCTCGCCTGTTTCGGCGCGGCCATCGACCAACCCAAAGCGAAAAAATCCGCCTGGCTCGACGCCTTGCGTGAGTCATTTCCCGACCCCAAGCCCCTCCGGCAGTGGTACCCGGCCCTGGACGATCGGCTCCTGAGCCTGACCATCATGGCGCTGTGCGATCGCCTGCGCCTGATGTTCTTCGGCAACCTGTACCAGGACTGGTCGGAGTTCGTGCTCGCGGACCTGGGCATCTACACCTACGAGAAGGTCGAGTTCTGCGCCGAGTCCCGGGGCTTGCGCTGCCGTGAGGACGTCGAGGCATTTCTCTACCTGCATGGCTGCCAGCAAGCCTTCGAAGGCGGTGAAGATGTGCGCCAGGTGGTGGCCCGGATTCACGCCCTGGACAGTCCCAACCCCTGGCTGCACAGACGCCGCGACAAACTGCTGTTCCTGCTCGGGCAACACTGCGAGCGCCTGGCGGACTGGCCGGCAGCGCTGGGCATCTATCGCCAATGCCACTACCCCGGCGCCAGGGTGCGCCTGATCCGGGTACTGGAGCGCTGCGCCGAGTATGCCCTGGCCCTGGAATTGGCGACCCAGGCCGAGCTCGCACCGCAAAGTGCCGGCGAGCAGCAGCAGGTGCTGCGAATGCTGCCGCGCTTGCGGCGCAAACTCGGCGGGCCGCCGGCGCCCCGGCTCAAGCCGCGTGAAGTCGAACGCCTGGACCTCAACCTGCTGCGCGTCGACCCGGCGTTGTCGGTGGAGTTTCATGTCCAGGCCCACCTGGATGACCCGGCGGCACCGGTGCATTACGTTGAAAACAGCCTGATCAACTCATTGTTCGGCTTGCTCTGCTGGCCGGCCATCTTTGCACCGCTGCCCGGGGCGTTCTTCCACCCGTTCCAGCGCGGGCCGGTGGACCTGCTGAGCGAGGATTTCCATGCCCGCCGCGCCGAACTGTTCCAGGCCTGCCTGGCCGAACTGGACGATGGCCGTTATGCCGCGACCATTCGCCAGCGCTACCACGCCAAGGCGGGTGTGCAATCGCCCTTCGTGTTCTGGGGGACGGTGACCGAGGCGCTACTGGAGCAGGCATTGCTCTGCCTGCCACCGGAACACCTCAGGCACTGGTTCAATCGCCTGTTGCAGGACATAAAAGCCAACCGCGCCGGCATGCCCGACCTGATCCAGTTCTGGCCAGAGCAAAAGACCTACCGGATGATCGAGGTCAAGGGCCCTGGCGATCGCCTGCAGGATAACCAGTTGCGCTGGCTCGAATTCTGCCACGCCCATCAGATGCCCATCGCCGTGTGCTACGTGCAGTGGGCGTTACCTGCCGAGTGAGCTACAGCATCGCGGTGCGTGCCCTGTGTGAGTTCACCGCCAAGAGCGGCGACCTCGACCTGCGCTTTACCCCATCCCCCACAGCCCTGGAGGGCATCGTCGGGCATCGCACCGTGGCTGCGCGGCGCAGTCCGGGCTACCAGAGCGAAGTGGCCGTGCAAGGCCAGTACCGACAGTTGAGCGTCCGGGGCAGGGCAGACGGTTATGACCCGGCGCAGAACCGCCTGGAAGAAATCAAGACCTACCGCGGTGACCTGGCGCGTATGCCGGCCAACCACCGGCAACTGCATTGGGCCCAGGCGAAAATCTACGGCTGGTTGCTGTGCCAGCAGTTGCACCTGGCCGAGATCAATCTGGCGTTGGTGTATTTCGACATTGTCAGCGAGCAGGAGACCAGCCTGGTGCACGCCTGCAGCGCGCTGGAGCTGGAGATCTTCTTCAACCAGCAGTGCGGGTTGTTCCTGGCCTGGGCCGAGCAGGAATTGGCCCATCGCGAGGCACGCAACCAGGCCGCACAGGCCCTGCGTTTTCCCCACCCGGACTTTCGCCCAGGCCAGCGTCACCTGGCGGAATCGGTGTTCAAGGCGGTCAGCACCGGGCGCTGCCTGATGGCCCAGGCCACCACCGGGATCGGCAAGACCCTCGGCACCTTGTTCCCGATGCTCAAGGCCCTGGCACCCCAGCAACTGGACAAGGTGCTGTTTCTCACGGCCAAGACCCCAGGGCGCAAACTGGCGCTGGATGCCGCGCAGGTGCTGGTCGACAGCGCCCCGGGACTGCCCTTGCGGGTGCTGGAAATGGTCGCCCGGGACAAGGCCTGCGAGCACCTGGACAAAGCCTGCCACGGTGAGTCCTGCCCGTTGGCCCAGGGATTTTATGACCGCTTGCCGGCGGCGCGCCAGGCGGCCAGCCAGGTGACCCTGCTCGATCAGGCAGCCTTGCGCCAGGTCGCGCTGCAACATCAGGTATGCCCCTACTACCTGAGCCAGGAGATGGCGCGCTGGGCCGACCTGGTGGTCGCCGACTACAACTACTACTTTGATCTCAGCGCGCTGCTGTTCGGCCTGGCCCAGGCCAACCAGTGGCAACTGGCGGTGCTGGTGGACGAGGCCCACAACCTGGTGGAGCGCGGGCGGCAGATGTACAGCGCCAGCCTGGATCAGTTCAGCTTCAACGCTATGCGCAAAATCGCCCCCGAGGTCCTGAAGAAAAGCCTGCAGCGGGTCAACCGAGAATGGAATGCGCTGCACAAGGAGCAGACCAGCCCCTACCAGGCGTATGCCAAGGCGCCGGACAAACTGTTGCAGGCGCTGGCGCTGTGCTCCGCGGCCATCGGCGACTACCTTAACGACCACCCGCAAGGGCTGGACGCCGAGGTGCAGCGTTTCTATTTCGATGCGCTGCAGTTCTGCCGGGTGGCGGAGCTGTTCGATCAGCAGTTCGTGTTCGACATCAGCAAGCGCCAGTCCAGTGGCCAGCGCAGCCTGGCGCAGTTGTGCCTGCGCAACGTGGTGCCGGCCGGCTTTATCCGGCCCAGATTGACTGCGGCGCGCAGCGTGGTGATGTTTTCCGCGACCCTCAGCCCGCAGCGCTATTACCGCGACCTGCTGGGGCTGATGCCGGAGACGGTGTGGATCGACGTCGAGTCGCCGTTTCATGCCGACCAGCTCAAGGTGCAGATCGTTAGCCAGATCTCCACGCGGTTTGTCCATCGCCAGGCTTCCCTGGCCCCCATCGTCGAATTGATGGCGCGCCAGTTCAGTGAGCGCCCCGGCAACTACCTGGCGTTTTTCAGCAGCTTCGATTACCTGCAACAGGTGGCCCAACTGTTTGCCCACAATCACCCGCACATCCAGCAATGGTCGCAGTCCCGGGGCATGGACGAACGCAGTCGCCAGGGATTTCTCGAGCAGTTCACCGCGGATAGCCAGGGCATCGGTTTTGCCGTACTGGGCGGGGCGTTTGGCGAAGGCATCGACTTGCCCGGGGCGCGGCTGATAGGTGCTTTCATCGCCACCCTGGGCCTGGCACAGCTGAACCCGGTCAACGAGCAGTTGAAGCAACGCATGGCGGCGATTTTCGGCGACGGCTATGACTACACCTACCTGTTTCCCGGCGTGCAGAAAGTCGTGCAGGCCGCCGGCCGGGTGATTCGCACCCAGCAGGATCAAGGGCTGGTGATGTTGATCGATGATCGATTCGCCGAACCCAAGGTCCAGCAGTTGCTACCACGCTGGTGGTCGGTCAGCGGTCGTGCCTGAAGCCCAAGCCGTCAGTGGACCCGGAACGTGAACAAGGTGCAGGGGTAACCGTCCACCGGCAACCGGTGTTGGCTCAATTCGCTTGCGCCCAGCGCCGGGATGACCCTGGCCCAGAACGCCTTGGCCACCAGGTTGGCGTCCAGGTGGAAAACCTGCCAGCAGCCGGGAAGCTGGCGCAACAGGGCACCCACCACGTGGCGGCCAACGCCCTGGCCGCGATAGCGACGGCTGACGAACAAATAGCTGATGTTGAACTGCACGCCCGCCAGGTGCGCCGTATCGTCCACCGTGACAAAACCGGCCAATGCCCCGTCCACCCGGATCAGGAATGGCTGGGTGGCAGGCTTGCGCCAATAGTCGGGCGGCAGTTGCACGTTGAACAGGCCGCGCTCGGCAAACGCAAGCGGCAGCCACTCACTGAAGTCATAGAGGTAGAACTGCATCAGGTTCTCGATGCAGTCCAGTTCATCGCGCTGAGCGCGCAACAGTTCGATGCCGGGCATGGGGCAGGGTCCTCAAACAAACCACACTGTAGGAGCGAGCCTTGCTCGCGATGGACGTCAATGATGACGCGTTTCTCCTGATTCAACGCGGTGCTCTCGGGTTTTTCGCGAGCAAGCCGCAAGCGGGCGCTCGCTCCTACAAGTTTTGCTGGCAGGACAAAAGGTTCATTGCCCAGCCCATCAGCCGAGCATCTCTTTCATCCGATACCAGGCCATGCCCAGTGCCAGCAGCGGGGTGCGCAATACGCGGCCACCGGGGAAGGTCAGGTGTGGCACCGCGCTGAACACGTCGAAGCCCTGGCTGTGTCCGGCATGGATCGCTTCACCCAGCAGGCGTGCGCACCAATGGGTGACGTTCAGGCCGTGGCCGGAATAGCCCTGGGCGTAATACACGTTCGGGTGCGCCGGCAGGCGGCCGATCTGCGGGAAACGGTTGGCGGATATCCCGATGCGTCCGCCCCATTGAAAGTCGATGCGCAGATCGGCCAACTGCGGGAACACCTTGAGCATCTGTGGGCGCATGTAGGCACTGATGTCCGCCGGGTCCCGCCCGGAGTAATGGCAGGCACCGCCAAACAGCAAGCGCCGGTCCGCCGACATCCGGTAGTAGTCCAGGCCGACTTTCTGGTCACACAGCGCCAGGTTTTGCGGGATCAACCGATCCGCCGCCTGCTGCGACAGCGGTTCGGTGGCGATGATGTAACTGCCGGCGGGCAGCACTTTGCCGCTGAGCTTGGGCTCCAGCTCCTCCAGGTGGGCGTTGCAGGCCAGCACCAGCGTGCCGGCACGCACCGAGCCGCTGGCACAGCGCACCTTGACCGTGCTGCCGTGAAGGATCTCCAGCACCGGGCTGTGCTCGAAGATCCGCACCCCCAGGGACTCGGCCACTTGTGCCTCGCCGAGCACCAGGTTCAGCGGGTGCAGATGCCCCGAGCCCATGTCCACCAGCCCCCCGGCGTAGACCTTGGAATTGACCACCTGGTCGATGTCCTGCGGCGCCACGAGCCGGGTCTCGTGGGCATAAGCCTGGTCCTGGAGGCTCTGTTGCTCGGCCTTGAACGCGGCAAACTGCGCGGCGGTGTTGGCCAGCTCGCAAAAGCCCCACCGCAGATCGCAGTCGATGCCGTGCTGGCGGATGCGCTCGGCCACCACCTGCACCGATTCGATCCCCGCGCGCTCCAGGTAACGCACGCCGTCCTCGCCGACGTAGCGGGTAAATCCCGAGACGTCATGGCCGACGCCGCGGATCAGTTGCCCGCCGTTGCGCCCGCTGGCGCCCCAGCCGATCCGCCGAGCTTCCAGCAGGACCACCGAGAGCCCGCGCTGGGCCAGTTCGATGGCGGTGTTGACCCCGGTAAAACCGCCGCCGATCACACAGACGTCCGCCTCCAGGTCCGCGGCCAGCGCCGGGCGCTGGCGCATGCCCTTGGCGCTGGCGGCGTAGTAGGAGCGGGCGTGCTCGGTGTCCGGGTTGAATTGAGTGGCCTGGTTCATTTGTTGGACTTCACTTTGCTCCACGAGCGAGTCATCAGGCGCATGATTTCTGGCGTCGGGGTGGTGGAAATGTACAGTTTGTCGAGCACCGCCTGGGGCGGGTAGACCTCAGGGTTGTTCACCAGTTCGGCGTCCATGAATGGCTTGGCGGGCGGGTTCGGGTTGGCGTAGCCGACGGTGGCGCTGACCTTGGCAATGACCTCGGGGTCCAGCAGGTAGTTGATGAACGCGTAGGCTTGCTCGGGGTTGCCGGCGTCGGCCGGTACCGCCAGCAGGTCGAACCACAGGTTGCTGCCTTCCTTGGGAATGGTGTAGGCGATGTTCACGCCGTTGTTCGCTTCCTTGGCCCGGTTGGCGGCCTGGAACACATCGCCGGAGTAACCGAAGGCGATGCAGATATCACCGTTGGCCAGGTCCGAGACGTACTTGGAGGAGTGGAAGTAGGTGATGTAGGGCCGAAGGGTCAGCAGCTTGGCTTCGGCCTTTTTGTAGTCTTCGACTTTTTCGCTGCGCGGGTCCAGGCCCATGTAGTTGAGGATGGCCGGGTACACCTCATCGGCCGAATCCATCATCGACACGCCGCACTGACTGAGTTTTTTCAGGTTCTCGGGTTCGAACATCACCGCCCATGAGTCGATATGGTCAACCCCCAGCACCTGCTTGATCTTGTCGACGTTGTAGCCGATGCCGTTGGTGCCCCACAGGTCGGGCACCGAGTGCGCGTTGCCGGGGTCGTTCTGTTCCAGCAGGGTCAAGAGTTTCGGGTCCAGGTTCTTCCAGTTGGGCAACTGCTCGCGGTCGAGCTTGAGGAAGGCCCCGGCCTTGACCTGGCGCGCCAGGAAGTGGTTGGACGGCACCACGACGTCGTAGCCGGTACGACCGGCGAGCAGTTTGCCTTCCAGGGTTTCATTGGAGTCGAACACGTCATAGATAACCTTGACCCCGGTCGTGGCGGTGAAGTCGGCGAGGGTGGTTTCGCCGATGTAGTCGGTCCAGTTGTACACGCTGACACTGGGCTGTGCGTGGGCAACGGCACTGCACAACAGCGCCAGGGCAGCGGGAACCACGGATTTCAATAGACGCATTCGACACCTCTTAGAATCATTGTTTTCGATGTGTAGGACCTTTTGTAGGAGCGAGCAGGCTCGCCCCACCTTCGGTATCAGACGCTCAGCAGCAGGAACTCGCGCTCCCAGGAGCTGATCACGCGCTTGAAGTTTTCATGTTCGGCGCGTTTCACCGCGACGTAGCCGCGCACGAACTTGCTGCCCAGGTAGCGTTCAATGGTCGGGCAGTTCTCCATGTGTGCCAGGGCGTCTTCGATGGTGATCGGCAGGCGCAGGTTGCGTCGTTCGTAGGCCCGCCCCTCGACGGCGGCGCTCGGCTCGACGCGTTCGACCATGCCCAGGTAGCCGCACAACAGGCTGGCCGCGATCGCCAGGTAGGGGTTGGCGTCGGCGCCGGGCAGGCGGTTTTCCACGCGCATCGCCTCTGGGCTGGAGGTCGGCACCCGCAGGCCGACGGTGCGGTTTTCCACGCCCCATTCGACGTTGACCGGCGCCGAGGTGTCCGGCAGGAAGCGGCGGAACGAGTTGACGTTGGGGGCGAACATCGGCAGCAGCTTGGGAATGTACTTCTGCAGGCCACCGATATGGTGCAGGAACAGTTCGCTCATACCGCCGTCTTCGTTGGCAAAGATCGGCTTGCCGGTGGCGATCTCGACCACGCTCTGGTGCAGGTGCATGGCGCTGCCGGGCTCATCGCCGATCGGCTTGGCCATGAAGGTGGCGGTGACGTTGTGCTTGAGCGCCGCTTCGCGCAGGGTGCGCTTGAACACGGTGATCTGGTCGGCCAGGTCCAGCGCGTCGCCATGCCGGAAGTTGATTTCCATCTGCGCCGGGCCGTCTTCGTGGATCAGCGTGTCGAGGTCCAGGCCCTGGGCTTCGCACCAGTCGTAGACGTCTTCGAACAGCGGATCAAATTCGTTGGCGGCATCGATGGAGAACGACTGGCGACCGCTTTCGGCACGGCCCGAGCGGCCCAGCGGTGCCTTGAGTGGCAAGTCCGGGTCTTCGCAGCGCTGGGTCAGGTAGAACTCCATTTCCGGGGCCACGATCGGCTTCCAGCCTTGGTCGGTGTACAGCTGCAGGACTTTCTTGAGCACGTTGCGCGGCGACAGCTCGATCGGGTTGCCGAACTTGTCAAAGGTGTCGTGGATCACGATCGCAGTGGGTTCGATCGCCCATGGAATCACGTAGACCGCGTCGGACACCGGCTTGCACACCATGTCGATGTCGGCCGGGTCCAGCAGGTCGTAGTAGATGTCGTCGTCGACAAAGTCCCCGGTTACCGTTTGCAACAGCACACTTTCCGGCAGGCGCATGCCTCGCTCATGCAGGAACTTGTTGGTGGGCGCTATCTTGCCGCGAGCGATACCGGTCAGGTCAGTGACCACGCATTCGACTTCGGTAATCTTGTGATCTTTCAGCCAGGTGGAGAGCTGATCGAAAGGGGCGTTCATAAAGACCTCGTTATTGGTTTTATCCGCGCCAGAGTCAGGCTTGCTGTACACAGAGACTTCCCCTGTAGCGCGTTGGCGACTATCTTGGGCCAGCGTTACGGTTCCATCTATCCACTTTCACCAGCCCTAAAGCGCACCAAAAGAGTGCGCGCGGATCTCCCCATGACAGCGCCAAGTCCCTTGCATGTGCAGGCTTTCAACACCGCAGACGTCGCCGACCAGATACGCGCGACCCCTGGGTGGGTGCAGCACTACCAGCAGATGTCGCCTGGTCACTTCGCCGGCCTGGTGCGCTATCTGGACTTGCAGGGGGTCGAGATTTACGAAGAGTGCATGAACACCCGGGTCGAGCAGAACTTCAGCGCGCCACCGGGGGCCTTGGCGTTCTGTTTCGACCGCAGCGACAACGCGCTTTATGTGCTCAACGGCGAAAGCCGCAACATCTGGATCACCCCGGAGAACTACCAGGAAGTGGCGGTGGTCTTTGGCCCGCAGTTCCTGCAGCGCCAAGGCGTTGGCATCGAACGCTTGGAAGGCCTGTTCATGGCGCCACTGAATTCGCAGCAGAACGCGCTGTTCAGCCGCTGGCTCAGCGGCACCCTGACCCGGCTGTCCCAGGCCATCGACCCACCGAGCCGGGATGCCCTGACCCAGCAACTGCTGGACGACTGCCTGTTCATTCTCGACCACGCCTGCGTCTGCCTCGACCAGGGCGCATTGCAGCGTCGGGCAGGGGAGCGGGTGATCATGACGCGGGTGGGCGAGTGGGCGGCCGATACCCCGGAAGAACAGCTCAACCTGCTGGAACTGTCCCAGGTCGCCGGGGTGTCCCTGCGCCAGCTGCAACACGCCTTCAAGACCTACACCGGCATGGCCCCGACCCAATGGTTGCGCCTGCGCCGCCTCAACAGCGCCCGCCGCGAACTGCTCGGCAGCCACCCCGGCCAAACCACCGTGGCCGAAGTGGCGATGCACTGGTCATTCTGGCACCTGGGGCGTTTTTCCAGCAGCTACCGGGCGTTGTTCAAGGAACTGCCGAGCGACACCCTCAAACGCGCCGGGGCGACAGCAACGAGTGGGCGAGGGCGGCGTTAAAACGTCGGCGGCGTAATCACCCAGATCACCACCGCATCCACCTCGCCGGGGTTGCCGTAGCGGTGCGGCTCTTGGCTGGAGAAGCTGAAGCTGTCGCCTTCGCTGAGCAGGAAATGCCGATCGCCGACCCATAACTCGAAGCTGCCGCACAGCAGGTAGCCGGCTTCTTCGCCGTCGTGGCTGTAACTTTGCTGGCTGTAGGTGCCGGGTGGGAAACGCGAGTGGAGCATTTCCAGTTGGCGGTTGGGCTGGGGGGTGAGCAGGTGGTCGACGATGCCGTCTTCGTAGTGCACGCTCAGGCGGCTGTTCTTGCGTACCACCACGCCCTGGTCTTCGGGGGCGGTGGGGACTTCGCTGGCGAAGAACCACTGGATGGTCACGCCCAGGCTGCGGGCGATGTTGAACAGCGCCGGGATCGACGGGTAGGCGAGGTTGCGTTCCAGTTGGCTGATGTAGCCGGCGGTCAATTCACTCAACTGTGCCAACTGCGCCAGGGTCATGCCCCGGCGTTTGCGCAGGCCGCGAATCCGCGTGCCGAGGAAATGCGGCGCAGCGCTGGCGATGTCGGGCGCAGGCGTGTTGCTGTTGCTCATGGTGAATTCCAGACCGGGAGGGGCTTGAGCGCGGTCGCTGTAGAAGCGAGCCTGCTCGCGATGGCGGCAGCTCAATCAACGCCAATGTTGATCCTGCTACCGTCATCGCGAGCAAGCTCGCTCCTACAGTTAAAATCGCGGATTTGCGTTCAAGCCAAAACCTAAAGTCCCGGAGTATAAACAGGCTTAAAGCTCCCAGGCGACTTTCAGGCCTTCGTAGATCGCTTCTTCGGCGGTGCGCGGTGCCAGGCAGTCACCGATCCGGCGAAACTCCACTAGCCCTTGCAGTTCGGCCCCGAGGGTGTCCACGGGTTGGTGGCCCTGGCACAACACCAGGGTGTCGATATTCTCCAGCAGCATGGGCTCGCCACTGGCGGTGTGTTGCAGGTACACCGTGTTGTCGTCGCAGCCATAGAGCCGGGCATACGGGGTGATCGGGATGCCAAGCTTGTGCAGTTCGCCGGCCAGTTGGTCACGCACATACAGCGGCAGGTTTTCCCCGCAATGGGTGCCGTTGACCGCCAGTTGGACCTGATGCCCGGCCCGTACCAGGCGCTCGGCGATGCCCGGGCCGATCCAGTCGCAGCGCCAGTCGACCACCACCACCGAACGCCCGATTGCCACCTCATCCTTGAGCACTTGCCAGGCGTCGACCACCGGCAGATCACCGCCACGTTCGAAGGTCGGCCAATAGGGTTCGGCGCCGGTGGCGATGATCACCAGGTCGGGCTGTTCCTGCTCCACCAGTGCCCGGTCGACCCGGGTGTTGCGCACCACGCGGACCCCGGCCAGCTGCATCTCGCGCTGCAGGTTGGTGCTGGCTCCGCCGAACTCGGCGCGGCGCGGCAGCAGTTGGGCCAATAGCACCTGGCCGCCGAGTTGCGCGCTGGCTTCATACAGCGTCACCTCATGCCCGCGTTGGGCGGCCACCGCTGCGGCCTTCATCCCGGCCGGACCACCGCCGGCAATCATGATGCGCTTGCGCCGGGTCGCGGGCGGGTGTTGGCTGTAGATCAGTTCGCGGCCGGTTTCCGGGTGCTGGATGCAGGAAATCGGCAAGCCCTTGTGGAAGTGGCCGATGCACGCCTGATTGCAGGCGATGCACGCACGCACGTCTTCGGCGCGCCCGGTGTCGGTCTTGTTGGGCATTTGCGGGTCGCAGATCAGCGCACGGGTCATGCCGCAGACATCGGCCTGACCCCGGGCCAGGATCAGCTCGGCCTCCTGGGGCTGGTTGATCCGGCCGGTGACGAACAGTGGAATCTTCAGGCCCGCCTTGAAGGTCCCGGCTTCCTTGGCCAGGTAGGCCGCTTCGATGGCCATCGGCGGCACAATGTGTACCGCGCCACCCAGGGAGGCCGAGGTGCCGGCGACGATGTGTACGTAGTCCAGCTGCCCTTGCAGCGCTTGCACGCTGGCCAGGGATTCGTCTTCGCTCAAGCCTTCGGGATCACGCTCGTCCGCCGAAATGCGCAGGCCGATGATGAACTGTTCATCGGTGCTGGCGCGCACCGCGGCGATCACTTCCCGCAGGAAGCGCAGGCGCTGTTCGAGGTCGCCGTTGTAGTGATCGGTGCGCCGGTTGACCCGGGGGTTGATGAACTGCGCGGGCAGGTAACCATGGCTGGCGACCACCTCGACGCCGTCGATCCCGGCCTGATGCAGGCGGCGCGCGGCCGCCGCATAACCGGCGACGATCTCATCGATCATGGCCTGGTCCAGGGCCCGTGGCATCACCCGAAAGCGCTCGTTGGGCACCGCCGAGGCGCTGTAGGCCACGGCCAGCAGGCCGTCGCTGGACTCCATGATTTCCCGCCCCGGGTGGAAAATCTGCGACAGCACCAGGGTCCCATGCTCGTGGCAGGTCTGCGCCAGTGCGCGGTAGCCCTCGATGCAGGCATCGTCCGTGGCCATCAGCACATGGGAGGTGTACCGCGCACTGTCGTGGACCCCGGCCACCTGCAGCACGATCAGCCCGACCCCACCTTCGGCCCGTGCCCGGTGATAGGCGATCAGTTGCGCGTTGACCAGGTTGTCGGTCGGCATCGAGGTGTCGTGGCCGCTGGACATGATGCGGTTTTTCAGGCGCTTGCCACGGATCGGCAAAGGCTCGAACAGGTGGGCAAAGGCGGGGGACGAGGTCGGCATGGTGCGCTTACTCCAGGCAGGCTGAAGCCGAAAGGCCGTGCTTCGGCGTTGTTATTATTGCCCTATAGAAATTTACCGGCAGTAAAAAATCAACTTGTTTTTTTACTAAGGCTTGCAGTACTTTCGTTTGGCGCCCGCTCCTGGGGCGAACCTCACAACAATAAAAATGGGTCACGCCGGCCTTGGTCCGGGTGGCACCTGCACGAGGACTCCTAGATGAAATCCAATAGACTCACGCTCCCTCGTTATCCCTTGCTGTTGTCCCTGGCCATGGGCCTGGGCAGCGCTCAGGCGGCACCGGACATGGTGGTGGTCGGCTACGGCGGCGCCGGACAGAAAGCCCAGGACGTGGCGTTTTTCCAACCCTTCAGTGCGCAGGACCGGAGCCAACTGATCCAGAGTGAATACAACGGCGAAATGGCCCGGATCAAGGTGATGGTCGACACCGGCAACGTCGATTGGGACGTGGTGCAGATCGAAGGCCCGGACCTGATGCGCGGCTGCGAAGAGGGCATGTACGAGCGCCTGGACTGGACGCAACTGGGGCACGCTGCGCAGTTGATTCCCGAGGCCGCGCAGGCGTGCGGGTCCGCCGCGCTGGTGTGGAGCGTGGCGATTGCCTATGACACCGACAAGCTGGCCCAGGCCCCGGCCTCATGGGCGGATTTCTGGGACGTGCAGAAAATCCCCGGCAAGCGCGGCCTGCGCAAGCGGGCGGTGTACAACCTGGAGTTCGCCTTGTTGGCCGACGGGGTCAAGGTCGAGGATGTCTACCAGGTCCTGGGCACACCTGCGGGAGTCAACCGCGCCTTCGCCAAGCTCACCGAACTCAAGCCCCATATCCAGTGGTGGGAGGCCGGCGCACAACCGGCGCAATGGCTGGCCGCCGGCGACGTGGTCATGACCTCCACCTACAGCGGCCGGATTGCCGCCGCGGCCCAGGGTGGCAGTCACCTGGGCCTGGTGTGGCCGGGCAGCCTGTACGGCATGGACTACTGGGCGATCATCAAGGGCTCCCGGCATGTCGATCAGGCCAAGCGTTTTATCGCCTTCGCCAATCAGCCCGATGCCCAGGTCAAGTACGTGCAGCAGATTCCCTATGGCCCGACCAATACCGAGGCCGCCGCACGCCTGGATGCTTCGCTCGCACGCTGGGTGCCGACCGCGCCGCAGAACCTCAAGGGGGCGCTGTCGATGGACGTCGGCTTCTGGGTCGACCACGGCGAGGAACTGGAAGAGCGTTTCAACGCCTGGGCCAGCAAGTAAGCCCACTGGCTGGACGCTTGCCCCGTCCAGCCTTACTGTCTGCCCAGCCATCTGCCTGGAGAACCTCGCCCATGAAGCCATTTGTCAGCCCACCGGGTGCGACTGCCGCGCGCAGCGCCACCGAGCAGCGCCTGCGTGAAGAGTTGGCGGCCTGCTATCGATTGATCGCGCACTTTCGCATGACCGACCTGATCTTCACCCATATCTCGGTGCGCCTGCCCGGGCCCGAGCACCACTTCCTGATCAACCCCTACGGGCTGATGTTCGATGAAATCAGCGCCTCCAACCTGGTGAAAATCGACCTCCACGGGCAGGCCGTGGAGCCGTCGCCGTACCCGGTCAACCCGGCGGGCTTTGTCATCCACAGCGCCATCCACGGTGCCCGCGACGACGCCCAGTGCGTGCTGCACACCCACACCCGCGCCGGTTGTGCGGTGGCCGCCTTGCAGTGCGGGCTGTTGCCGGTCAATCAGATATCCATGGAGTTCTACGGCCGGGTCGCCTACCACGACTACGAAGGCGTGGCGCTGGACCTGAGCGAGCAGCAGCGGCTGGTGCACGACCTGGCGGACAAGCCGGTGTTGATGTTGCGCAACCATGGCCTGTTGACCGTGGGCAAAACCGTGGCCCAGGCGTTCTTGCGCATGTACTACCTGGAAAAGGCCTGCGAGATTCAATTGGCGGCCCAGGCCTGTGGCGAATTGGTGCTGCCGCCCCACGAGGTCTGCGCACACACCGAGCGCCAGTTCAATGACCCCGCCCGGCCGCTTGAAGACGGTCAGTTGAGCGACCCGGATGCCATGCAACTGGCCTGGGCGGCGATGGTGCGCCTGCTCGAGCGCATTGCCCCGGGCTATCGCGACTGAACGCGGTTGAGGCTGGAGACGGGCCGCACTCTTGCTGTACAGTCGTTCAACGCTGGGCCGGTGCAGAGGCCCCCATGATCGATCCAAGGAGAGAGTCGCCGATGAGTCAGGAAGCCCGTTTTTCTCGCATGGAGCCGGAGCTGCGCAAGGCCAATCTGATCGAAGCGACCCTGGTGTGCCTCAAGCGCCATGGCTTCCAGGGCGCGTCGATTCGCAAGATCTGCGCTGAGGCGGGAGTCTCGGTGGGGCTGATCAGCCATCACTATTCGGGCAAGGACGAACTGGTGGCCGAGGCCTACATGGCGATCACCGGGCGGGTCATGAGCCTGCTGCGCGAGGCCATGGAGCAGGCCGCACCGTCTGCGCGGGAGCGCTTGTCGGCGTTCTTTCGTGGCTCGTTTTCCGCCGAACTGCTGGACCCGCAACTGATCGATGCCTGGCTGGCGTTCTGGGGCGCGGTGAAAACCGCCGAGGCGATCAACCTGGCCCACGAACACTCCTATGGCGAGTACCGCGGTATCTTGCGCAAGGTGCTGGCCGAACTGGCCGAGGAGGAGGGCTGGGAACACTTCGACGCCGACCTCGCGGCCATTGGCCTGAGCGCCTTGCTCGATGGCCTGTGGCTGGAATCCGGACTCAACCCCGGGACCTTCAGCCCGGAGCAGGGCATGCAGATTTGTGAAGCCTGGGTCGATGGGCTCCAGGCCGGCGGTCGCCAACGTTTCTGCCTGCCGACCGGGAGCTGTTGATCGATCGTTCAGCAGCAGCTAGGATCAGCCGCCAAGACGCACAACCACTCTAATAAGAAATACGCCTTCGGGCGCACGCAGGACTTTAAGCGATGACTCCTCGGGTACTGATCGTCGATGACGATCCGCTGATTCGCGAACTGCTGCATGCCTACCTGTCCAGGGAAGGGTACGAGGTCCACTGCGCCGAAACGGCGGAGGCCGCGGACACCTTCCTCGCCGGCCAGGCGGTCGACCTGGTGATGCTCGACATCCGCCTGCCGGGCAAGGATGGCCTGACCCTGACCCGTGAACTGCGGGTGCGCTCGGAGGTGGGGATCATCTTGATCACCGGGCGCAACGATGAGATCGACCGGATCGTCGGCCTGGAGTGCGGCGCCGATGACTATGTGATCAAGCCGCTGAATCCACGGGAACTGGTGTCCCGGGCGAAAAACCTGATCCGTCGGGTGCGCCATGCCCAAGCCCCCCAACCACTCGCCGCGGCCAAACCGGTCAAGCAATTCGCCGCCTGGGCCCTGGACACCGATCGCCGGCGCCTGATCGATGACGCCGGCAACGAAACCCTGCTGACCCACGGCGAATACCAGTTGCTCAGCGTGTTCCTGCGCAACAGCGGCCACACCCTGAGCCGCGACCAGTTGATGGACCAGATCCGCAACCGCGAGTGGGTGCCCAACGACCGCTCGATCGACGTGCTGGTGGGGCGCTTGCGGCGCAAGTTGCACGATGACCCGGCCGAGCCGCAGTTGATCATCACCATTCACGGCGCCGGCTACCTGTTTACCGCCAGCGTCGCGGCCTGAGGCGATGGTGCGCGCCCTCGGGCTGGTACTGCTGCTTCTGGGCGGCACGGCGATGGCCGCCGAGAAAGTCCGCTACTGCGATTACCCGGTGTACCCGCCGATCTCCTGGAGTGACGGCAAGCAGGTGCGTGGCCTGGCCCCGAGCGTGGTCAGGCACCTGTTCGGCGCGCTGGGCTACGAGGTCGAGACCGTGGTGCTGGGCAATTGGAAACGCTGCCTGCTGGACGCCGCCGAAGGCCGGGTCGACGTGGTGCTGGCCTACAGCACCGCGCAACGCGAGCAAAGCCTGTTGTTCTCCGGTGTGCCGGTGCTGCGCGAGGACGTGGCGGTGTTCATCAACCGCCAGCACCCGGTGCGCTTCGAACGCCTCGAAGACCTGGCCCGGTACCGCGGCGGCCTGCTGTTCGGGGAAAGCTATGGGGTGGATTTCGACCGTTTGGTGGCCCGCAGCAACAATATCGAATGGGTCTCCGACAGCGGGCAGAACTTCGGCAAACTGATTCGCGGGCGCATCGACTTCATCACCCAGGAGCGGCGCACCGGCGAGCTGTACGTCGAACACCTGAAAGGCGCCGAGGACATCGTCGCCTTGCCCAAGCCCTTGAGCGTCGACTACCTGCGGATCGCGGTGTCGCGGCGCTCGACACTGGCCAGCCAGATGCCGCAGATCGATGCCCAGTTGCAGCGCATGGTCGAGGCCGGCGACATCCAACGCTGGCTCAACGAAAGCACCGTCACCTACCGCGACATGATCAGCCTGCCGGCGGACGCCCGATGATCCGCGCCCGACCCGGTGGATTGTTGCGGCGCCTGCTGCTGTTCATCCTGTTGTTCAGCCTGTGTTTTACCGTGCTCGCCAGCACCGTGCAGCTGTACTTCGAATACCGCCGCGAGATGCGTGACATCGACTCGCGCATGGAGCTGATTCGGGCCGGATATCTGGCCAGTCTGGAACGCAGCCTGTGGGACCTCAACCAGGAACAGTTGAACGTGCAACTGCGGGGCCTGGTGGATTTCTCCGACGTGGCCCGGGTACGCCTGAGCAGCCCGGACTTCGAGTTGCTGCAGGGCAATCCGCAGCCGGTCGGGCCGTTGCGCATCGAGCGCTTCGAACTGGATTACCAGCCGCCTTCCGGGGAAAAACGCCACCTGGGGCAACTGGAGGTCAGCACTGACCTGGGGGCCGTGTACCAGCGGCTGTACGCCACCGGTTTGACCAGCCTGCTGTGGATGAGTGTGTTTCTCTGCGGCCTGGCAGTGGCGCTGTCCGGACTGTTCTACCGTCTGGTGACCCGCCACCTGCAAGTGATGGCTGGCTTCGCCCGACGCATCGCCGCCGGCGAATGGCAGGAACCCTTGCACCTGGACAAGAGCCGCAGTGGCGTGCCGGATGAAATCGACACCGTGGCCCACGCCCTGGACGACATGCGCCGGGCGATTCTCAGTGACATCGACCGCCGCGAATCCGACCGCCTGGCCCTGCAGGACAATCGCGATGACCTGCTGCGCATGGTCGAGCGGCGCACCGCCAGCCTGATGCGTGCCAAGGACGAAGCCGAGGCGGCCAACCTCGCCAAGTCGCGGTTCCTGGCCACCATGAGTCACGAGTTGCGCACACCGCTCAATGGCATCCTCGGCATGGCGCAACTGCTGCGCAGCCCGCGTCTGGACGAACTCGATGGCAAACGCCTGGATGCCCTGCACAAGGCCGGAGAAGGGTTGCTGACCATTCTCAACGAGGTGCTGTACTTCGCGCGCCTGGAAGAGGGCGAAACCCACCCGGAGCCGGTCAATTTTTCCCTGCGTCAACTGCTGGATGAGGTGCTGACCCTGCTGGAGCCACGAGCGCTGGGCAATCGCACGCGCCTGCAGTGCCTGGTCGACCCGCAGCTCGCGCCACGCCAGTTGGGGGCCGAACAGTTCCTGCGCCAGGTGCTGAGCAACCTGCTGGCCAACGCCATCAAGTTCACCGAGGGCGGCGAGGTCAGTGTGCAGGTGTTACTGCTGGCGCCGCTGCCTGGGTACGACGGGCAACGAGTGCGGGTCAGCGTCACTGACAACGGCATCGGGATTGCCCCGGCCATGCAGGAAAAAATCTTCGAGCGCTTCACCCAGGCCAGTGAGGAGGTGGCGCAACGTTTTGGCGGGACCGGACTGGGCCTGGCCATCTGCAAACACCTGGTGCAGAAAATGGGCGGCAGTATCGGCGTCGACAGCCAGCCGGGGCGGGGCAGTTGCTTCTGGTTCGAGCTGACGCTGGCGCCGGCGGGCGAACTGCTCGAGGGTCCCATCGAGCAGGCCAGCGGTCCGCCCCTGAAGATCCTGGTGGTCGAAGACGTGGCGCTCAACCGTGAGGTGGTCAGCGGCCTGCTGCAACGGGACGGGCATCAGGTGTGGCTCGCCGAGGAGGGCCCGCAGGGTTTGGCCCAGTGCGCCGGCCAGGGGTTTGACCTGATCCTGCTGGACGTGCATTTGCCGGGGATCAGCGGCGTCGAGCTGTGCAGGCAGATTCGTAGCGGTGCCGGGCCGAACCGCGCCACGCGAATTTTTGCCCTGACCGCCAGCGTGCAACCGGCGCTCGTGCGCGGCTATCTGGATGCCGGGATGGACGGCATCCTCGCCAAGCCTCTGAAACTGGCCGAGCTGCGTGCAGCCCTGGCGGGGCAGATGCCGCTGGCCGAACCCGCGGCGCAGGACGGGGCCATGGACTGGCCGCTGTTGCATACCCATCGCACGCTGCTCGGCGAACAGAAAGTCCTGGGCCTGCTGAGTGTGCTGCGCACCTCGATCATCCAGCACCGTGGGGCCCTGGCGGAGGCCATCGACGCCTGCGACTGCACCGAGGTCGCGCACCTGGCCCATCGCCTGGCCGGCAGCAGTGACTCCCTGGGGTTCCGCGCCCTGGCCCAGGCGTTGCGGGCACTGGAAGACGCGGCGCTGGGCAACGCCGAATCGGCCCTGTGTGACCTCGCGCCCCAGGTCGACGCCCAGTTCCACGAGGCCCTGCACACCCTCAAAGGCCTGTTGCAGAGCTGACGTACAAATCTGTTACGACTTTCTACAACTTCGATCTTTACCGTCAACGCGAACTTACATGGTCTTCCAATAATCGAGGCAACCGCCACCGCGCGGTCTTCGAAGCTTATTGGAGATAATAATAATGAATGGCCGTAAAGCTGATCCCGTCCACCTCACTCGCCTGGGGTGCTGACATGACGCAAACCACTGAACGTACAGGCATCCACCTGACCCGCGCCCTGAAAAGCCGGCACATCTTCATGCTGTCTTTGGGCGGGGTGATCGGCACCGGGCTGTTCATGGGCTCCGGCGTGACCATTAACCAGGGCGGTCCGGTGGGCGCGATTCTGGCGTACCTGGTGGCCGGTTTCCTGATGTACCTGGTGATGGTCTGCCTGGGTGAGTTGTCGGTGCAGATGCCGGTGTCCGGCTCGTTCCAGACCCACGCCACTCAGTTCATCGGCCCGGCCACCGGCTTCATGATCGGCTGGGTGTACTGGATGAGCTGGGCCACCACCGTGGGCCTGGAGTTCACCGCCGCCGGTATGCTGATGGTGCGCTGGTTCCCGGACGTCCCGATCTGGTACTGGTCGGCGCTGTTCGTGGTGGTGCTGTTCGGCCTCAACGCCCTGGCCACCCGCGCCTTCGGCGAAGCCGAGTACTGGTTCTCGGGGATCAAGGTGGCGGCGATCCTGGGGTTTATCGTGGTCGGCGTGCTGGTGATCTTCGGCGCGATCCCGCTGAGCAGCGGTGCTCCGGCGCCGGGGATGAGCAACCTGATCGGCGACGCCGTGTTTCCCAACGGCCTGTCAGCGGTGTTTGCGGTGATGATGACCGTGGTCTACGCCTTCCAGGGCTGCGAAATCATGGGGGTGGCGGCGGGTGAAACCGACCAGCCGGAAAAGAGCATTCCACGGGCCGTGCGCAACGTGGTGTTCCGCGTGCTGATCTTCTACGTGCTGGCGATCATTGTGCTGTCCGCGATCGTCCCGTGGCAGCAGGCCGGCCTGATGGAAAGCCCGTTCGTGCAGGTGTTCGACATGGTCGGCATTCCCTATGCCGCGGACCTGATGAACTTCGTGATCCTCACCGCGATCCTCTCGGTGGGCAACTCCGGCCTCTACGCCTCGACCCGGATCCTCTGGGCCATGTCCAAGACCGGCATGGCGCCGAAAAGCCTGTCGCCCCTGAGCAAGCGCGGCGTGCCATTGCGCGCCCTGAGCATCACCCTGTGTTTTGCCCTGGTGTCCCTGATGACCAGCTTCGTCGCCGCCGATACGCTGTTCATGGTGCTGATGGCCGTGAGCGGGATGTCCGGCACCGTGACCTGGATCGTCATCGCCCTGGCCCAATACAAATTCCGCAAGGCCTACCTGCGTGATGGCGGCAAACTCGAAGACCTGAAATACCGCGCCCCGTGGTTCCCGGTGTTGCCGCTGGTGTGCATCGCCCTGTGCTGCTCGTTGTTCGTATTCCTGGCCCTGGACCCAACCCAACGCCCATCGCTGTACTGGGGCTTCGGCTTCATTACCCTGTGCTATGGCGCCTACTTCCTGATCCACCGCAAACGCCAGGGCGTACTGACCCCACAACTGCCCACCACATAACCCACCCCTCCTGGGCGCCTGCTCGTGATGGTCGCCAATGATGACGCGCACAGCCTGATGCACCGCGCCGTCCTTGCGACCATCGCTGGCAGGCCAGCTCCCACAGGTCCGGATCACCACTAACAATCTCGGTTGCGACCTACACCCCCTGTAGGAGCGAGCTTGCTCGCGATGGTCGCCAACGATGACGCGCACTGCCTGGATGTACGCGTCGCACTTGAGGTCGTCGCGAACTGGCTCGCTCCCACAGATGCTGTCATCAGTTGTGCAAAGTTGTAACGGCGCGCTCTGCCGCTAAGCGTCACTCACAAATAAACCCTTCAAATACAACTAGATAACTGTGTTCTCCTCTGTTACAGCGGATTTTCCCAGCGATTGCCGCCTTACTGAACACTCGTTTAGTATGGCCTCAAGTCGCAGTACCTCAGGCCAACCACAATAATTCGAGGATTCCCATGACTACTGATTCTGCCGTGCTCAGCCAGGTTGCAGCCGGCGTTGCCTGGATCACCCTCAATCGCACCGCCCAGCGCAATGCGCTGGACATCCCGACCTTGAAATACCTGCATGCCTTGCTCGATGGCTACAACGCCGACCCGCAGGTGCGGGTGGTGGTGTTGACCGGCAGTGGCCGCAGTTTCTGCGCCGGCGCCGACCTCGATGAGTGGGCCGCCGCCGAGGCCCGCGGCGCGCTGGAAAGCTACGGCTGGACCGAAACCGCCCACGCCCTGATGAACCGCCTGTACAGCCTGGAAAAACCCACCATTGCTGCGATCAACGGCACCGCCGTGGGTGCCGGGATGGACCTGACCCTGTGCTGCGACCTGCGCATCGCCGGGCAATCGGCGCGCTTCAAGGCCGGCTACACCAGCATGGCGTACTCGCCCGATGCCGGTGCCAGCTGGCACTTGCCGCGCCTGATTGGCAGTGAGCAGGCCAAGCGCCTGTTGTTCCTCGACGAGCTGTGGGGCAGCGAACGGGCCCTAGCCGCCGGGCTGGTGGGCGAAGTCTGCGCCGACGAGCAACTGCACAGCGTCACGGCGCAACTGGCGACGCGCCTGGCCAATGGACCGACCTTTGCCTTCGCTCAGGCCAAGCGGCTCATGCGCGAAGGCGCCGACCGTAGCCTGGCGCAACAACTCCAGGCCGAGCTGGCCGCTGGCCTGCTGTGCGGGCGCAGCGAAGACGCCAGCGAAGCCCTGCGCGCCGTCGCCGAAAAACGCCCGGCGCGTTTTATCGGCCGCTAACGCCCCACCTCAATCAGCACACGAACAACAGGTAGCCGCATGAATTTCCAACTGACCCAAGAACAAGAAATGTTGGTGGACGCCGTACGCAGCTTTGTCACCAAGGAGCTGCTGCCCTATGAAGAGGCGGTGGACCGCGCCGACGAAGTCTCGCCCGAGCTGGCGGCGCAGATCCGCGGCAAGGCGATCGCTGCCGGCTTTTATGCGTTCAACATGCCGGAGGAGGTGGGCGGTGGCGGCCTGGACTACCTGTCCCAGGCGCTGATCGAGCGCGAACTGTCCAAGGTCTCCTGGGCGCTGCACGTGTTCGTCGCACGGCCTTCGAAGATCCTCATGGCGTGCACCGGCCAGCAGATCAACGACTACCTGTTGCCGTGCATCCAGGGCGAAAAAATCGACTGCTTCGCCCTCACCGAACCGGGTGCCGGCTCCGATGCCAACTCGATCAAGACCCGCGCGGTACGGGACGGCGACGACTTTGTGCTCAACGGCAGCAAGCACTTCATCAGCCACGCCGGGCACGCCGACTTCGCCATTGTCTTTGCCGTGACCGACACCTACGAACACAACGGTCGTACGCGTAACGCCGTGACCTCGTTCCTGGTGGACCGCAATACCCCGGGCATGACCATCCGCCGCGGCCCGAAATGCGTCAGCAACCGCGGCTATCACACCTTCGAAATGTTCTTCGACGACTGCCGTGTGCCGGCCTCCAAGGTACTGGGTGAAGTCGGCAAGGGCTGGGACGTGGCCAACGCCTGGCTGACCGCCGGGCGGGTGATGGTGGCCGCCAACTGTGTCGGCCAGGCGCAACGGGCGCTGGACGTCTCCCTGCAATGGGCCGCGGACCGCAAGCAGTTTGGCCAGCCGATCGGCACCTACCAAGGCATCTCGTTCAAGTTGGCGGACATGGCCACGCAGATCCGCGCGGCCGAGTTGTTGACCCTGCACACCGCCTGGAAGATGGACCAGGGCAGCATGACCGATGGCGAAGCCGGCATGGCCAAGCTGTTCGCCAGCGAAACCCTGGGCAAGGTCGCCGACGAAGCGGTACAGATCTTCGGTGGCATGGGCCTGATGGATGAATGTGTGGTCGAGCGCATCTGGCGCAACGCGCGGATCGAGCGGGTCTGGGAAGGCACCTCGGAAATCCAGCGGCACATCATTTCCCGCGAGCTGCTGCGGCCGCTGCTGCGCTGATCGGTCCCGGAGAACCCCCATGTCCCTGACAATTCGAGACAACCTCAAGCGCCTGCTCGCCCCACGCCACGTCGCGTTTGTCGGCGGGCGCAGCATGGCCCGCGCCCTCAAGCGCTGCGCCGAAGGTGGTTATGCCGGCCCGATGTGGCTGGTCAACCCGCAACACGACGAACTGGAAGGCGTGCCGTGCGTCCGCCAGGTCAGCGATCTGCCCTGTGGTCCGGACGCGGTGTTCATCGCCACCAACCGTGAGCTGACCCTGACCTGCGTTCGCGATCTGGCCGCCAAGGGCGCGGGCGGGGCGATCTGCTACGCCTCCGGGTTCGCCGAGACCGGCGCCGAAGGCCAGGCCCTGCAACAGCAACTGCTCGAGGCCGCCGGCGACATGGCCTTGCTCGGCCCCAACTGCTACGGCTTGCTCGACTACCTGCACAGCTGTGCGTTGTGGCCGGTGGCCCATGGCGGCAAGGCGGTGGAGCGGGGCGTGGCCGTGCTGACCCAAAGTGGCAACTTCGCCTACAACCTGTCGATGAGCGACCGCTCGCTGCCGGTGGCCTACATGGCGTCGGTGGGCAACCAGGCGCAACTGGGCGTGGCGGAATTGATGGACGTGTTGCTCGACGAACCGCGCGTGACCGCCATCGGCCTGCACCTGGAAGGCCTGAACAACGTCCCGGCCTTTGCCCGCGCCGCGCACAAGGCGCTGGAGCAGGGCATCCCGGTGGTCGTCCTGAAAACCGGGGTGTCACAGATCGGCGCCGAGCTGGCGCTCAGTCACACCAGTTCGCTGTCCGGCTCCGATGCCTTGTACGACGCGCTGTTTGCGCGCCTTGGGGTGATTCGGGTCAGTGGCCCGGTGAGCTTCGTCGAGACCCTGAAAGCGGCAGCCTGCGGCCGGTTGCCCAGCGGCAACCGCCTGATTGCGCTGGCCTGTTCCGGTGGCGATGCCGGGCTGATTGCCGACTACGCCGAACGTAACGAGCTGCGCTTGCCCGCACTCGACGCGGGGCAAACCACCGAGCTGGCGCAGGTCTTGCCCAGCTACGCCAACCTGGTCAATCCGCTGGACTTCACCACCGCCATCTGGGGCGATGGCGAGGCCCTCAACCGGATGCTCGACAGTGCCCTGCGCACCGAAGCCGACGCGGCCATGCTGGTGCTCGATTACCCCGCCCAGTTCACTGGCGAGCGCAAGGAGTGCGACCTGTTGCTGGAGCTGTACTGCCAGGCGCTGGTGCACCACGGCAAGACCGGCTTCGTCACCTCGGCCTTCCCGGAGCTGCTGCCGGCCCATGCCCGCGAGCGCTTGCATGCCCAGGGCGTCGCTGCCTTGCAGGGGGTGGAAGACGGCCTGGCCGCCTGGGGCCGGATCGCCGGTTATCAGGCGAATCGCCAGGCATTGCTGGCCCTGGGTGAGTCGGCGTTGGTGCCGCTGTGTCCGCAGTCGCTGGCGGGGGCGGGGCGGCTGCTCAATGAATGGGATGCCAAGCAGGCGCTGCGGGCCTTTGGCTTGCCGGTACCGAATGGCGTGCGCAGCACCGTATCGCAGGCACTGGAGGATGCCCAACGCCTGGGTTACCCCTTGGTGCTCAAGGCGCTCAGCGCCGAGTTACCCCACAAGACCGAAGCCGGGGCCGTGGCGCTCAACCTCAAGGACGCCGCCGCCTTGACTGCCGCCCTGAGCAACATGGCGACCCGCATTGGTGCCTACGCCCCTGGCGTGGCCTTCGACCAGGTGCTGTTGGAACCCATGGCCAGCACGCCGTTGGCGGAGCTGATTGTCGGCATCAAGCGCGAAAACGACTTTGGCCTGGCGCTGGTGATCGGTGCCGGCGGGATCCTGGTGGAGTTGCTCAAGGACAGTCGGAGCCTGCTGCTGCCGACCACTGAAGGGGCGATTCGCAATGCCTTGTTGAGTTTGCGCAGTGCCGCCTTGCTCCAGGGTTTTCGTGGCCGGCCGCCGGCGGACCTCGAGGCACTGGTGGCGGCGATCCGCGCAGTGGCCGACTACGCCTGCGAAAACGCCGGGCAGTTGCTGGAACTCGATGTAAACCCATTGTTGGTCGGTGCCCACGGCACGACCGCGGTCGATGCGTTGATTCGCCTCGGCCATGCGTGAGGATAAACACATGCACACCACACCCTTGACCGGCGGCCAGGCCCTGGTTCGCCTGCTGGCCAACTACGGCGTCGACACTGTGTTCGGCATTCCCGGGGTACACACCCTGGAGCTGTACCGCGGCTTGCCCGGCAGCGGCATCCGCCACGTCTTGACCCGGCATGAACAAGGCGCCAGCTTCATGGCCGACGGCTACGCACGGGTCAGCGGCAAGCCGGGAGTCTGCTTCATCATCACCGGCCCCGGGGTGACCAATGCCGCCACCGGTATCGGCCAGGCCTATGCCGACTCGATCCCGATGCTGGTGATCTCCAGCGTCAACCACACCGCCAGCCTCGGCAAGGGCTGGGGCTGCCTGCACGAAACCCAGGATCAGCGCGCCATGACCGCGCCGATCACTGCGTTCTCGGCGGTGGCCTTGAGCACTGACGACCTGCCGCAATTGATCGCCCGGGCCTACGCGGTGTTCGACAGCGAACGTCCGCGCCCGGTGCATATTTCGGTGCCGCTGGACGTATTGTCGGCGCCGGTATCCCGTGACTGGAGCCAGGACGTGGTGCTGCGCCCGGGACGTGGCGCCGCGGCTGCCTGCGCCCTGGACCAGGCAGTGCGCAAATTGAACGGCGCCAAACGGCCGATGATCATCGCCGGGGGCGGCGCCCTGGAGGCGAGCGCGCAACTGCAGCAACTCAGCACCCGTCTGGCCGCGCCCCTGTTCACCAGCGTCGCCGGCAAGGGCCTGTTGCCGCCGCAGGCCGCACTCAATGCCGGTTCGTCGTTGTGCGTGGAGCCGGGCTGGCACCTGATTGCCGAGGCCGACGTGGTGCTGGCGGTGGGCACGGAAATGGCCGACACCGACTTCTGGCGCGAGCGCTTGCCCCTGAATGCCGAGCTGCTGCGAGTCGACATTGACCCGCGCAAGTTCAACGACTTCTACCCCTGTGCCGTGGCCCTGCACGGCGATGCCCGGCAAACCCTGGACGGCTTGCTCGAACGCCTGCCGACCAGCCCCCGCGACGCCAGCGCGGCGATTGCCGCCGTCGCCGCCTTGCGCGAAGCGGTGCAGGCCGGTCACGGCCCGTTGCAGTCGATCCACCAGGCCATTTTGCAGCGCATTGGCGCTGAACTGCCGGACAACGCCTTTATCAGCACCGACATGACCCAACTGGCCTACACCGGCAACTACGCATTCGACAGCCTGGCCCCGCGCAGTTGGTTGCACCCCACGGGCTACGGCACCCTGGGGTATGGCTTGCCCGCCGGGATCGGCGCCAAGTTCGGCGCACCGCAGCGCCCGGGCCTGGTACTGGTGGGCGACGGTGGGTTCCTCTACACCGCCCAGGAACTGGCGACCGCCGTCGAGGAACTGGACAGCCCGCTGGTGGTGCTGTTGTGGAACAACGACGCCCTGGGCCAGATCCGCGACGACATGTTGAGCCTGGACATCGAGCCGATCGGTGTGCTGCCGCGCAATCCGGACTTTGCCGCCCTCGGTCGCGCGTTCGGCTGCACTGTCAGCCAACCGCAGAGCCTGGCCGAGCTGCAGACCGATTTGCGCCACGGCTTCAAACGCAACGGCGTCACCCTGATCGAGCTCAAGCATGCCTGCGCTCATTGATTTAATGATTTGTTTGACGGAGGCAGGACCATGCGTTTTTCCGATCTGACCCAACGTATCGCCGGTGACGGCGCCGCCGCCTGGGATATTCACTACCGTGCTCTGGCCTTGCGCGAGCAGGGCGCAGACATTCTGCTGCTGTCGGTGGGCGACCCGGATTTCGACACCCCGGCGCCCATCGTCCAGGCCGCCATCGACAGCCTGCTGGCGGGCAACACCCACTACGCCGACGTGCGCGGCAAACGCACCCTGCGTGAGGCCATCGCCCGGCGGCACCAGGCGCGCAGCGGCCAGGCGGTCACCAGCGAACAGGTGATCGTCCTGGCCGGCGCCCAATGTGCGCTGTTCAGCGTGGCCCAGTGCGTGCTCAACCCGGGCGACGAAGTGCTGGTCGCCGAACCCATGTACGTCACCTATGAAGCGGTATTCGGTGCCTGCGGCGCCGTGGTGATCCCGGTGCCGGTGCGTTCCGAGAACGGCTTTCGGGTGATGCCCGAAGACGTCGCCGCGCGCATCACCCCACGCACCCGGGCCCTGGCGCTCAACAGCCCGCACAACCCGTCGGGGGCCAGCCTGCCGAGAAGCACCTGGCAAGCCCTGGCCGAACTGTGCATCGGCCACGACCTGTGGCTGATCTCCGACGAGGTCTACAGCGAGCTGCTGTTTGACGGCGAACACCTGAGCCCGGCCAGTTTGCCGGGCATGGCAGAGCGCACCGCGACCCTCAACAGCCTGTCGAAATCCCACGCCATGACCGGCTGGCGCATCGGCTGGGTGGTAGCACCACCGGCGCTGGCTGCGCACCTGGAAAACCTTGCGCTGTGCATGCTCTACGGCCTGCCGGATTTCGTCCAGGACGCCGCCGTGGTCGCCCTCGACACCCACATGCCGGAACTGGCGGCGATGCGCGAGGCCTATCGTCAGCGCCGCGACCTGGTCTGCGCAGCGTTGGCCGATTGCCCCGGGGTGCGGGCCTTGAAACCCGATGGCGGGATGTTCGTGATGCTCGACATCCGCGCCACCGGGCTCAGCGCCCAGGCGTTTGCCGACCGCCTGCTGGAACGTCACGGCGTCTCGGTCCTGGCCGGCGAAGCTTTTGGTCCCAGTGCGGCCGGGCATATCCGCCTGGGCCTGGTGGTCGACACCGAACCACTGCGCGAGGCCTGCCAGCGTATCGCCCGTTGTGCCCATGAACTGATGGAGGTCCAGGCCCATGCTTGATCACCGTTCGCTGTACATCGATGGCCGCTGGCTGACCCCGTCGGGGCAGGGCGTGGCCGAGGTGATCAACCCAGCCACCGAGGACGTCGCCGGCCGCGTGCCACTGGGCGATGAACGTGACGTCGAGCGGGCCGTGGCTGCGGCGCGGCGGGCGTTTGGCCCCTGGTCGCGTACCGCCTCCAGTGTGCGTGCCGGCTACATCCGCGCGCTGGCCGAGCAACTGCGGCTGCGGGCGGACGAGATGGCGGCGGTGATCACCCGCGAGTTGGGGATGCCGGTGCAATGGTGCCGCTCGGTGCAAGTGGACGGGCCGATCATTGGCCTGGAACAGTATGCGGAGCTGGCGGGCCTGATGGACCAGGTCCGCGAGGTCGGCAATTCCCTGGTGATCCGTGAAGCGGTGGGTGTCTGCGCCTTTATCAATCCGTGGAATTACCCGCTGCATCAACTGCTGGGCAAACTGGCGCCGGCCCTGGCCGCCGGGTGCACCGTGGTGGTCAAGCCGAGCCAGGAAACCCCACTGCACGCGTTCCTGCTGGCGCAGATGATCGACGCCATTGGCTTGCCGGCGGGGGTGTTCAACCTGGTCAGCGGGCCAGGTTCGAAAGTCGGCGAAGCCCTGGCCAAACACCCGGACGTCGACATGGTGTCGTTCACCGGTTCCACCGGCGCCGGGGTGCGTGTGGCCCAGGCCGCTGCACCGTCGGTCAAGCGGGTGTGCCTGGAACTGGGCGGCAAGTCGCCGCTGCTGATTGCCGAGGACGCCGATCTGGCCGCTGCCGTGCAATACGGCGTAGAGGACGTGATGATCAACTCCGGCCAAACCTGCACCGCCCTGACGCGCATGCTCTTGCCCGCCCGTCGTTACGCCGAGGCGGTGGAACTGGCACGCGAGCACACCCTTGGCCTGGCCATGGGGGATCCACTGGATCCACAGAGTTTTCTCGGGCCGATGTGCTCGGCGGCGCAACGGCGCACCGTGCAGGACTACATCCGCGTCGGCCAGCAGGAGGGGGCGCGGTTGGTGTGCGGCGGTGACCGCGTGCCGGCGTTCGAACGCGGCTACTACGTCACGCCGACCCTGTTCGCCGATGTCGACAACCGCATGCGCATCGCCCAGGAAGAGATCTTCGGCCCGGTGCTGTGCCTGATCCCCTACACCGATGAAGCGCACGCGTTGCAGCTCGCCAACGACTCGCCGTTCGGCCTGTCCAGCGCCGTCTGGGCCGGCAGCGCCGAGCGGGCATTGCACCTGGGCCGGCAAGTGCGCGCCGGCCAGTGTTTTATCAATGGCGCGGCCTTCAACTATCAGGCGCCGTTCGGCGGCTACAAACAATCCGGCAATGGCCGGGAGTGGGGGGAAGAGGGGCTCCATGAATTCGTCGAAGTGAAGGCGATCCAGGTGTGACAGTTGACGCCACACAGGGTGTTTGCACCGGGCCATGGCCCGGTGTCTTGCGTGGAGTGGGAGCGGTAATCGATTAACAACGCAGCTTTTTGATCAGAGGCCCTGCAATGAGCGATAACAACAACAAGATTACTCAAGCGAACCCTGCGCACAGTTTCCCGCGTCGGGACTTCCTCAAATACAGCGCGACGGCGGCCGCCGTGGCCGGTGCTTTCTCCATGGGCTTGCCGTTTGGCGCATTTGCCGAGGACCCGACCCCCAAGCCCGGCGGCGTGCTGCGCCTGGGCCTGGCCGGTGGCAGCACCACCGACTCGCGCGACCCCGGCTCCTGGAGCGACACCTTCACCTTCGTCGGGTTCTCGGCGGTGTACAACACCCTAAGTGAAATCGCGGTCGACGGCACCGCCATTCCGGAACTGGCGCAGAGCTGGGAGTCAAGCCCGGACGCGCGGGTCTGGACCTTCAAGCTGCGCCAGGGCGTGACCTTCCACAATGGCAAGCGCCTGAGCAGCGACGATGTGGTGGCCTCGATCCAGCACCACCTGGGCGAGAAGTCGACGTCGGCGGCCAAGACCGTGCTCGGCGATGTCGCCAAGGTCAGTGCCCAGGGCCCGGACAGCGTGGTGTTCGAACTGCACTCGGGCAACGCCGACTTCGCCTATGTGGTTGCCGATTACCACCTGGTGATCATGCCCAGCAAGGATGGGGTGCCGGACTGGCAGTCCGCGGTCGGCACCGGCGGCTATCGGCTCAAGGACTTCGAGCCGGGCGTGCGCATGACCCTGGAGCGCAGCCCCGACTACTGGAAACCCGGCCGGGCGCACTTCGCCAGTGCCGAGCTGATTGGCATTGCCGATGGCGCCGCGCGGGTCAATGCCCTGGTGACGGGCCAGGTGGATGTGATCAACAAGGTCGACCTGAAAACCGTGGCACTGCTCAAGCGCAACCCCAACCTGGTGATCGAGGAAACCAAGGGCGCCCAGCACTACACCTTCCCCATGCTCACCGACAGCCCGGTGTTCCAGAACAACGACGTGCGCCTGGCGATGAAGCACGCGATCAACCGTGAAACCCTACTGGCCTCGGTGCTCTACGGCTATGGCCTGGTGGGCAACGACCACCCGATCCAGCCCGGCAGTCGGTTCATCAACAGCGCGCTGGAACAACGCACCTACGATCCGGACAAGGCGCGGTTCCACCTGAAAAAGGCCGGCATGGATTCGCTCAAGGTGCGCCTGCAAGCGTCCGACGCGGCCTACACCGGGGCCGTGGACGCTTCGGTGCTGTTCAAGGAGCAGGCCCGTGCCGCCGGGATCGACATCGACGTGGTGCGCGAGCCCGCCGACGGTTTTTTCTCCAACGTCTGGATGAAGCAACCCTTCACCACCTCGTTCTGGTACAGCAGCCTGACCGCCGACCGCATGTTCAGCATCGGTTACGCCAAGGGCGCGGCCTGGAACGAAACCCACTGGGACAACCCGCGCTTCAACCAGTTGCTCAACGCCGCCCGGGGCGAGATGAACGAGCCGCTGCGCCGCGAGATGTACAACGAAATGCAGGCGCTGTGCCGTGACGACGGCGGGGCGATCGTGCCGTTGTTCGCCAGCTCCGTGGCGGCCCGTTCCAAGCGTGTCAACCACGGCGGCCAGACCGCGCCGTATGGCGAGCTGGACGGGCTGCGGGTGATCGAACGCTGGTGGCAGGCGTAAGAAATTGTCGAAGCGATGAACATCCCTGTGGGCGCGAGCTTGCTCGCGATAGCAATTGCTCAGGCAGCATTGATTTTGAATGCACTGCCGCCATCGCGAGCAAGCTCGCTCCCACAGTAGAAAAAGGAACCGCACGATGAGAAGTATTTTTCGCTTGTTAGGGCAGCGCCTGGCGTTAGGTCTGCTGTCATTGTTTGCCGTCTCGGTGATTATTTTCCTCGCCGTCGGCATGCTCCCGGGTGACATTGCCCAGGCCATGCTCGGCCAGTCGGCGACCCCGGAAACCGTCGCCGCATTTCGTGCCCAACTGGGCCTGGACATGCCGCCGTTGAGCCGTTTTGGCCACTGGATCTGGCAGTTGCTGCAGGGGGACCTGGGGGTGTCGCTGGCCAACCAGCGACCAATCGCCGACCTGGTTGGCAGCCGCCTGGGCAACACTTTCAGCCTGGCGCTGCTGGCGGCGCTGGTCTCGGTGCCGCTGGCCTTGCTCCTGGGCATGCTCGCGGCGTTGTATCGCAACAGCTGGTTCGACCGTTTGCTCAACACCTCGGCCTTGAGTGCGGTGTCGTTCCCCGAGTTCTTCGTGGCCTACCTGCTGATCCTGCTGTTCGCGGTCAAACTCAACTGGTTCCCGAGCATTTCCAACCTGGCCCCGGACGCCTCGCTGGGCACCATCCTCGAGCGCTCGGTGCTGCCGGTGGCGACCCTGAGCCTGGTGGTGATCGCGCAGATGATGCGCATGACCCGCGCCTCGCTGATCAACCTGCTGGCCAGCCCCTACATCGAAATGGCCCGGCTCAAGGGCATCAGCCCGTCGCGGATCATCTTTCGCCACGCTTTGCCCAACGCCCTGGCGCCGATCGTCAACGTGGTGGCGCTGAACCTGGCCTACCTAGTGGTGGGGGTGGTCGTGGTCGAGGTGGTGTTTGTCTATCCGGGGCTTGGCCAGTTGCTGGTGGACTCGGTGGCCAAGCGCGACATCCCGGTGGTGCAGGCCTGCAGCCTGATCTTCGCGGCCACCTACATCCTGCTCAATACCAGCGCCGACGTGCTGTCGATTGCCAGTAACCCACGCCTGATGCATCCGAAGGGGTAGACCATGAGCCTGCTTAAACACTTGCTCCGTGCGCCGCTGAGCGCCCAGTTCGGCCTGCTGGTGATCGTGCTGTACATCCAGGTGGCGCTGTTCGCTCCGCTGTTGGCGCCGTTCGGCGAAACCCAGGTGGTGGGTGAGGGGTTCGCGCCCTGGGGCGGTGAGTTCCTGCTGGGCACCGATAACCTGGGCCGCGACATGTTCAGCCGCCTGGTCTACGGCGCCCGCAATACCCTGGGGATTGCCTTCCTGACCACGCTGCTGGCGTTTCTGCTCGGCGGCTTGAGCGGGTTGGTGGCGGCGATCAAGGGCGGCTGGGTCGACCAGGGCCTGTCGCGGGTGGTGGACATCCTGATGGCCATCCCGCAACTGATCTTCGCCTTGCTGATCCTCAGCGTAGTGGGCACCACGGCCACCTCGCTGGTGCTGGTGATCGCGCTGCTGGACGCGACCCGGGTGTTCCGCCTGTCCCGGGCGGTGGCGATGAACGTGGTGGTCCAGGACTTCGTCGAGGCCGCGCGGTTGCGGGGCGAAGGCCTGTGGTGGCTGGTGACCCGCGAGGTACTGCCCAATGCCGCGGCACCGCTGATTGCCGAGTTCGGCCTGAGGTTCTGCTTTGTGTTCCTGTTCATCAGCGCGCTGTCGTTCCTCGGCCTGGGCATTCAACCGCCCACGGCCGACTGGGGCAGCATGGTGCGCGACAACGCGGTGCTGATCACCTTCGGTGACATCAGCCCGTTGCTGCCCGCCCTGGCCGTGGCGTTGATCACGGTCAGCGTCAACTTCGTCGTCGACTGGATGCTGCACAGATCCAGCGGTCTCAAGGAATGCTGAAGATGAAGACTGCCAAACCGCTGCTGGAAATCCGCAACCTGCACATCGAAGGTCACTACGAGGACGCCTGGCATCCGTTGATCAAGGGCATCGACCTGACCCTGCAACGGGGTGAGGTGCTGGGCCTGATCGGCGAGTCGGGGGCCGGCAAGTCGACGCTCGGCCTGGCCGCCATGGGCTACACCCGCGATGGCTGCCGAATCACCGGTGGATCGCTGCAGTTCGATGGCATCGACCTGCTGACGGCCAAGCCCGAGACCCTGCGCAAGCTGCGGGGGCTGCGCATCGCCTATGTCGCGCAGAGCGCCGCGGCGTCGTTCAACCCGGCCCATCGCTTGATTGACCAGCACGTGGAAACCGCCGTGCAGAACGCCGGCATCAGCCGGGCGCAAGCCATGGCCGAAGCCGTCGAGCTGTATCGGGTGCTGCGCCTGCCCAACCCCGAGCAGATCGGCCAGCGTTACCCACACCAGGTCTCCGGCGGCCAGCTGCAGCGGGTCATGACCGCCATGGCCATGGCTTGCCACCCGGACCTGATCATCTTTGATGAACCGACCACGGCCCTGGACGTCACCACCCAGATCGAGGTGCTGGCGGCGATCCGCGATGCCGTGGCAACGTACGGCAGTGCGGCGATCTACATCAGCCACGACCTGGCGGTGGTGGCGCAGATGGCCGATCGGATCATGGTGCTGCGCCACGGCAAGCTGGTGGAAGAGGCCCAGACCCGGCAGATGCTCGACGCCCCGCAGCAGGACTACACCAAGTCATTGTGGGCGGTGCGCAGTTTCCGCACCGAACCCAAGCCGTTGCCGCAGCAGGAACAGCCCTTGCTGGAATTGCGCAACAGCTGCGCCAGCTATGGTCAGCAGCCGGTACTGCACGACGTATCCCTGAGCCTGTATCGCGGCCAGACCCTGGCGGTGATCGGCGAGTCCGGCAGTGGCAAAAGCTCCACCGCGCGCTTGATCACCGGGCTGCTGCCACCGACAGCCGGCCAGGTGCTGTACGACGGCCAGCCGCTGCCGGCGGATTTTCGTCAACGCAGCAAGGAACAGTTGCGCAGGATCCAGATGATCTACCAGATCCCCGACACCGCACTCAACCCGCGCCAGCGCATCGTCGACATCATCGGCCGGCCGCTGACCTTCTACCTGGGCCTCAAGGGCAAGGCGCTGCGGGCCCGGGTCGCCGAGTTGCTGGAGATGATCGAACTCGATCCGACGACCTTCATGGAGCGCCAGCCCCGGGAGCTGTCCGGCGGCCAGAAGCAACGGATCTGCATCGCCCGGGCCCTGGCGGCCGATCCCCAACTGATCATTTGCGACGAAGTGACCTCGGCCCTCGACCAGTTGGTGGCCGAAGGCGTACTGAAACTGCTCAACCGCATTCAACAGCAACTGGACGTGTCCTACCTGTTCATCACCCACGACGTGGCCACGGTGCGGGCGATTGCCGACGAGGTATTGGTGATGCAAAGGGGCAGGGTGGTGGACCACGGTTCACGCGATGCCATCTTCACCCCGCCGCACCAGGACTACACCGGGCTGCTATTTTCCTCCGAACCGCAAATGGACCCCGACTGGCTCGACCGGTTACTGGCCACGCGCGCCGCACACCCTTCAACACCGACGCTTGCAGACGTCTAAGGAAGCCTCATGAACGTATTGATCGTCCACGCTCACCCCGAGCCGAACGCCTTCACCGCCGCCCTGCGTGACCAGGCCGTCACCACCCTCAAGGCCCAGGGCCACGAGGTGCAGGTCAGCGACCTGTACGCGATGAACTGGAACCCGGTGGCCAGCAGCCAGGACTTTTCCTCGCGGGAAAACCCCGACTACCTGGTCTACGCCCTTGAGCAACGCCTGGGGGTCAAGCGCCAATCGTTGGCCGCGGACATCCAGGGCGAGCTGGACAAGCTGCTGTGGGCCGACTTGCTGATCCTCAACTTCCCGATTTTCTGGTTCTCCGCCCCGGCCATGCTCAAGGGCTGGATCGACCGGGTGCTGGTGTCCGGCATCTGTTACGGCGGCAAGCGCTTCTACGACCAGGGTGGGCTGAGTGGCAAGAAGGCTCTGGTCAGCGTGACCCTGGGCGGGCGTGAGCACATGTTTGGCGAAGACGCGATCCACGGCCCGCTGCAGGACATGCTGCGGCCGATCCTGCGCGGGACCCTGGCCTACGTCGGTTTTGAGGTCCTGGAACCCTTCGTCGCCTGGCACGTGCCGTACATCAGCGATGAAGCGCGTCAGGCCTTCCTGGTGCAGTACGACCAGCGCTTGCAGCACCTGGCCGATGAACAGCCCCTGGCGTTCCCGCGCCTGGAGCAGTTTGACGAGCAGTTGTATCCGCTGCGCCAGCCGGCTGCGGCCGATGCCTGAAGGTATTGGCTGAACTGCCCGCGATAGCGCGCCAAACCAAAGGCCAGCAGCCAGTCTTGATTGGAATCAATACGCTAAACCCCCGCGGGTGCAGTCTTGGGTCAATACTGAACATAACTTCACCCGAGTACCCGACCATGAGCCAGTACCAACGCCTGCTGCTGATCATCAACCCGGCCCTGCGCCAGTCGCCGGCCATTCACCAGGCTGGAGCCCTGGCGGGGGCCAGTGGCGCGAGCCTGCACATCGTCGGGCTGATCAAGTCCCTGGGCATCCTGACCCTGCTGGAGGGCGATGACTGGGCCAGCGCGCGGGCCAGCTATCTGCAGGAACAGGACGTCTGGCTCCAGGCGCAGGCCGATCAACTGCGAGCCAGCGGGGTTGAGGTCACGGCCTATACCACGTGGTCCGAAGACGTCAAGAGCGACATCCTGGAGCACGTCAGCGAGCTGCAACCGGACCTGCTGATCAAGCAAGTGCAGCAGGAACCGCTGCTCAAGCGCACTTTCTTCACTCCGATGGACTGGCACCTGCTGCGCTACTGCCCGGTACCGACCTACCTGGTGGGCGACCAGGCCCGGGGCTTGCCGCGCAAGATCGTTGCGGCCATCGACAGCGCCAATGACCAGCCACAGAACCAGAAGCTCAACGAGCGGATCCTCAAGCAGGCCGAACGCCTGGCGTTGCAATGCGACGCCGAACTGCACCTGATCACAGCCTGCGACATAACCGCCGATTTTCTGGGTGACCTGGATGGCGCCGGGCTGGCGTTGAGCGACTTGACCCGGCAATTGCGCCAGGACCTGGAAAACGCCTTCCTCAATACCGCCGAGCATTTTGGCGTAGCGCCGGAGCGCCGCCACTTCATCAAGGGTGACCCGGTCCAGGTGCTGGCCGAATTCGCCCATCAGCACCAGGTGGATGTGCTGGTGCTGGGCCGCAACCAGTCGCGGGGCCTGGAAAAACTCATCGGCAGCACCACCGAGCACCTGCTGTACCAGGCTTCCTGCAGCGTGCTGGCGGTCTGATGGATGTCCCCGTAACCCTGTAGCCGCTGCCGAAGGCTGCGTTGGGTTGCGCAGCGCCCCCCGGCGGTGGTATTGCCAAGTTGGATGAAGGTCCTGCGGCCGTTAACGCAGCCTCGCGGGCTCGACAGCTGCTACGGGCTTGCGTTCGGGTACCCCCATTCGGGGTATGGTGCCGTTGCGTCAATCTGCCAATAGTAGGCACGCCCGCTCATCCAGAGCCGAGCCTGCTTATAAGGTGGAATGTGCAATGCGCAAGGCACTACAGGTGTTTTCCAGTCTGTTGCTTGCTCCCTTGTCCTGGGCGGTGCATGCCGCCGAGGTGAACGACGCCCACACGCTGCGGTTGTACAACTGGGCGGACTACATCGGTGAAAAGACCCTGGCCGACTTTGAGCAGGCCACGGGGATCAAGGTGATCTACGACACCTTCGATGCCTACGAGACCGTGCAGGCCAAGTTGCTCACCGGCCACTCCGGGTATGACCTGGTGGTGCTCAATGCCTCCCTGGTGCCGCCGCTGATCAAGGCCAAGGTGTTCCAACCCCTGGACAAGCAGCAACTGCCGGGCTGGAACAACCTGGACTCCAAGGTGCTGCACGACTTGCAGGGCTACGACGCCGGCGTCGTCTATTCGGCGCCCTACACCTGGGGCAGCAATGGCGTGACCTACAACGTCGACATGATCAAGGCCCGCATGCCCGATGCCCCCATCGGTTCGCTGGCGATGATCTTCGATCCCAAGATCGTTTCGCGTTTCGCTGACTGCGGCGTGACCCTGATCGATGCCCCCACCGAAGTCATTCCCCTGGCCTTGACCTACCTGGGTCGCGACCCCCACAGCGCTGCGCCGGCCGACCTCAAGGCCGCCCAGGACCTGCTGCTGTCGGTGCGGCCCTACATCAAGAAATTCGACTCGGTGAACTACCTCACCAGCCTGCCCAATGGCGATGTCTGTATGGCCATGACCTGGTCCGGCGACTACGCCACCGCCCAGGCCCGCGCAGAGGAGGCCAGGCTGAAGATCAACCTGGCGTACTTCGTGCCCAAGGAAGGCTCGCTGATCTGGTTCGACAACATGTACATCCCCGGTGACGCGCCCCACGTGGCCAACGCCCACAGGTTCCTCCAGTACCTGTTGCAACCCCAGGTGATGGCCGACGTCAGCAACTACATCCACTACGCCAACAGCAACCAGGCCGCCACCGCGTTGCTGAAGCCCGAGGTGCGTGACAACCAGGCGATCTACCCCGACGCCGCCACCCGTGAGCGGCTGTTTGCGCAGAAAACCCACGAGCCCAAGGACATGCGGGCCATCACCCGGGTCTGGAGCACGGTCAAGACCGGGCTCTGAGTCCGCGCCAACTTATCCCAGCTGATTGATCATTACCTTCGAGACCTTTGCCATGACCACGCCCAACGCCGAGTTCTTCAACCAGTTCGATAACGCCCAACTGGTCAAGGCCGACAAGGCCCACCACATGCACGGTTACCACGTGTTCGATGAGCACCGGCAAAACGGTGCGCTGAACATCGTCGCCGGTGACGGCGCCTATATTTACGACAGCGAAGGCCAGCGCTTTCTCGATGCAGTGGGCGGCATGTGGTGCACCAACATCGGCCTGGGTCGCGAGGAAATGGCCCTGGCGATTGCCGATCAGGTACGGCAACTGGCCTACGCCAATCCGTTCTGCGACATGGCCAACGCGGTGTCGATCCAGCTCTGCGAAAAACTCGCCAGCCTGGCGCCCGGCGACCTCGACCACGTGTTCCTCACCACCGGTGGCTCGACCGCGGTCGACACCGCCTACCGACTGATCCAGTACTACCAGAACTGCCGTGGCAAACCGCAGAAAAAACACATCATTGCCCGCTACAACGCCTATCACGGCTCGACCTGCCTGACGATGTCGATCGGCAACAAGGCCGCCGACCGGGTGCCAGAGTTCGATTACGCCCACGAGCTGATTCACCACGTCTCCAACCCCAACCCGTACCGCGCCCCCGATGGCATGGACGAGGCGCAGTTCCTCGAGTTCCTGATCCAGGAGTTCGAAGACAAGATCCACAGCATCGGTGCCGACCGGGTCGCGGCGTTTTTCGCCGAGCCGATCATGGGGTCCGGCGGGGTGATCATTCCCCCCGAAGGTTATCTGCAGCGCATGTGGCAGGTGTGCCAGGCCCACGACATCCTGTTTGTCGCCGATGAAGTGGTGACCTCGTTCGGCCGCCTGGGCAAGTGGTTCGCCTCCAGCGACCTGTTCGGCGTGCAGCCGGACATCATCACCACCGCCAAGGGCCTGACCTCGGCCTACCTGCCGCTGGGGGCGTGCATTTTCTCGACGCGGATCTGGGACGTGATCGCCGAGCCCGGCCAGGGCCGCTGCTTCACTCACGGCTTCACCTACAGCGGCCACCCGGTGTGCTGCACCGCGGCGCTGAAGAACATCGAGATCATCGAGCGCGAGAACCTGCTGGCCCACGTGCAGGACGTGGGCAGCTACCTGGAACAACGCCTGGGCACCCTGCGGGATTTACCGCTGGTGGGGGATGTGCGCTGCGAGAAACTCATGGCCTGTGTCGAGTTCGTGGCCGACAAGGCCAGCAAGGCGCTGTTTGCCGACGAGGTCAACATTGGCGAGCGGATTCATCTGCGGGCCCAGGCCAAGGGGTTGCTGGTGCGCCCGATCATGCACCTGAACGTGATGTCGCCGCCGCTGATCATCAGCCACGCCCAGGTCGATGAAATCGTCGAGACCCTGCGCGTGTGCATCCTGGAGGTTGCCGCCGAACTCCAGGCCCTGGACCTGTACACCGGGCGATGAGCAGCCGCCTGCCTATGCGCAGTCCTGGCTCACCGGCTAGACTGCGCGGCATGAGCAAAGCCCAGGACCACACACTGATCGCCTTACCCTGGCGTGCCCTGCATCAATGGCACGCCGCGCTTGCGCACGCCTTTGCCCGGATCGACACGGCGGATGCGTTGCGCTGCCTGGCGCAGGCACTGGGGCAACTGGTGGCGGTGGAATCGGTGATGATCAGCCTGGAACGCCAGGACCAGCCGCCCCAATCCCTGTACCTGCAAGGCATTCCCGAGCAGTACCGGGAGTCGGTGATCGAGCGCTACTTTTCCGGCGGCTACCTGCTCGATCCGTTTTGCCTGGCGGTGGAGCAGGGCCTGGCGGAAGGCTTCTACCACCTGGAAGAAATCGCCCCTGACGACTTTTTTGACAGCGACTACTACAAGACCTACTACCTCAAGGGCGGCTGTTCGGAAGACAGCTATTTCATTGTCGATGTCGGCAACCGGAGCAAGGTGTCCCTGAGTCTGTTCCAGGGCTTTGGTGGCCAGGCCTTGAGTGCCGGACAACTGGACCTGCTCCGCGCGGTCGAACCCATGGTTCGCCAGTTCATCCGCCAGTTCGCCCAGTGCAACCCACAGATAGCACAGCAGGATGCGGTGCGAGCGCCCGCGCCGGTCGATCTCAAACCCAGTATCCAACACGCCTTCGAGCATTTTGGGTGTGAGGTGCTGACCGAACGTGAGCGTGAAGTGGCCCACATGGTGCTGCGCGGCCACTCGGTCAAGTCGACGGCCAACGAACTGCGAATCGCCGCAGAAACCGTGCGCATGCACCGCAAGAACCTGTACCTGAAGTTGGCGATCAACTCCCAGTCCGAACTGTTTGCGCTGTTCATCGAGTGGCTGCGCCAGGACCGCCTCTGACCAGCCGCCAGCGCGGGGCGGCGACGGGCAAAGCCCTACGAGCGCGGGTATTACATCGATTAGTCGCAATCGCATGAGGATGACTAAATTGACCCGTTTTCCTACGTGAATGGGGGAAGGGTCCTATTTACGTTCGCCACTCAGATCTTCAGGCTGCTGCGTGTTCGTCACATCCTCTCACGCTTGGTCATCTTTCGATCGGTCTTGCTGACTGGCGTGACAAGAGGAGCGCAGCAAAAAAACCATGGATCTGGACAATAAAAATGAATGCAGCATCACCTCCGTTGTACGCCAACGACGTCTCCCCTGAGTTTCTCCGCGCACTGGACAAATCCCCCTTCACCGAGCAACCGCTTGCCGGACTCGACTGGGTGAAACGGAGCAGTATCAATGGGTGATGGTTATTTCATTGGCCAAGGTGACAAAACCACCTGCGGTGGGGAAGTGCTCGATGGTGATAAAACAATCACTCTGTTTGGCGTGCTTCATGCCCGCGAAGGGGATCGGGTCTCTTGTGGCAAGGACGGTGGAACCTACCGGATCGTCGGTGGCATTTCGCATATAGTCAGCCAAGGCAGGCGTATGGCGGGCACGCTGGACAGCCGCAGCGATTGCCCCTGCAACGCCCAATTGATCCCTTCGATACTGACCGCCATCTATGGGAACAAAAAAGCTGCAACGCCCTCAGCCAGCCGAGCGGTTCAACCAGCCCCTTCAACGGTATACGGCCCCTCGGCAACACCGCGCCAATCGGCCTTCTCCCCGTCGGGCCAGCCAACTCCGCCAGTAGCCAACTCCGTAGAGCCGCAGGAACCAGGCTTCTATGTGGTGCCCAAAAGCATGACTCGCGAAGCATTGGAGGCCACGCTTTTCCCCGTGCGCGATACGGCTGTGATGAACAGGTTTCAGGCGCTCAACCCCGATCTGGGCGAGGTCAAAGCGGGTTCGATGATCGTGCTCAGCGATCCGAACAACACTTCCTGTAGCTACCAGGAAGCACAACTGATGACGGCCGCTCAACAAGTCAAGGCAAGCCTTGACCCCCTGACGCCGCAAGAGGCCGATTTTCTGCTACGCCACGGTGCTGAAATCGCCAGCTTTACCGGGCACACCTCAACCTGGCTTGGCGTCAGCGCCGTAGTGATGGAAAAACACCTGGGCAGCCTGCGTGACACGCTCCAGGCCATGGAGCGCTTGCATCAGGAAAGCTATCGCCAGCATGGTCACCTCAAATCGCCGCAGTTCTTCGCCGAGCGTAAGCACTTGATCAGCCAGTTGGATGCACATCTGCTGAACTCGACGCGGCTGCGCGGCCAGACCACCCTGGGCGATCACCCCAAGTTAAAAACCGCCCTCGGTATTTCCAGCCGAAGCCTGGTGCATCATTGGGACAAGGCGGGAGCGCCGGGACAGATACCGGGGTATGCCACGCATGTCAGTGCAACCCGTCGTGCTGCCCAGTACATGACCACGGGCGGTTACATCGGGATTGGCATTGGCGGGGTGTCTTCGTTGTTGGCGATTCAGGAGGTGTGTATTGGGGATTCGGGGGCGGCTTGCGAGAGGGTCCGGTTTACGGAGGGAGGGAAGTTTGGCTTGTCCACCTTTGCTGGTGCTGTGAGCGGGAGGATTGCCAGCTCTGCCGCAAGTTCGATTTGCGTGGCGCTTGGCGTATCTACAGGTATCGGGGGCGTTGTCTGTGTCGCGGCCATAGTGGGGACTGGCGCATGGGTGGGTACGACTATCGGTGGTAAGGCTGGCGAATACATGGGGGAGAAAGTTTACGAGGCTACACAACCATGACCAGTATCGACACGTGGTCTCCTTGGATTGCGATCATTGTTACTGGTGGCTGGGGCCTGCTTGCAGCGGCGGGCCTTGCACTCAGTCTGTACCTTAGCCGCTTTCGTCTGGACGCCATTAAAGAGGCCCTGAAAAACAGTCGTTATGTCTACATCTGGGGACCTAGCCTGGGTAAACGGGGTTTGATCTGGTCCCTGTTGGAGATATCAAAAATCTCCGGAATGGTGGTTTGGCCCTGGGCATCACTTCGCATCGGTGAACTGGACCCTACCGATCTTAAAAACTTTCCTCCTCGCTTGAAACGTCTTCTGATCATCGATTTGACGATGATGATCATTTCCTGCATCTGGATGGGAGTTGCAGTCGTGCTGATCGAGTTTAAGTAGTTTGATGGACGACCATTCCAAATTGAAAGCGCCCCTCGGTATTTCCAGTTGAAGCCTGACGCATCATCGGGACAAGGCTCGAACGCCGTCACGCAGAACAAACTGGCCGGAGCTGCCACCTCAAGCGCCCAGCGCGCTTGAGGTGCTTTCTTGGTTCAGGCGCCTTGCGGAGTTTCACCCCGCGCCAGGCGGGCGTTGATCTGCTCGATGACCGCTGGCAACTTCTACAGGTATCGGGGGCGTTGTCTGTGTCGCGGCCATAGTGGGGACTGGCGCATGGGTGGGTACGACTTACGGTGGTAAGGCTGGCGAATACATGGGGGACAAAGTTTACGAGGCTACACAACCATGACCAGTATCGACACGTGGTCTCCCTGGATTGCGATCATTGTTACTGGTGGCTGGGGCCTGCTTGCAACTGCGGGCTTCGCATTCAGTCTGTACCTAAGTCGCTGTCATCTGGACGCCATTAAAGAGGCCTTGAAGAACAGTCGTTATGTTTACATTTGGGGACCGAGCCTAGGGAAGCGGGGTTTGATTTGGTCCGTACTGGAAATAGCAAAAATCTCCGGGATGATAATGATGCCAAAGGCATCAATTCGCATCGGTGAGTTAGATCCATTCGACCTTGAAAATTTCCCCCCTCATCTCAAACGGCTATTTAAAATCAAATCACTGATGTTGGTGAGTACTGCTGTTTGGTTTTTGATTACAGCCATGCTGATCGAGTTTAAGTAGCTTGATGGATGACCCTTTCAAACTGAAAACAACCCTCGGCGATTCACCTCAAGCGCCCAACGCGCTTGAGGTGCTTGTGTGGCTCAGGCGCCTTGCGGGGTTTCGCCTCGGGCCAGGTGTCGTCGACCTTGACGCACGCGGCGACGTCGCTGACGCCCAGGGCGATCACGTTCGCCAGGGCCTGGGCCGGGTACGGACGCCCGTTGGGCACTTCGTCGGTGGCCACCACATGGTCGGCGACGTAGCCGTTGGCCCGGGCCAGTTCCACCACTTTGGCCATCACCACCGCCGGATAGCCGGAGCAGGAACCGATTTTCAGGCCCTGCTCGCGTAGCGCGGCGATGGCCTCCAGGGCGCCCGGGATCAGGGCCGAGTGCAGGGCGATTTTCTCGATCTGCAGCGGCATGAAACGTTCATAGAGTGCCGTGACGTCTGCATCGGTCGGCAGGCGGTCGAACACCGCACGGTAACGCTCGGCAATCTGCGGTTGATTGCACAGGGTGCGGATGTGGTCCCACTTGCCCATGCCCATCGGGCCCCAGGCCTCTTCCAGGGAAACGGCAACGCCGAACTCGGCAAAGGCCTCGACGAAAATCTGTGTGGGGGCAAAGGAGCCGAAATCGACGACGGTGCCCGCCCAGTCCAGGACCACGGCTTGCAGGTGGCTCGGTGGTTGATAGTGCATGGTAGATCTCCAGTGTGTGGGTAAGGGGGGGCCGTCCTTCGTGCAAGGAGGCAGGGCCCACAGGTCTATGGGTAGGGTGTGTTCAGGTGGCAGGTATCGGGCTTGAGTCGAACCGCTCGGCGATCATGGGTCGGTGGCGACGGATGCCCAGACAGCACAGGTGGTAGTCGATGGCGAACGGGTGATTGACGAAGGTGATGGGAGTGGTGCCCGGGGTGTGGGCGTACTCGACAGCCGAGACAAAACCAATGCCGATGCCCTTGGCGATGGCATGGACAATGGCTTCGCGACTGTTCAATTGCATCACGCAGTTAAGTTCGACGTTCAGCTGCTTGCAGCTTTCCTCCACCAGTTGCCGGGTCCGCGAGCTCTTTTCGCGAAGCACCCATTGATCTGCTCGACATGCACCTGTTCCTGCTGCGCCCAGGGATGGTCGTCACGCACCACCGCGATGATCGGGTAGCGCCGGTACAGTTGGGTGTCGAAGCGCTGGTCGAACTCGGACAGAGCGAGAATCGCCACGTTGATGTCGAAGTTGAACAGCCGCGCCAGGGTCTCCTTTTCCGGGCTGAAGGAGGTTTCCAGCTCGATGTCCGGATGCTGCTGCATCAGTTCATACAGGTTGTGCGCGTCCAGGTCCAGCGCGGCCATCGCCTGGGCGATCGGCAGCAATTGCCGGCCGACATCGGACAACTCGATACGCCGCCCACGGCGGTGAAACAGCTCCAGGTTGTACTGCCGTTCCATGGCTTGCACCTGGGTGGTCAGGGTCGGCTGGCTGAGGCCGAGCGCCCGTGCCCCGGCACTGAAACTGCCGTGGCGGGCCACCGCGAGGAAAGCCCGCATCTTTGCGCTGGACATCCATAGACTCCATCAATAGTTAACTGCCTGAACCCTGCTGCGCGATTCCGGCCGGCTCGACAGCGGCGAGTTGCGGCTGGGGGCGGTGGGGCCGTTCCATGTGATCGAGATGGTCGACCACTATCTGCAGCGCCACCCCCGTATCGATGTGTCGATCCGGGTCGGCAACTCGGCGCAGGACCTGGCCGATCTCGAACGCTACGTGACGGACATCGCGGTGCTGGCCGGACGGCACGACGATCCGGCGCTGTGTGCCGTGCACTACGCGCGCCACGCGATCATCCTGTTCGCCCACCATGCCCATCCCCTGGCCGCTCGTGGCTCGGTGCGCCTCGAAGAACTGGAAGGCCAGGCGCTGCTGCAACGCGAACCGGGCTCCACCACCCGCGCGGTCCTCGATGCCGCCCTGCAGGCCGCGGGCGTGGTGTCCGAAGCCGAATTCATCGCCGACCCACGGATCCGCGCGATCCGCCTGGAGGGCGATCCGCTGTACACCGAAACCTACCTCTATTGCCTGGCGGAGCGCCGCTCCAGCCGGCTGATTTCATCGTTCTTCGAGGTCTTGCTGGCGGGGCAGTCCCAGGCGTCGTGAGCGACAGGCCGGACCGGCCGTTGGATCATTCGAGGGCGAGCGGGGTGATGCCCGGCGCCAGCGGTTTTTCCGCCAGGCCCCCAAAACTGTGGGACGCGTCGACATAGCGCATCGCCGACTTGACGTCTTTCCAGCCGACATAGCTCATCAGTGACTTGATATCCCAACCGTTGGCGGTTGCCCAGGTGGCAAAGCCGCGGCGCAGGGAGTGGCTGGTGTACAGCTCGGCGGGCACCCCGGCTCGGCGAAACAGGCGACGCAGCAAGGGGATCAGGCTGTTGGCGTGCAATCCGTCCGGCGCCAGGTTGCCCCAGCGATCCAGGCGCCGGAACACCGGGCCATAGGCAATGCCGGCCGCGGTGATCCAGTTGCCATAGGCCTGCACCGGGCAGAGCTTTTTCAGGGCCGGGGTCTGGAAGCGGGTCCCCAGGTGCTGGCGATCGCCTTTGCTGTGGGGCAAGTAGAAGCTGATCCCGACACCCGCTTGCAGCTCGGTATGTTCCACCCGCAGGCGGGACAGCTCATCGCCGCGAAAGCCACGCCAGAATCCGATCAGCACCAGCGCAGCATCCCGCCGACAGCGCAGCACGGTGGGCCAGTCGTGCTGCTGGGCGGCCAGCGTTGCCTGCTGCTCCAGCCAGTCGATGGCCTGTTCCAGGTGTTGCAGCAACAGGGGCGCCGCCTGCTTCTCCTGGACCGGATGCAAGGTGCGGATGCCCTTGATCATCTGCCGCACCGTCGGGGTCTTGGTCGGGTCGGGAAACCCCTGGGTGATGTGCCACTGGGCGAGGGCGGCCAGGCGTTGCTTCAAGGTACTGATCGCCAGTTGATCGGCGTAGTCGGCCAGGTAGCGCACGATGCTGTCGCCCGTCGCCGGCAAGAACCCGCCCCAGATCACTTCGAAGTGCTCCACCGCCGCACGGTAACTGCGCCGGGTGTTCTCCCGGGTACCGGCCTTGAGGTAGCGGTCCACCTTGTTCATTCACAGCTCTCCCGGCGCAAACGTATCGCTGCGGCATCCAACAGCAGGATTTTTGCGTATTAGATGCGATAACGCTCAATTATTCCATCTTAGAAACACTGAATGAATCGATGTTAAATCTCATAAAGATGGTACGTATATACATGGTACGTACCACAGGCATAAAAACTGTCTGCAAATGCCCTCGACCCAGCACCGGCCCCCCCACGTCGGGTGGCGATTGCTCGTCGAGGAAAGTGCCAGCCTGGCGCCCACAGGCGTGACAGGATGAGTACCATCGACGCCGCCTGAATGTGTCGTTGGCCACGCGGCGTATGGTCGAAAGGGGCGGTGGCCGGGTCGAACACATCGACCGGGCCGTGGACCGCGAAGGAAGGGCGGAGCGTCAGTGTCGAAGGCACCCGCGCCATGCAGGGGGCGACGAGTGCCGGTATCTATCGGTGAATAAAGGGCCGTAACCCGCCGCCTCAGGCGTGCGCGACGTTAGCTGCCGCCGTGCCCCGGGCGTTCTTGCGTACGGCCTGGTACAGCAGGCTGGAGACCAGGAAACCAACAATCGCCAGCACGCTCATCAGGCTGAACACATAGTTGTAGCCTTGCTCGCCCGGGAAATGGTCGAGGATTGCGCCGTAGATGACGTAGGCGAACATGCCCGGCGCATAGCCGATCAGGCAGCCGATACCAAAGGCTGAGCCGGTGATGTGCTGGGGAATACCGACTTCGCCCATAGGGGCCCAGAACACCCCGCGCATGGAAAATACGATCAGCGCGAAGGACAGGGTGGCGGCCATGCCGGCGTAGATGTAGCTCGGGCTTTTGGGTATCAGCATGATCACGCCCATCAACGGCAGCAGCGCCAGGAAGGCCCATTTCAGGTAGCGGCTGGTGCTCTTGAACTGCTTGTCGGCAATGAAGCCACCGGCAGGCCCGCCAAGGATTTTCAGGCAGTACTGGTTGATGATGCCGTACGCGCCCACCAGTGCCACCGGCAACTGGTACATGTCCTTGAGGTAGGGAATGAAGTAGGTCAGGCCGCAGTAGACGATGTAGACCATGAACACGTTGAGGCTGACCAGCCAGATCCCCGGGACCTTGATGGCTTCCAACAGATTGGACAGGCTGTTTTTCGGCTGGACGCTCGCCGGCGCGGTACCGCCCTTGAGCAGGAACCAGGTCAGGGTCCCGGCCAGGATATCGATGACCGAGTAGAACAGGATCGCCGATTTCAACCCAGTTTCACCCGAGCCCATGGCGACGAAGACCCCCAGGGCAGAAAAAGCCACCAGGGTATCGACCACACCCCGTCCACCTTCCAGCAACCCGAACAGGCGTCCTTGTTCCTGATCGTCCCCCAGGTTGCGGATGGCCTTGAGCAGTGACGGCCAGAACAGGCAGTCGGCGCACACCGCCAGCAGGCTGAAGACAATCAGCAGGTTGCTGAAGGGCGGGAAGGTCGCCAGGTACAGACCCAGGCCGCCGGTGCCCAGCAGGCCCAGGGGAATCAGCTTGCGGGTGTCATAACGGTCGGCCAGCATTCCGCCGAGCACAAACAGCGCAGTGGCGATGATGGCGTTGGCGCTGAGCAGCAGGCCGATTTCGGTGTGGGTCAAGCCCATGAACTCTTGCATGGGGATGTAGAAGGCGTCTTTGAGATTCGCCAGTTTGTAGATGGTGCCGCCACCGAGGATCAGGATCAGGAATCTGAGCCATTTGGCCTTGTCACGAGTTGTCATTGTTATTCTCCAAGCGTCGTCAGGGTGTCGCGTCGGGTTCAGGCGGGGGTGCAGGGGGCCAGGGTCAATTCGGCCAGGGTCCGGAACTCGGCCAGCAGGCCACGGACATAGGCCACCTGGTTGTTGGCCCAGCGGTGTTCATCGGCCAGCATGCGTTCCAGCGAGTAACCGGCGGGCAGCGCGGTATCACTCATTTCCCGGTAGGCAATGAACGGGTCGGCGCTTTCGTTGGATTGGCGAAACGCCGGCGCGACGTAGTGGTTTTCCTGTTCGAGGATGAAGGCGATCACCTGGGGGCTGGATTCGCCCAGCATCAGCAGTTCGAACAGCATGCGGGCACTGGGCAAGTCGTCTTCGTCACTGCCTTGCAGCACGCCGTAATGCCCAAAGCCACTGTGCTCAGGGACGATGCGCACACCCTTGAGATGGACCTGGCGAATGTGCGGCGCGAGGTTCTGCAGGGCCTGCAGTGGCTGTTCACAGGCATTGATCATGTTGCCGAAGTCGAACAGGGCATGCAGCCGAGGGTGGTTGAGGCGACGGAGCAACTGGGCAATCTCGGCACTCTTGAGCTCTTCGTGTTGCTCGAAGTCGAAGTGCAGGTCGTGGGCATCGGCCTGTTGCACGAGGTAGTGCAGGTCGGTCTCGATCAGGTCCATGACCCGCGACAGTGCGCCTTCGTAGCGTGAGTACACGCGGATGTTACGCACCCCCAGGGCGCGGGCGATGGCGACCACCTGATCGACATCCGGTTGACGCGTGCTGCTGATTTCCAGGTGCACCTCCAGGCCCAGGGCCCGGGCTTTGTCCGCAAAGGCTTGCAACTGCGCGGCGCTCATCTGGCTCAGGCTGTTGGCTTCACCGTCCAGCAGGTGCAGGCTCAGGCCCTGCAGTTCGTGGCGATAGGCAAAGTCCAGCAGGTCGGCGGGGGTGACACGGCCGTGGGTGAGGTTGGTCAGCAGGGGATAGGCGTGGGCAAACAGGCGCAGTTGGTCCAGGCGGTCGAGCAACTGGCGCGCCAGTGCCGGGGTCAGCGTGGCCGGTGCTTGGGCAGTGCCGGCCTTATGGCTGAGCAAGGCGCTAAAACGGTGTTGGATCTTATTGTTCATTCGAGTGGTTCCTGGTTCAGACACCGGGTCTACCGGCGCAACCTTTATCGCGCCAGTCAGGAACTCTCGATAGATCCATTATCGGTTAAATCATAAGACCACTTGCCCGGCCGCGGGCAGGCACCCCATGTCGCGCAGCGCCTGGGCGAGCACCGCGACACGCTGTGGTGCCTGGTCCTCGGGGGTGCTGGCAAAGCCGATCAGCAGGGCCGGTGGCAAGCGGTGCTCGATGCAGTAGTCGCTCAGGGCATAGGTGTAGATATGGCGCAGCGTCAACTCGCGGGCGATGAGCTGGTCATCCAGTTGCGCTGGCAACCAGGCGATCAGGTGCATGCCGGCATCCACCGGCGTGACCTGGAAAAAGCCCCCCAACTGTTGCTGCAATTGCTCGACCAGCGCCTGCTGGCGGGCCTGGTACAGCGCGCGCATGCGGCGAATGTGGCCAAGGAAGTGGCCCTCGACCATGAAGTCGGCCGTCACGGTCTGCAGCAGGGTCGGCGGACTGCGATCCATGACCGCACGCAGGGTGCAAAAAGGCTCGATCAGGGCCTGGGGCAGAATCACGTAGCCCAGCCGCAGGGAGGGAAACAACACCTTGCTGAACGTGCCGACATAGATCACCCGGGCCCCCTGGTCCATGGCATAGAGGGCAGGCAGGGGGCGGCCGTGGTAGCGAAACTCGCTGTCGCAGTCATCTTCGATGATCCAGCTTTGCTGCTGCTCGGCCCAGTCGATGAGTGCCTGGCGCCGGGCGTAGCTCATGGTCACCCCCAGGGGATGCTGGCGCGAAGGCGTCGTAAACACCAGGCGTGCGTCGGGGCAACAGGCCTGGCCGTGCTGCACGTCAATGCCCTGTTCGTCGATGGGCAAGGGCACTACCTGGCCACCCTGGGCCTGCAGGGCGATGCGCGCGGCGATATGCCCTGGATCTTCCATCCACACCCGGTCCTGGGGGTTGAGCAGGAGCATGCCCAGCAGGTTGAACGCTTGCTGGGCGCCGGAAACGATCACCACCTGCTCGGCACTGCAGTCGATACCCCGGGCGTCGAACACGTAGTGCGCGATCGCCGTGCGCAGGGCCTGCACACCCTGCAGTTCGCCATAGCCCAGCATGGCCTTGCTCGGTTTGTGCAAGTGCCGGTTCATCAGGCGCTTCCATACCGCTTGGGGGAATGCGTCATAGGCACTGTGGCTGGGCAGGAATGAGGTGGGGCTGCCAGGCGCCCAGTCGGCATAGCTGATGCCTTGGAAATGACTGCTGCGCAAGGACAAGACCGAGTGACTGAGGTCGGACAGGCGTGGCGGCTGGGGCAGGGTGTCAGGGTCGCTGGTGCCGCGGTTTTCCCACTCGGTGCCGACGTAGGTGCCCGCCCCGGTACGCGAGGCCAGGAAACCCTCGGCGATCAGTTGGTCGAAGGCGTTGAGCAGGGTAATGCGCGACAGCCCTAGTTCCTTGCTCAGGGTCCGGGTCGACGGCAGCCGCACGCCACCCTGGATCCGACCGCTGAGGATCTGCTTGCGGAGCTGTAAATACAGCTGGCGATACAGGGGGATGGAGCTGGCGCGGTCCAGCACGATGCCTGACAGCAGCAAGCCAGAGGGGGATTTCATCGCACGCTCGCCTGGGGAAAAGTTGGGGTGTGGCTCAAGTCACTGCCGGCCAAGGTTACCCAGAGGCCAGGGATAAGTCATCCACGGCACCTTGAGACCATGGATCAGGCGCGCTCAGTTGTCACGAAATGAAAAGCCATTGTCGTCTGATGAGAAGCGGTGCCCCGGACTGAGTCCTACAGTCCAATCAGCACAATTCGATGCCGCACGCCTATCTTGCAATGGAGAATAAGAAAACATGGCCAAAGCCGTCCGCTTCTACGAAACCGGTGGTCCCGATGTCCTTCGCTATGAAGACGTCGAAGTCGGCGAACCCGGTCCCGGCCAGGTTCGTCTTCGTCATGTGGCGGTCGGCCTGAACTATGCCGACACCTACTTTCGCAATGGCACCTATCCGATCCCGATGCCCAATGGCATGGGCGTGGAAGCTTCCGGGGTGGTCCAGGCGATTGGCGAGGGGGTCAGCAACGTCCAGGTTGGCGATCGTGTCACCTACACCGGCTTTCTCAACACCCTGGGGGCCTATAGCACCGAACGCCTGATCCCGGCCGCGCCGCTGATCAAGCTGCCGGAAACCATCAGTTTCGAAACCGCCGCCGCCATGACCATGCGGGGCCTGACAGCGTCGTACCTGATGCGCCGCATTTACGACTTCAAACCCGGTGACAGCATTCTGCTGCACGCCGCCGCCGGTGGCGTGGGCCTGATCGTTGCGCAATGGGCCAAGCTGCTGGGCCTGACGGTGATTGGTACGGTGTCGACCGAGGCCAAGGCCGAAGTCGCCCGTGCCCATGGCTGCGAGCACGTGATCAACTACAGCCATGAAGACGTAGCCGCGCGGGTGCGCGAATTGACCGATGGCGTGGGCGTTAACGTGGTGTTCGACAGCGTCGGCAAAAACACCTTCATGGGCTCCCTGGACTCCCTCAAGCGTCGTGGCCTGTTGGTCTGCGTCGGCACCGCTTCCGGCCCGATCCCGCCATTCGACCCGGTGCTGCTGGCGATGAAGGGCTCGTTGTTCATGACCCGCCCGGCGCTGGCGGACTACATCGCTGACCCGGCAGAAAAGGCCGCCCTGGCCGGCGAGCTGTTCGACCTGGTGGGCAGCGGCAAGATCAAGATCGAGATCAATCAGCACTACGCCTTGCAGGACGCCGTCCAGGCCCATCGCGACCTGGAGTCACGCAAGACCACGGGCTCGTCGATTTTCGTCATCTAAGGGAGCCGCCTGCCATGAGAGTCGAACAATTGACCTGCAGCATCGGCGCGCAACTGATCGGCGTAAACCTCGCCGATGCAGTCCACGACGACGGTCTTTTTGCCGAGATTCGTGCCCAGTTGCTCAAGCACCGGGTGGTGTTCCTGCGCGATCAGAACATCAGCCGCGCCGAACACGTGGCCTTCGCCCGCCGCTTCGGCGAGCTGGAGGACCACCCGGTGGCCGGCAGCGACCCGGACCACCCGGGCCTGGTGCGCATCTACAAGAATCCCGACCAGCCGATGGACCGATACGAAAACGCCTGGCACACCGACGCCACCTGGCGTGATGCACCACCCATGGGCTGCGTGTTGCGCTGCGTGGAGTGCCCGCCAGTGGGCGGCGACACCATGTGGGCGAACATGGTGGAGGCGTACGCGCGGCTGCCGGAAGACGTGAAGCTGAAGATTGCCGAGCTGCGGGCACGCCACAGCATCGAAGCGAGCTTCGGTGCCGCCATGCCGATTGAAAAACGCCTGGCGCTCAAGGCCATGTACCCGGATGCCGAGCACCCCGTCGTGCGGACCCACCCGGAAACCTTGGAGAAGGTGCTGTTCGTCAACGCCTTTACCACCCACTTGAGCAACTACCACACCCCCGAGCGGGTGCGTTTCGGCCAGGACGCCAACCCGGGCGCCAGCGAACTGCTGCGCTACCTGATCAGCCAGGCCTATATCCCCGAGTACCAGGTGCGCTGGCGCTGGCAGCCCAACAGCATCGCCATCTGGGACAACCGCAGCACCCAGCATTACGCCGTCATGGACTACCCGCCGTGCCATCGCAAGATGGAGCGGGCCGGGATCATCGGCGACAAGACTTACTGAAACACCGCAACGGCATTCGCACTCGTACACGCGCTGCCCGGCACGATCCCGGCTGCGCGAACAACCATAATAAAAGGAGTAACTCATGCAATTTTTCGACGATTCCCTGCACCCGGAAAACATGGAGAAGGTGGTTATCACTGTGGCCCCGTATGGCCCGGAGTGGATGCCCGAAGACTTCCCGGAAGATATCCCCCTGACCATGGATGAACAGGTGCAGAAAGCGGTCGATTGTTATGAGGCAGGTGCCACGGTCCTGCACCTGCATGTGCGCGAACTGGACGGCAAGGGCTCCAAGCGCCTGTCCAAGTTCAACGAACTGATTGCCGGCGTACGCGAAGCCGTGCCGGACATGATCATCCAGGTCGGCGGCTCGATTTCCTTTGCCCCGGAAAGCGATGGCGAAGCGGCCAAATGGCTGTCGGACGACACCCGGCACATGCTGGCTGACCTGACACCCACGCCGGACCAGGTCACGGTGGCGATCAACACCACCCAGATGAACATCATGGAGCTGCTGTACCCGGAGTATCTGCAGGGCACGTCCCTGGCCAACCCGGGCATTCAAGCGGCGTACAGCGAAATGACCGTACCGGCCGGTCCGGCCTGGGTCGCCGAGCACTTGCGTCGCCTGACCGCAGCCGGTGTGCAGCCACACTTCCAGCTGACCGGCATGCACGCCCTGGAAACCCTCGAGCGCCTGGTGCGCAGGGGCATCTACATGGGCCCGTTGAACCTGACCTGGATCGGCATCGGCGGCGGCTTTGACGGCCCGAACCCGTTCAACTTCTTCAACTTCATCCATCGCGCGCCGGACGGTTGCACCCTGACCTCCGAATCGCTGCTCAAGAACGTCATGCCGTTCAACACCATGTCCATGGCCATGGGCTTGCACCCGCGCGTGGGCAATGAAGACACTATTATTGATCACAAGGGCGATCGGTTCAGCTCGGTTGCGCAGATTCAGCAGACCGTACGCATCGCTCATGAGCTGGGGCGCGAGATCGCCAGCGGCAAAGAAGCCCGCGAGATCTACCGCATAGGCGTGCAGTACCAGAGTATTGAAGAAACCCTGTTGGCCAATGGTATGGCCCCCAACCGCAAGGTGGGCGAGAAAGGTGTGCCGCAACGCGGCTGATCGCTGACGCGGGGGCAGTCGAAGGCTTCCCCCGCGCTGCGTTGCTACAAGCTCGATAACAACAATTACAACAATGTTTCGAGGAGGCTGCATGGCCTTTCACCCCATTGCCGCAGACGACGACGCCAATGGTGTCGGTGTCGCGCGCAAATATGCCTGGATCGTCTTTGCCCTGACGTTCGGCTTGTTGATTTCCGATTACATGTCGCGCCAGGTGCTGAACGCCGTATTCCCGATGCTCAAGGGCGAGTGGGCCCTGAGTGACAGCCAGCTTGGCCTGCTCAGCGGCATTGTGGCGCTGATGGTCGGCTTGCTGACCTTCCCCTTGTCGCTGATGGCGGACCGCTTCGGTCGGGTCAAGAGCCTGGCGTTGATGGCGCTGTTGTGGAGCCTGGCGACCCTGGGTTGCGCGTTGGCCCAGGACTACCAGCAGATGTTCATTGCCCGCTTCATGGTGGGCGTTGGCGAGGCGGCCTACGGCAGTGTGGGTATCGCCGTGGTGATCTCGGTGTTTCCCAAGCACCTGCGCGCGACCCTGGCCAGTGCGTTCATGGCCGGCGGCATGTTCGGTTCGGTGCTGGGCATGGCCCTGGGCGGCGCGATCGCGGCCAAGCTGGGCTGGCGCTGGTCGTTCGCCGGCATGGCGTTGTTTGGCCTGCTGCTGGCGGTGCTGTACCCGATCATCGTCAAGGAGGCACGCATTGCGCCGCAACGGGCCGGCCAGGCCGCGAACAAGGTCGCCGCGGCGGTCAAGCGGCCGCTGCGCACCCTGTGTTCCAGCCCTTCGGTGATTGCGGCCTATATCGGCAGTGGCTTGCAGTTGTTCGTGGGCGGCACGGTGATTGTGTGGATGCCCAGCTACCTCAACCGTTACTACGACATGGCCACTGACAAGGCCGGTGGCATCGCGGCAATCATCGTGTTGTGCAGCGGCACCGGGATGATTCTGTGCGGCATGCTCAGTGATCGCCTGTGTCGGCAATCGGCGCAACGCAAGGTGTCCCTGGCGATCGCCTTTTGCCTGGGCAGTTGCCTGCTGCTGTCGGCGGCGTTCGCCTTGCCACCAGGCCCTGCACAGTTGCTGCTGATCTGCCTGGGGATGCTGATTGCGGCCGGGACGACCGGTCCTGTAGGGGCCATGGTTGCCAACCTGACCCATTACTCGGTGCACGGCACGGCCTTTGCCACGTTGACCCTGGCCAACAACTTGCTCGGCCTGGCCCCAGGTCCGTTCATCACCGGCAAGGTGTCGGATGTGATCGGCCTGCAGGCGGCGTTTCAACTGGTGCCCCTGGTGAGCATCGCAGCGGCCGCGGTGTTCTTTTACGCCAAGTGTCACTACCACAAGGATATTGCCCGGCTTCAGGGCGAACAGGTCAACGATTCGGTTGGCCACGCGGTTGTAGAGGTGAAAGTGTGAGTGCTCGTTTACAGATTGATGTGTTTTTCGATTTCATCTGCCCTTGGTGCCTGATCGGCAAGCGCCAGCTGGAGCAGGCCCAGGCGCTGCTGCTCAGCCAGCAACCCGAGGTGCAAGTCATTACCCAGTGGCACGGCGTGCAGCTATTGCCGCACATGCCGGCCGGCGGCCAGCCCTTCGCCGAGTTCTACCGTCACCGGCTGGGCAGTGCCGAAGCCGTGAGCCAACGCCAGTCCCAGGTGCAGCAGGCGGCGATGGCAGTGGGGCTGTCCATTGATTTGAGCCGTATCGCGACCATGCCCAATACCGCCGATGCTCACCGTTTGCTGGCGCGTGCCAACCAACTGGGCTCGCCAGCGCAGCGTGATGCCTTGCTGGAGCGCTTGTATGGTGCCTATTTCCAGCAGGGCGAGGACCTGGGGTGCCGGCAGACCCTGCTGGCTATCGCCCAGGACTGCGGGTTCGCGGCCGCGGCGGTGGAGGACTGCCTGCGCGGCGATGGTCAGGCGTTTGTCGGCAATGGCGCTGGCGCCGCCAGCGGAGTCCCGTGTTTTCAGTTCGATCGACGCTTGACGGTGGTTGGTGCGCAGCCGGCCGACGCCCTGCTGGGGGCGATGCGCGAAGCCCTGCTGGAACGCCAGCGTGAGCGGCAACCGGCATGAACCGGCGGGTCCCTGTGCCTGCCGGAAAACTGCCGCAGGCAGGCGGTCGTGCATTGCTGGAACTTGAGGGTAAAAGCCTGGCGTTGTTCAACGTCGACGGCGAGCTGCTGGTGATCGACGACAGCTGTCCCCATCAGGGCGCGTCGTTGTGTGGCGGGCGCCTGGAGGGGCGGGTGATTCAATGCTGCGCCCACGGCCTGCGCTTCGATCTGCGCACGGGCTACCTGCTCAATTCCACCGCACTCAAGGTGGCCCAGTATGCGGTCGAGGTCATCAGCGGCCAGGCATTCATCGTTTTCCCTTGCGAGGAGTCCGCGCCATGAGCGCCATCGCCCTTACCCGTATTCATAGCCGCACCCGGGAGCTGGCGCCGGGGTTTGTGGTCAGCCTGATCGTCGCGGCGGCAGCGTCGTTTTTGTCCGAGCACTACGGTGCGCCGGTCATGCTGTTTGCCTTGCTGCTGGGCATGGCCCTGAACTTTCTTGCTGGCGAAGGAACCTGCAAGGCCGGCATCGAGTTCACCGCCCGTACGGTGTTGCGCATAGGTGTGGCCTTGCTGGGCATGCGCATCACCCTGGAACAGATTGCCGCGCTGGGCTGGAAGCCGGTGGCCCTGGTGGTGATTCTGGTGGTGGTGACCATCGGTGTCTCGTTGATCGCCGCCAAGGCCCTGGGGTTTCAGCGCCTGTTCGGCATGCTCACCGGTGGCGCCACCGCAATCTGCGGCGCCTCGGCGGCCCTGGCGCTGGCGGCGGCCTTGCCCAACCACCCGCAGAAAGAGCGGGCGACGCTGTTCACGGTGATCGGGGTTTCGGCGTTGTCGACCCTGGCGATGATCCTGTACCCGATGATCGCCAATTGGCTGGAGTTGTCGCCGCAAGTGGCCGGGGTGTTCCTGGGTGCAACCATCCACGATGTCGCCCAGGTGGTCGGGGCCGGCTACAGCATGTCGACCGAGACCGGGGATACCGCCACGGTGATCAAGCTGATGCGGGTGGCCATGCTCCTGCCGGTGATCGTCTGTGCGGCCATGGTCACACGCATGCAGGGCGCCGATACGACGGGCAAGCGCCCGCCGTTGCTGCCCTGGTTTGCCGTGGGTTTCCTGCTGCTGGCCTGCATCAACAGCACCGGCTGGGTCGCCCCGGTGGTGCAGGGCACGGTCAACGAGCTGTCGCGCTGGTGCCTGGTGGTGTCCATCAGTGCCCTGGGGATGAAGACCCAGCTCAAGGAGTTGGCCGCCGTGGGGATCAAGCCAATCCTGCTGATGGTGGGGGAGACGGTATTCCTGGTGGTGCTGGTGCTGTTGTTGCTGCACTGGGGGCTGTAACGCCCCAACGCTCTCGACCGGTGCTACAAGCGCCGGTTTTTTTGGCGGTGACTGTGCCAGCAGTTGCCGCTTTTTTTTGGCTTGGTTGTGGGCGTATCCGTTGTTGTGGTTGGGGCTGGTATTGGTTCCGCCCTTACGGCGGGTCACTTGGAAGAGCCCCAAGTAACCAAGGGCTCTTACCCCTGACGTACGGCCCCTCGCTGGGGCTCGGGGTACCTTCGCTACGGTGCCCATCCGGGGGCATCGCCTCCGGTTTGCTTCGCTGCACCTCCTCTCGATGTATGCGGCTTCGCCGCATGGCGCTACGCGCCTCCCCCTGATGGACACCTTCGCTCAGCCTGCCGATGGGGCGGGTGGATCAAGATCAAAAGCCAGAGCACGGCGACCTGCCGGTCGGCCTGAGTGGTAAGGGCGGGCGAGGCGGCCTACCGGCCGGCCTGCTTTTTTTGGCTGGAGTATTTCTGTGGGATGTCATTGTGGGAGCGGGCCGGGCGGCGCTCTCACAGGTGGGCTCACAGCCAGTATCGGCGCCTACAGTTCGCCGGGGAGGGGAGGCAGGTCGATTGGCAGTTTGTTGCCCTGCTTTTGCGCGCTGCGCCAGGCGGCCGGGGGCATGCCGAACTGGGTGATGAACCAGCGGGTAAAGGAGCTGGCCATGGAGTAGCCAAGCATGTCGGCGATGCGTCCCAGGGAGTAATTCGGGTTGTCCAGATACCGCAGCACCAGGTCGCGTCGGACCTCGTTGATCAGGTCGTTGAAGGCGCAGCCATCTTCCTTGAGCCGGCGCTGCAGGGTGCGCACGTTCATGCCCTGGGTCTGGGCGATCTGCTCGATGGTCGCACGCCCCATGGGCAACAGCAGATAGATGGCCTTGCGTACCTCGAACAGCATCGAGGCCCCTTCGTGGCTCAGCAACGAGTCCAGGTAGCTCTGGGCGTAGCGGGCCATGGCCGGGTCGGCATGGGGGTTGGTCATGTCGAGGCTAGCGTCGGAACAGACAATCCCGTTGAACTCGCTGCCGAACTCCAGGGTGCAGCCGAACAGCCGCCGATGCAGTTGCAGGTTGTCGGGAGGCTGGTGGGTGAAGTTGACGCTGTAGGGGTGCCAATGGCTGCCCAGCAGGGCGGCGCACAGGCGGAACATCACCCCGATCGCCAGCTCGGTGGCCTGGCGCGAAGGCATGGGCGTCTCGGTGACCACTTCTTCGCGAATGAGCACCATCTTGCCGGCTTCTTCGATGAAAATCGCCAGCGAATCGTTCATCAGGTGGCGATAGTGCACCACCACTTGCAGGGCATCGCGCAAGGTTCGCTGGTGGCTGAGCAGCAGGCTGACCACACCAAAGTCCGAGAGCTGGCGCGACTCGGCCATGCTCAGGCCGAAGCTCTGGCAGCCACTGGCCAGGGCCGAGTCTTCCAGCAGGCGCACGGCGGCATCGATCGGGATGCGCTGTTCCGGGGCGAGCAACTGGGCGCGGCTGAGGCCGACCCCGGCCATCACATCGCGTGGGTTGAACCCCAGGTACTGGGTGACTTCCAGGTAGTTGGTCAAGACGGCGGCGCGAACAAGCTTGGTCATGCGGAAGTCTTTCCTGAGCCGATTGCGATGGAAGCGAGCGGGGCGACTATATCCAGCACCTGATCAATTGAACAGTTGTGACATCAGCAACAGTCTGCCGCCGATTGTGCCCCGGGGCAGGGACGTTGCCCCCCGTTATCGGCGTCCACCCATTGATTACAGTGGCCTGGCGCGTCGCTGTCGAGTTTTTTGACCAACGGTCGCGCCAGCGCCCTGGCGGCAAATTTGTCATCAAAAGAAAAGTCACTGACGTCCAATGAAAAGCGTCGGGGGTAGGCGCTCTTTAATGTCAGCACTACAAAAAGCTTCTGGCGATAGAGCCAGTCGAGTCATCGAGAAAGCGTAGGTGTTGACGTGGACAAACTGCAGACTGCCGCAACCGTTCTGATCGTACCGGGCTTGCGCGAGCACGTTGCCGAGCATTGGCAAACGTTGCTGGCCGAGCAACTTTGCAAGGTGCGCAGCGTTCCCCCACTGACCACCGACAAACTGGACTGCACCAAGCGCGTCGAGGCGATCCAGCACGCACTGGAGCAGATTGACGGGCCGGTGATCCTGGTGGCCCACAGTGCCGGTGTGCTGATGGTCGCGCACTGGGCCGCCCGCCACACTCGCGCGATCAAGGGCGCCCTGTTGGCCGCGCCACCGGACCTCGAGGCCGCCTGGCCGCAAGGCTATCCGTCCCCCGAAACCTTGCGCACCCAAGGCTGGGACCCGCTACCCAATGGCCCGCTGCCGTTTCGCAGCCTGGTCGCCGCCAGCACCAATGATCACCTGGCCAGCCTCCACGCCGTGCAACGCATGGCCCAGGGCTGGGGCGCCGAACTGCGCAACGTCGGTGCCGTCGGTCATCTCAACCCGGCTGCCGGCTTCGGCCCCTGGCCACAGGCCTACACCCTGATCCAGGAACTGGATCGCTAGTTCAGGCACCGCAAGACCCCGAGTCAACCGGCCACAGCCCTCATTGCTGATCAACGTCAACCCCTGGCACAAGGGGTGACGAGAGGGCGGCTGCGCTTAAAACAACTACAAAAAGGCGGAGACACGTTAATGCACAACAATAAGAGTCACGGCTTGACCCCATCGCGTTACACCTTGCTGGCCTCGGCCATCCTTGCCGCCAGCATGCCGGTGGCCCACGGTTTCGAACTCGACACGGGGAACCCGGACTGGACCGCGCGTCTGGATAACACCGTCAAGTACAACTATGGGGTGCGCACAGAAAGTGCCGACAAACGCCTGTTGGCGACCCCCAACAACAACGATGGCGACTACAACTTTCGCAAGGCCGGTACCAACATCAGCAACCGTATCGACCTGTTGACCGAGATGGACGTGGTCTACCAGAACAGCATGGGCTTTCGGGTCAGCGCCGCCAGTTGGTACGACAAGGCCTATGAGAATGTCGGCTCGAATGCCAATCCGTTCGTCAACGGCAACGATGCACGCTCCGGCCTGGTGGCCAATGACCCGCGCCTGGCGGGCGTCACCGGCGACAATGTCGGCAACGGCAGCCCGCACCTGAGCAACTACGCCCAGCGTTACTACACCGGACCGTCCGGGGAAATCCTCGACGCCTTCGTGTTCTACAGCACCGAAGTGGGCGAGGAGTCGTTGCTCAGCGTCAAGGCCGGACAGCACAACGTATTCTGGGGCGAGACCCTGCTCAACCCGGTGCACTCGGTCAGCTACGGCCAGTCGGGCCTGGACCTGGCCAAGCTGGCGGCGTCGCCGGGCACCGAAGCCAAGGAGCTGTTCGTTCCGCGTAACCAGCTGTCGATGTCGTTCACCGTGAACCCGGAACTGACCGTAGGCGCCCAGTACTTTCTCGACTGGGACGCTGCCCGCTTGCCGGAAGCCGGTACCTACTATGGTGGCTCCGACCTGGTGGGCGTCGGCGCGCAATCCTTCCTGCTCGGCAACACCAACTCCGTGGTCCCGGGCAGCCCGCTGGGGTGTGGCCTGGCGCCGTGCAACGGGTTGACCAACGTGCGCCGCGGGCATGACCTGACGCCCGGCAGCAGCGGTGACTGGGGCGTGATGGCCAAATGGTCTCCGGCCTGGCTGGACGGCACCGTCGGCGTCTACTACCGCAACACCTCGGACATCCTGCCGCAGGCCTGGTTGAACGCCACCGGGCTGACCTCGGCCAACCCCAACGGCACCCCGCCAGCCGGACAAGTGCCGGCGGTGGTCAACACCCTCAATTCGTTGAGCACCAGCACCTACCAAATGGCCTATGCCGACAACATCCAGGTCTTCGGCCTGAGCCTGTCCAAGGACGTGGGCGGGGTGAGCGTGGGTTCGGACCTGAACATCCGCCACAACATGCCGCTGGCGAGCATTCCGGCGATTTTCAGCTCTTCGGGGCCGCTGGGCCTGGGCGCTGGCCTTGGTCTGTTGCCGGCCCGCACTGCCGCCACCGGTGTGGTCTATGACACCCCGAGCCGGGGCGACAGCATGAGCGCCACCGGTGACACCCTGCACTGGACCCTCAACGGTCTGGTGAGCCTGCCGAAAACCCCGCTGTTCGACTCGGCCAACCTGCTCGCCGAGCTGTACTACAGCAACCTGCTCAAGCTCGATGACAAAAACGAAGCGCTGTACAAGGGCAACGGCAGCTATCGCGGGATTGACGCGCCGACGCGCGACAACTGGGGCCTGGCCGTCAACTTCACGCCGACCTGGTACCAGGTGTTCCCGGGGGTCGACCTCAGCATGCCGCTGTCGGTCAACGTCGGGCTGGACGGTGTATCGCCGGTCTCCGGCGGGGGCGCCAGGAACACCGGCAACTACGCGGTGGGCGTCGGCGCCGTGGCCTACAACAAATACTTTGTCGACCTCAAGTACGTCGATTCCTTCGGCGAATCCGACAAGTGTGACAACAGCGGGTCGAGCACCGGCGCAGCCAATGCCGGCAGCGGCGACGGCTCGACCCCGAATGCCTTCAGCGGCAACGAAAACTACGCCTGCTATGGCGGGGGCTACTCAGCCTTTTCCGGTGGCGGAGCCACTACCCAAGACCGTGGTGCCCTGTACCTGACGATGAAAACCACGTTTTAACTCACGAATCGCTGACTCGAATCAGCAGGAGAATAACAAGATGAAATTCGTGCACACCGTGTTGGCCGCCTCACTGGCCCTGGTCATAGCCGGCCAGGCCCAAGCCGCCGTCTCCGCCCAGGAAGCCGCCAAACTGGGCAGCAGCCTGACCCTGGTCGGGGCAGAAAAGGCCGGCAATGCCGATGGCTCGATTCCCGCCTACAGCGGCGGCCTGACCACCCCGCCGGCCAGCTTCAAGGCCGGCGACAGCATGCGTCCGGACCCCTTTGCCGATGAAAAGCCGGTGCTGGTGATCGACGGCAAGAATGCCGAACAGTACAAGGGCGCACTGACGGCGACCACCCTGGAGCTGGCCAAGCGTTTCCCCAGTTTCCACGTCAACGTCTACCCGACCCACCGCACCGTGACCTTGCCCAAGGCCGTGCTGGACAATGGCCTGAAGAACGCCACCGGCGCCAAGTCCCTGGACGGCGGCCTGGCCATCGACAACGTGCTGCCCGGCGTACCGTTCCCGATCCCGCAGTCGGGCAATGAGGCGATGTGGAACTTCCTGCTGCGCTACCAGGGGGTCAACATCAACTCCAAGTACGACTCCTGGAACGTCGACTCCGCCGGCGTGGCGAGCCTGGCGATCACCGGCCAGGCAATGATTTCCTACCCAATCTACGAAAACCTCGCGCAGCCCATCAGCAGTGCCGACGTGTACTACCAGATGAAGCTGTCGTACACCGGTCCTGCACGCCGGGCCGGCGAAGCGATCATGCTCAAGGACGCCGCCAACCCGCTGCAACAACCCCGTCGCGCCTGGCAATACCTGCCTGGCCAGCGTCGCGTCAAGCTGGCCCCGAACCTGGCCTACGACACACCGAACCCAGGTACCGCCGGCGCGGGCACCTACGACGATGTGTTCGTGTTCAACGGGGCGCTGGACCGCTACGACTGGAAGCTGGTGGGCAAGCAGGAAATGATCGTGCCCTACAACACCTACAAGCTGACCTACGCCCAGGACCCGAAGTCGCTGACCACCGCCAATCACCTGGCACCGGACTATGTGCGCTGGGAAAAACACCGGGTGTGGGTGGTCGAGGGCAACCTCAAGGCCGGCGCCCGGCACATCTACCAGAAACGCCGCTTCTACCTCGATGAAGACAGCTGGACCGCTCTGGCCTCAGACCAGTACGACGCCCGTGGCCAACTGTATCGCGGCTCCTTCGCGTTTCTCAGCCAGAGCTATGACAAGCAGATCCCGGACTCCACGCCCTTCATGATCTACGACCTGGTCGGTGGCTCCTACAACATCAACGGTGTGGTTGGCCCTTACGGCGGCATCAAGTACATCGAGCCGCTCTCCAAGGCGCAGTGGTCGCCGGAGTCCCTGGCAGGTTCGGGCATTCGCTGATCGGCAAGGATGCCAGGTGTCAACGCCAGGCCACACGGTTGTGTGGCCTGGCGCAGTTTTCCGAAGAGGACGCGGTATGGGTTCGTACAAAAAGTACCTGCAATGGGCGCTGGGCGCCGTGCTTACCGTTGGCCAGGGCCTGACGTTGGCCGCTGGCTACGTCGATGTCCTGGACCTGCCAGCCAAGGTCAGCCCGCTGGCAGTGCGCAGCCCGTTGTCAGGCATGGCGCGGGCCGGCGAGCGGCTGATCGCGGTCGGCCAGCGTGGCCATATTCTGTATTCCGATGACAGCGGCACCCACTGGCAGCAAGCCGTGGTGCCGGTGAGCGCCGATCTCAACGCGGTGAGTTTTCCATCGCCCACGCAAGGCTGGGCGGTGGGTAACGACGGCGTGGTCTTGCACAGCCGCGACGCTGGGGCGAGCTGGAGCAAACAACTGGACGGGCGCCAGATCGGCGCCTTGCTGGTCAAGCATTACGGCGACCTGGCCGCTGCCGAGCCGGGTAACGAGCGCTGGGCGCAACTGGCAGACGAAGGCCAGCGCATGGTGGAGCAGGGCGCCGACAAGCCGTTGCTCGACGTGTGGTTCGCCAACGACAAGCTCGGTTATGTGGTCGGCGTGTTCAACCTGATTCTGCGCACCGAGGACGGTGGGTTGAGCTGGACACCGTTTCAGGACCGCACCGACAACCCCCAGGGCTTTCACCTGAACGCCATCGCCTCCACCGGCGATGCGCTGTACATCGCCGGCGAACAGGGCTTGATGCTGCGCTGGGATGAGGCCGGGCAACGCTTCGTTGCCTTGGCTACGCCGTACCAGGGCAGTTTTTTCGGGGTGCTCGGCAAACCTGGCGAGGTGCTGGCCTACGGCTTGCGCGGCAACGTGCTGCGCAGCGTCGATGGCGGCCTGAGCTGGACGCCGCTGGACGCCGCTGGACACTGGCCTGCACAGCAGCATCACCGCCGGCCTGCTCGACGCCAAGGGCCAATACCACTTGTTCACTCAGGGCGGGCAGGAGCTGCTGAGCCAGGGGCCTGGCGCGCAGTTGCACCTGGTGCCGCAAGCCGCCCCCGCCCCGGTGACCGGTGCCACCCAGGCCGCCAATGGCGCGCTGGTGGTGGTGGGTAGCCGTGGCGCACGGGCGCTGTCCGGCGAATAAGACCTCGAATCCTTAGAGCGAGAACCCAGACATGGGCAATATCAAGCAAGACACCATGCCGGTCATCCGCGACGTGTGTGACTTCGACCAACGCTCCGGCAACCGCCTGGAACGCCTGGTGTTCAACTACCGGCCGCTGTTCATGCTGCTGATGGCGCTGGCGACCCTGGTGCTGGGCTATATGGCGGTCACCCGCCTGGAGTTGCGCCCCAGCTTCGAAAAAATGATTCCCCAGAGCCAGCCCTACATCCAGAACTTTCTGGAGAACCGCCAGTCCCTGCGCGGCCTGGGCAACTCGGTGCGGGTGGTGGTGGAGAACACCCAGGGCGACATCTTCGACCCGGCCTACCTGGACGTGCTCAAGCAGGTCAACGATCAGTTGTTCCTCACCGAAGGCGTCGACCGTGCCTGGATGAAGTCGCTGTGGAGCCCGGCCGTGCGCTGGACCGAGGTCACCGAGGAGGGCTTCCAGGGGGGGCCGGTGATGCCCGACACCTATGAGGGCAAGCCCGAGCAGATCGAGCAGTTGCGCCAGAATATCGCCCGGGCCGGCATCGTCGGCAGCCTGGTGGCCAGCGACTACAAGTCGAGCATGCTGATCATCCCGCTGCTGGACAAGGCCGCTGCCGGTGGCCAGCCGATCAACTACCACGCGTTCTCGCAGATGCTTGAAGAGCAACTGCGCGACAAGATCGAATATGCCGGCGACAAGGCGGCGCGTGCGTCGGGGGAGGAGGGCAAGGGCCCGTACAAGGTCCGGGTGATCGGTTTCGCCAAGCTGATGGGCGACCTGATCGACGGCCTGATCCAGGTGATGATGTTCTTCGGCCTGGCGGTGGTGACCTCGCTGCTGATCATCTACCTCTATACCCGTTGCGTGCGCAGCACCTTGCTGGTGGTCGGCTGCTCGCTGATCGCGGTGGTCTGGCAATTGGGCATCGTCGCCTGGCTGGGGTATGCCATCGACCCGTACTCGGTGCTGGTGCCGTTCCTGATCTTCGCCATTGGCGTGTCCCATGCCGCGCAGAAGATGAACGGGATCATGCAAGACATCGCCCGCGGCACCCACAAGCTGATCGCCGCGCGCTACACCTTTCGCCGCCTGTTTATTGCCGGGGTCACCGCACTGCTGGCTGACGCCGTGGGGTTTGCGGTGCTGATGCTGATCGACATTCCGGTGATCAAGGACCTGGCCATCAGCGCCAGCATCGGTGTCGCCGTACTGATCTTTACCTCGTTGTTGCTGATGCCGGTGGCGCTGTCCTATGTCGGTGTTTGCCGCAAGGCAGCCGAGCGGGCCCTGAAGATTGACACCCGGGCCGACGGCCACAAAGGGTTTGGCAAGCTGTGGGACTGGCTCGACCGTTTCACCAGCGCCAAGTGGGCCACGGGGGCCGTGCTGGTAGCCGTGGTGATGGGCATCGGCGGCTTCATGATCAGCCTGCACCTGCAGATCGGCGACCTGGAAAGTGGCGCCCCGGAGCTGCGCGCCGATTCGCGCTATAACCGCGACAACGCCTACATCACCCAGCATTACGCGCTGTCCAGCGACCTGTTCGCGGTGATGATCAAGACCGCTCCCGAGGGCTGCCTGAACTACAAGACCCTGGTGCTCGCCGACCGCCTGGCCTGGGAACTGCAGCAGTCACCGGGCGTGCAGGCCACCACCTCGCTGGTCAATGCCGTGCGCCAGATCACTGCGGGCACCTATGAGGGCAACCCTAAGCTCAACAGCATCCAGCGCAACCAGGACGTGTTGAACTATGCGGCCCAGCAGGCCTCGGTCAATTCCCCGGAACTGTTCAACACCGATTGCTCGCTGATGCCGGTGATTGCCTACCTCAAGGACCACAAGGCCCAGACCCTGGATGAGGTGGTGGCCATCGCCGATAAATTCGCCCGCGACAACAGCAGCGACGATCGCCAGTTCCTGCTGGCCGCCGGCAGCGCCGGGATCGAGGCGGCCACCAACATTGTGGTGCGCGAAGCCAATCGCAGCATGCTGCTGTATGTCTATGCGGCGGTCACGCTGTTCTGCCTGATTACCTTCCGCAGTTGGCGCGCAACCCTGGTGGCGCTGCTGCCGTTGGTACTGACCTCGATCCTGTGCGAAGCGCTGATGGTGGTCATGGGCATCGGCGTCAAGGTCGCGACCCTGCCGGTGATCGCCCTGGGCGTGGGAATCGGCGTGGACTACGCCTTGTACCTGCTCAGCGTGCAGCTGCATTACCAGCGCCAGGGCCTGCCACTGGCCCAGGCCTACCGCAATGCCGTGTCGTTCACCGGTCGGGTCGTGGGCCTGGTGGGCATCACCCTGGCCGCCGGCGTGGTGTGCTGGGTCTGGTCGCCCATCAAGTTCCAGGCGGACATGGGCATCCTGCTGACCTTCATGTTCCTGTGGAACATGCTGGGCGCGCTGATCCTGATTCCGGCCCTGTCGTACTTCCTGCTGCGAGATCCGGCGCTGGAGCGTCGGGTGGCAGCCGACAACTCCGTGGCCCCCGCCGGTACAACCGACACATCCCAACGTCAGGGTATGCCTGATGCACTGACAACTTGTGAGAAAGCCAACTATGTCTGATTACAAAGCCCCTTTGCGTGACATGCAGTTTGTCCTCAATGAGGTGTTCCAGGTTTCCAGGTTATGGGCGCAATTGCCGGGCCTGGCCGAGGTCATCGACCCAGAGACCGCCGCGGCGATTCTCGAAGAGGCCGGCAAGCTATGTGGGCACGTGATCGCGCCACTCAACCGCAGCAGTGACGAACAAGGCTGTGACTGGGACAACGGCAAGGTGACTGCGCCCCAGGGGTTCGCCGAGGCGTACCAGGCGTTTGCCGAAGGCGGTTGGGTGGGTGTCGGCGGCGACCCGCAGTTTGGTGGCATGGGCATGCCCAAGGCGATTTCGGCCCAGGTCGAGGAGATGGTCAACGCCGCCAGCCTGTCGTTTGGCCTGTACCCGATGCTGACCGCCGGCGCCTGCCTGTCGATCAACGCCCATGCCAGCCCGGCCCTCAAGCAACGTTACCTGCCGAACCTGTACGCCGGCACCTGGACCGGCTCGATGTGCCTGACCGAAGCCCATGCGGGCACCGATCTGGGACTGATTCGCACCCGGGCCGAGCCGGCAGCCGATGGCAGCTACCGGATCAGCGGCAGCAAGATTTTCATCACCGGCGGTGAGCACGACCTGACCGAGAACATCATCCACCTGGTGCTGGCCCGACTGCCGGATGCGCCCGCCGGGCCCAAGGGTATTTCACTGTTCCTGGTGCCCAAGGTGCTGGTCAACGACGATGGCTCCCTGGGCGCCCCCAACGCGCTGTCGTGCGGCTCCATTGAACACAAGATGGGCATCAAGGCCTCCGCCACCTGCGTGATGAACTTCGACGGTGCCACCGGCTGGATCATCGATGCGCCGAACAAGGGCCTGGCCGCGATGTTCACCATGATGAACTACGAGCGCCTGGGCGTGGGTATCCAAGGCCTGGCGTTGGGTGAGCGTTCGTATCAGAACGCCGTCGAGTATGCCCGCGATCGCCTGCAGAGCCGCGCGCCGACTGGCCCGCAAGCCACTGAAAAAGCCGCCGACCCGATCATCGTGCACCCGGATGTGCGACGCATGTTGCTGACCATGAAAGCCTTGAACGAAGGCGGCCGGGCCTTTTCCAGCTACGTGGCGCTGCAACTGGACACGGCCAAGTACAGCGAAGACCCGGCAACCCGCACCCGCGCCCAGGAGTTGGTGTCCTTGCTGACACCGGTGGCCAAGGCGTTCCTCACCGACATGGGCCTGGAAACCACGCTGCACGGCCAGCAGGTGTTTGGCGGCCACGGCTACATCCGCGAGTGGGGCCAGGAGCAACTGGTGCGCGATGTGCGCATCACCCAGATCTACGAAGGCACCAATGGCATTCAGTCCCTGGACCTGGCCGGGCGCAAGATCGTCGGCAGCGGCGGGGCGCTGTACCGGCTGTTCGCCGCAGAAATGCGCCACTTCATCGCCAATGCCGAAGCGGACATGGGCCAGTTCTGCAAGCCGCTGAGCGCCGCCGTCGACAACCTCGACGAACTGACTGCCTGGCTGCTGGATCGGGCGCAGGACAACCCGAATGAAATCGGCGCGGCCTCGGTGGAGTACCTGCAGGTCTTCGGCTACACCGCCTATGCCTATATGTGGGCGCTGATGGCCCAGGCGGCCATGGGCAAGGCCCATGAGGATGAGTTCTATGCCAGCAAGTTGGGCACTGCGCGTTTCTACTTCGCTCGCCTGTTGCCGCGTATCCACTCACTGAGCGCCTCGGTCAGGGCCGGTAGTGCCTGCCTTTATGAACTGCCAGCCGCGCAATTCTGATCGAACGGACAAGGAAACCCAGCATGATCGCGACAAGAATCATTCCCCCGGCCGCCGGCGCCTACGCCTATCCCTTGCTGATCAAGCAATTGCTGCTCTCCGGGGTGCGCTACGAGCCAGGGCGGGAAATCGTCTACGCCGACAAACTGCGCTACAGCTACCAGACCCTCAACCAGCGGATCCGCCGCCTGGCCAACGCCTTGACCGCCGCCGGCGTCAAGGCCGGGGACACCGTGGCCTTGCTCGACTGGGACAGCCACCGTTACCTGGAGTGCTTCTTTGCCGTGCCGATGATCGGCGCGGTGCTGCACACCGTGAACATTCGCCTGTCGGCGGAGCAGGTGCTTTTCACCATGAACCACGCCGAGGATGATCTGGTGCTGGTGCATGACGACTTCCTGCCCCTGGTCGAGCAGTTGCAAGGGCAACTGACGACGGTCAAAGGTTACCTGCAACTGACCGATGACACCGCGGCCGCCACCTGCCTGCCGGTGGTGGGGGAGTACGAGCACCTGCTGGCCGAGGCAGCGGACCAGTACGACTTCCCCGACTTCGATGAACACTCGGTGGCGACGCTGTTCTACACCACCGGCACCACGGGCGATCCGAAAGGGGTGTATTTCACCCACCGCCAACTGGTGCTGCACACCCTCAATGCGGTGGGCACGCTGGGGGCCTATCAAGGCCTGCCGCTGTTGCGCTCCGATGATGTGTACATGCCCATCACCCCGATGTTCCATGTGCATGCCTGGGGCGTGCCCTATGTCGCCACCCTCATGGGGCTCAAACAGGTGTACCCGGGGCGCTATGAGCCCAATCGCCTGGTGCAGTTGTACCGTGAGGAAAAGGTCACGTTTTCCCATTGTGTGCCGACCATTTTGCAGATGATCCTCAACTGCGAAGCCGGCAAGCACAGCCGTTTTGATGGCTGGAAAATGCTCCTGGGCGGCAGCGCGCTGACCCTGGGCATTGCCAGCGAAGCCAGTGCCAGGGGAATCCAGGTCCACAGTGGCTACGGCATGTCGGAAACCTGCCCGGTGCTGTGCACCACCTACCTGCGGGCCGAGGATCTGCAACAACCGATGCAAGACCAGTTGGCCACGCGTATCAAGACCGGGGTGCCGGTGCCGATGGTCGACCTGAAAATCATCGACGCCGCAGGCAACGACGTGCCCCACGACGGTGAAGCCCTGGGCGAGATCGTGGTGCGCGCGCCGTGGCTGACCCAGGGGTATCTGAAGGAGCCGCAAAAGGGCGCCGAGCTGTGGCAGGGCGGCTGGCTGCACACCGGCGACATGGCGTCGATCGATGCCCGGGGCGGCGTGGAAATCAAGGACCGGATCAAGGACGTGATCAAGACGGGCGGGGAGTGGATCAGCTCCCTGGAGCTGGAAAGCCTGATCAGCGAACACGCGGCGGTGATGTCGGTGGCGGTGGTGGGCATCGTCGACGAGCAGTGGGGTGAGCGTCCTATGGCCCTGGTGGTGTGCGAGCCCGGGCACTTCCTGGATCGCAAGATTCTGGAAGCGCACCTGCAGACGTTTGTCGAGCGCGGGCGGATCAACAAGTGGGCGATCCCCAAGCAGTTCAAGTTCGTCACCGAGATCCCCAAGACCAGCGTCGGCAAGATCAACAAGAAGCTGATCCGCGAGGAAGAAATGAACTGAGGCCGGCGCTCACTCCGCCGCCGGTTTGACCAGGCTGATGCCAGCAGCCCCCAGGCGCTTGAGGATCTCGAACAGCAGGTCGCTCTTGATCTTGCCGACCACTCTGGGGCTGCTGACGTAGCCGGTGACGGTCAGGGTGATACCGTCGGGCGTCAACTTGCTGAAGCGCACGAAGGGGGCAGGGTGGTCGAGGATGCTCTCGTGTTCGCAGTAGGCGTTGTACAGCAGGTTGTTGACTTGCTCGGGGTCGATATCCAGTGGGAAAGTCAGCTCCAGCGTCGCCACCCCCTGGGCGCTACCGCCCAGGGTCACGTTGCGCAGGTTCTGGGAAATCAGCTGGGAGTTGGGGACTATCACAATGGAACGGTCACTGAGCTGGATTTCCGTGGCCCGGACGTTGATCCGCCGAATGTCCCCTTCGACCCCACTGATACTGATCAGGTCGCCGACCTTGACCGGCCGCTCGGTCAGCAGAATCAGGCCGGAGACGAAATTCTTGACGATTTCCTGCAAGCCAAAACCGATGCCCACCGACAATGCGCTGACGATCCAGGCCAGGTTCGTCCATTTCACCCCCAGCGATGACAGGGTGAGCAGAATCACCAGGGCGTAACCGATGTTGGCAAACAGCGTGCTCAGGGACGCACACATGCCGGGGTCCATCGCGGTCTTGGGCAGGAACTCGTTGTCCAGCCAGCGGCGCAGGGAGCGGATCAGGTAGACCCCAATCAACAGCGCCAACACCGCGTTGAGCAAATGCCCCGGAATAATGTTCAGTTTGCGCAGACCCGCGCCGCCGAGAATCTCCAGGGCCTGGGCAAACAGCTGGCCGAACGTGGTGCCGACGCCGCCCACCAGCAGCGCAATCAAGGCAAACAACAGCATGCTCGCGCGACCCGCCCCCGACAGTACCGTCGACACCTGTTCCAGGCGCGCATCGCCAATGCCCAGCAACTGCTTGAGCGCCTTGCCGCTGGCTTGCCTGGGGGAAAACAGGTACTCGCACAGATCCTTGAGCAACTGCATCAGCAGGTAGAAACCGGAGAACACAATGAAGATCCAGACGATTTCATAGGTGATGAACCGGGCCAGCGAGATGTAGCCAATCAGCAGCGCCAATATGGACACCACTGTCGCCAGGCTGGCGAACGTGTACATCAGCCCGGCCAGGGTGGTGCCGGCTTCCGGGGCCTCACCGCTGTCGGCCACGGCCTTGCGCACCTTACTGATGTGCAGCAGCAGGGTGGCGATGATCAAGGTGACGATCAGGGCGATCACCCCTCGACCAAAAATCACCACCTGGGTGCTCATGCCGCTGACGTTGGTGATCTGCGACAGCGTCACCAGGACCAGCAGCACCCCCGCCAGGATCTGCGGAAAGTGCTCCATGGCCAGGGCCACGGGATCGGCAATTGCCGGCAGCCGCCAGGAGGGATGGCGGGTCGAGAGCAGGGCGCGGCTCAGGCCGGTAATCAGCACGCAGGTGTACACCAGCTTTTCGATTTCTTCGGCCAGGTTCTGCAGCATGGGGGTCAACGGCAGTTGCCGCGTCACCGCATAAAACAGCAACTGCAAGGCGCAGGCAGCGGTCAGCAATGTGGCCAGGATCGACGCCAGCGCCAATGAACTGCGGCGCAGCCGACCTTCGGGCATGCGATGAATGCACACCCAGACCAACCCCCGTTCGGCCACTCTTCGGCCCAGAGTCCAGATGGCCAGGACCAACAGCAGCAACACACTGCTCGCCAGGCGCTGGCCCGGCTGCCAGACCGAGGCCAGCGTGGCGCCGATCTCCTGCAGCACCGCACTCAGCCGTTGCCGACTACGGCGCAGCGCGGCAATCTGGGTGGTCAGTTCCGTGGCACTGGCCTTGAGACCGGCCAGGGTTTTCAAACTGCTGTCGAGCTTGTCTTTCTGCTCGATGAGATGGATGCGCTGGATCGCAATGTCGGTATTTTCCGGCGCCTGTTCGTCAGGAGAGGCGGGGCCCAGGACCCCCAACTGGGACTGGAGCTGGGCCTGCACCGGCAACAGCGCCGACTGTTGCCGCTCGACGTCGTTGAGGTAGGCCTGAATCAAGTCTTGCAGGCTGACCAACTGGGACAGACTGTCGGCCAGCGATACCTGCTGCTTGAGGCCGTCAAGCCGGGCCTGCAAGCCCGGCAAGTCATTCTGCGCAACGACAAGCGTCGACTGCTCGGCCTTGGTCACCAGGCCTACCGGGCTGGAATCTGCTGCCACGGCAACGGACCCCGGCCCGAACAGGACGAGCACCATCAACCCCATCAACTTCCATGCATTGCCCATAGATGCGCCCGGCCCTGTGGTGAATCACTTGGCCTTGGGCTCAGAACCGTTCGGCGATGTACTTGAACGGGTAGTTGATGGCCTTGTAGTCGCCCACCTTGCGCTTGGGCAGCCTGACTCGCGGTTGTTTGATGGGTTCGTAGGGAATGTGTTCCAGCAGGTGAGTGAGCACATTGAGCCGCACCGATTTCTTGTTCTCCGAACGGGCCACATGCCAGGGCGCCCATCCTGAATCGGTGGCCTGGAACATCTCGTCGCGCGCGCGGGTGTACTCATCCCAGCGGTTGTAGGATTTGATATCCATGGGCGAAAGTTTCCAGGTCTTGCGCCCGTCAGTGATGCGCTGCTTGAGGCGACGGCTTTGTTCCTCCGGACTGACCTCCAGCCAGTACTTGAACAGCAGGATGCCGGAATTGACCATCAAGCGTTCGTAAGCTGGAGCCAGGTCGAGGAACGTGCGCACCTGATCCTCAGTGCAAAAACCCATGACCCGTTCCACACCGGCGCGGTTGTACCAACTGCGGTCGAAGATCACCACCTCGCCAGCGGCGGGCATGTGCGGCATGTAGCGCTGCAGGTACATCTGGGATTTTTCCCGCTCCGAAGGGGCAGGCAAGGCAACCACCCGAAAGATCCGCGGACTGACGCGCTCGGTGAGGGCCTTGATCGTGCCGCCTTTGCCCGCACCGTCACGGCCTTCGAACACAATGACGACCTTGGCCCCCGTGGCAACCACCCATTGCTGCAACTTCACCAGCTCCACGTGCAGGGCGGCAAGTTGCTTTTCGTAGTCCTTGCGACCCAGCGGTGCGGGTGACTGTACTTTCGCAAGCGCCTGTTTTTTCTTGCTCATTGCCCAAACTCCGATAGGGATCCGAACAGAAGCGTAGTCAGGAACAACGCACAACGCGAACTGCGCCGGGCACTGATAAATAGCCGAGGGGCAGGGGGCAAGTCAGAGGCCTCTCAACTCCCATCAATATATAACTCAACTAAATAGACCTTTAGTTGAGTTATAAGTTATAGGAATATAAGGGGCAGGGCACACCTCGCATTTGGTATAGGAGTGAGCTCGCTTGCGATGGACATGAACGATGACGCTCGTACGCAGTAAATCCCAATCCATCACCTGCACAACGCGCTCTGGCATTGTTGAATATGGAAATAGCCAATATCGTCAGAAACGCTAAAAAACTGGTATTTCCTACAGTAACCACAACCTTCGAATGCCCGGAACATGGGGCTTCCAGCAACTTATGCTGCCTATGACGAGAACGAACATGGATAAGATTTCCGATGATGAACTGAAGGCTATTTCGACCAGGCTTGGCGCCATGACTGCTGCTGATTGGCAACGCGCGTTGGACTTCTTGAATGGCAAGGCTGAATTACGTCCCGATATGGGGAATACCGCAAGCGTGATCGGTACTTCAACGACGCCCATTAAACCCATCGCGTGAAAGGTGCCGCCATCAGGCGTAATGAGCGTGCCTGCAGCACGACATGTGTCTAGCCGGTGCCGATGACAATACTCAGGTGGACGTTGGCCAACGCAAAGGGTCATTGCAACGAACGTGCATGACCAGAGGCATGGATTGCCTGTGACATCGCCAGGCAGCGAACTGGGTGTGGAAGGCTGGGCCTGCGCTCAAATCTGACCACCAGAGCCCCCTTGGTTCATATCTGGCTATTCGCATAATGTATATTATGTTAAATAATGTACTAGGTACGATCTGATCGATCGTTCATGTCTGTCGCAAGGAGGCCCAGCTCCTGACAGACCTCACCCGCCACAAGGAACTCAGCATCCTGTTAACGCGTTCGCCACTCCCAATGAAATCCGTAACAATCTGATGTTTGTTGCGAGGCAGCTCTCGTTCAATGAAAAGTGCGCAAGGCCCCTCGGTCACCAACTGGCCGATGATGACGTTAGCCAGCAGGATATTCAGGTAAGAGTGGTCAATGTGAAGCAGACTCTTAAGCATGTGCGTCGCAAGAGCAAGGTCATCCGGGCTTTTATTGAACTGCTGTAGCCAGATTTGCCTATCACGTATTCCCTTCATTCGTTGATCACCTCACTGGAGTATGGAAAACGCCCCTGCGGCACGTCAGATGGGGAACTGAGGCAGGAAACTGCTCGCCAGCCATCTGCAGGCCTGGAGGTGTCACGCCCTGCCCTGTCTCAAGGATCGAGGAGCCGGCGGGCAAGCGAGAAAGGTAGTGCAACCAAAAATAGCGCCATACCTACCAGCCGTAGCGTGCACTTGAGTGGCCAACACATGCCACGCCAAGGCTTGCGCACCACAAATAAGCCCTCCGGCATGAAGAGGTCTAGTGGCCGGGTGAGGAAGCTGTGCCAAAGCCCGCCGTTTGCAATCAAAGCCTTCATGTTGACTGGTTTGAAAAAGTCCGAGTGGCCAAACGCACAGTTTCGCACGTTGTGGGCAGCTTCAGAGGTATAGCCAACCTTACCGCCTGGGCCCGTGCCTGGGATGGTGTAGTGTGCAAAGGGCACTGAGCCGTCCTTCGCACCAACATGGTTGAGCACCGCCTCGATCCGGCCACTCTTGACGTGCCGCCCCCAGTCGAAATCCGGATGGATAATGCTGCCCGCCGTGATGATGCGGCCAAAGGTCAGGTCTGCAAAATTCTCATCCTCCAGCACCAAGGAAAATAGTCGGGTACCGAAGCTGTGCGCAATGACGTCCGGGCGATCGGTTCGTTTTGCGAGCCGTGCTTGTGCTATGGCCTCTCGAATGCGATGGCCAAGTTTCCTAGCGAGATGGCGATGGTAAGGAGCAACCAACACATCTATGGTCGCCCAGCCATATTTGTAGATGAGGATCGGGGCCGAGTACTTGAGGCGGCTGGCGATCTCCCAGCTGAACGCCTCCTGCCAAGGGGCACGGCTATTCATCCCATGAACCACGATCATCCAGCGCAGGTCGCGGCTCAGGGCGCCCTTCAAACGATAGAATGTCATCGGCATGGGCTGGACGCCCTGTTCCTGATAGTCAGTGTGGCAGTACGGACACTCGAGCAGCGTTGATCCTTCAGGAAGTGAGCGTCTGCACGCCGTCATCGGGCAGCGATAGCTGTGCAGTTCAGAAGCCGTCCCCTTACCTACCAACGTGGCCAGAAAAGATTCCAATCCGGCAATGTCGTCTTCGTTCACGCTCCGGGCGAACTCCTCCACGGTGAAGGTGAGCTCGTTTCCGAGCTCCAGCCTGCGACCTACCTCCTCAATCCATTCACGTTGTGGTGGGTGATCGAACATCATGGCGTTTTGTTGAGCTCCATGATCAAGTTCAACATGGTCACTACGTCTTCACGCTTGCACTGCGCCCAGATGCGCAGCTTTGCCTCGTCACCAAAGACCTCAACCGAGAAATTGCGACTAGTGCCATGTTCTTCGGACGCGAAGTTCAGATATCCTTTCGCCCGGTCAAACTGATCGACGTCGACGCTTTGCAGCACGACGCGCACAGGCTCGACCGCTCCGATGCCGCTGCCGGGGACAAGGGAGCCCAACTCCACGTACCCGCTCGCCATTTCGTACCGGGTCGATTGCACGCTCCCGGCATTCTTCGCCGAGTTCCGCAGCGCCTCCATCAACATGATCCGCTTCAAGGGTTCATGCGAGATCAGCACATCGGCAAACAAAGCTTGGATGGACTCGAACACAGCAGGATGATCGATGTCGGCGCTGCGCTGGATCATGAGCGCGCAGTACGGCGCGCCATATTGCCATTCAAACCTGACAGCACTGCGATCAAGGCGTTGGCGGTAGGCGTCGAAACGCACGCGATCCAAGTCTTCCTGCTCCTGGAAATCCCGTGCAGGCCAACGGTTCCATCCTTCCTTCCGCTGGTGCCAAAGCATGGACAGACCCGTGTCGTCATGCTTGACCAGTTTAAGTTCAAGGTCGTCCGGGAAGTCGAGGCTCGGTGCGGCGCCTATCAAACCGGCAACCGGACTGTTGGTGAGCAGACCAGCCACCGCGCCAGGACTCACAGCCGGGGGCTCGAGCACGTAGACAAATTGATCGCCCCAGCCTTCGACCTCCGCTAGCCAGGCGTCCAGGCGCGCCTGGGTCAGTTTGCCTTCGTCGATGGCGCCCTCAAGGTTGGCGATGAAATTTTCCTTGGTGACGCCGATTCGGCTATCGCACTCGCGCAGCAGATCTTTGATGAAGCCGTTGCCTTGGGCGGCAACGACATGGCGAACCAGGGTCTTTAGCTGGTTGGCGTTCAAAACCTCGTCCGGCATCCCCACCTCTACATGCTCATCACAATGGCAGGCGGCCATCATACGACAATTCCGATGCTTGTCGGTGGGTACAGCGGTCGAAATTCATGACATGTTGGCGCAGTGGCAAAACCCTATCATGCCTATTGGAGTCCCTTAGGCGTTGGGCTAAAGTCTGGAAATCCATCAGCCCGGCAAACCGCCCTGAGCCGTCACAAGGAAGCGACTATGCAGATCCAGCACCTGGAGATCGCGAACTTCCGCAAGCTCCTGTCAGTTCGAATCGACTTGGCAAGCACCACCACCCTTCTTGTCGGCGCTAACAACAGCGGTAAGTCATCCGCGATGTTGGCGTTGCGCAAATTTCTGCTTTCAAAAGCGACCACGTTCCGCCTCCAGGATTTGACGCTTTCTCACCTCACGACCATTGATGCCATTGGTGCCGAGTGGGAAGCGGCTGATGAAACCCTCGCGCGCCCTACAGCCAATGATTGGGCGCACTGGCTGCCCACCCTCGATATGAATCGCCCCGGGTTTCGTAGACACCTCCATGCCTTAAAATGAGGCCAATCAGGAGGTGCCATGAGCAACCCGCGTTATCCCGAAGAATTCAAAATCCAAGCAGTCAATCAAGTGACCGAAAAGAA